>JBBRSX010000132.1:0-17194 GCA_038244925.1 Hyphomicrobiales bacterium | reverse complement strand
GGTGTAGATTTCCGAATAGCATTCGTCGCTGAGAATCATGAAGCCGTGGCGGCCGGCGAGTTCTTTCAGGCGCCTGAAATATTCCTTCGAGGCGACGGCGCCTTGCGGATTGGCCGGCGAGGCGATGTAGATCGCAACCGTGCGGGCGAGGGTGGAATCGTCGAGCGCATCGAGATCGGGCAGAAATCCGTTGGCGAGCGTGGTCGGCAAGTAAATCGCTTCGCAGCCGGCGGCGCGGGCGCCGGCTGCGTAAGCGGGATAAAACGGATTCGGGATCAGGATCGCAGGCCTGCCTTTGCGCTCGCCGACGAAGCGAGCCGCGGTAAGGGCTGCGAAAAACAATCCCTCGCGGCTGCCATTCAGCACCAGAAGTTCGGTCTCGGGATCGACCGGCCGCGGCAGCCGGAACCGGGTGGAGAGCCAGTTCGCCGCCGCGTGCCGGAACGGCTCGATGCCCTTGGCGATGGGATAGCGGCCGAAATCGGCGATGTGTTTGGCGAGCACCGGGCCGACGAAGTCCGGCACCGGGTGCTGCGGCTCGCCCAACGACAGCGTTATCAAGGGCTTGCCGGGCTTGTACGGCGCCAGCAATTCGGTCAGCCGCGCGAATGGCGAGCGCTCGCTTTCCTTGGTGCCGGCGCCCTCTGGCGCACGGGATGAAGCGGTCATGGCCATACTTTAAAGCGCCAGCACTGTTGGGCAGCCGATCGCAAGGCGAGACCGGCCAGAAAACGGATCAAACCACCATAGATACGGCGAGGTTAAGACGCGATTAACCATCGGCGGCCGGCGTCGTCCAGACCCTGGATTCACTCAAAAAGAAAGGGGCTCCAACTTGCGCTGGAGCCCCTCAACGGTCAGGGCATTGCCGGGTATGTGCCCGAACCGTAGTTCTGGGCGCGACCATCGCGGGATGATCGCGCCCCCGGGAGAACCTACATGTTGTAAGCGCGCTCGCCGTGATCGGTAATGTCGAGACCCTCGCGTTCCGCTTCCACGGAGGGGCGAAGACCGACGATCACGTCGACGAACTTGTAGAGGATCGCCGAACCAATGCCGGACCAGAGCAACGTCGCTCCGACGGCCTTGCCCTGCGCGATCATCTGGGCGACGAAGTCATAGGTACCGGCGTTGTTGCCGGTAATGTTGGTGTAGTCGGTGATGCCGACTCCACCGAGGGCGGGATTGACCAGGATGCCGGTGCAGAGCGCACCGATGATCCCGCCGATGCAGTGGACGCCGAACACGTCGAGGGCGTCGTCATAGCCGAGCGCGTTCTTCACCGTGCTGACGAAGAACAGGCAGGCCGGCGAGACCACGAGGCCAAGCACCAACGCGCCGATCGGGCCGGCAAAGCCCGAAGCGGGTGTCACCGCCACCAGGCCGGCCACCGCGCCGGAGCAGATGCCGAGCAACGAGGGCTTGCCCTTGACGATCCATTCGCAGAGCAGCCAGGACAGCGCCGCACCCGCGGTGGCCACCATGGTGTTGACGAAGGCCAGCGCCGTTACGCCGTTGGCTTCGAGGTTCGATCCGGCGTTGAAGCCGAACCAGCCCACCCACAGCAGCGAGGCGCCGATCATGGTCATGGTCAGCGAATGCGGAGCCATCAGGTCCTTGCCGTAACCGGTGCGCTTGCCGATGATCAGCGCGCCGACAAGACCGGCAATACCGGCGTTGATGTGCACCACCGTGCCGCCCGCGAAGTCGAGGGCGCCGGCGCCGGCAAGCCAGCCGACCGCACCCGTGACGTCATCGAGCTTGGCCTGGGCCGCCGTCTTGGCCGCAGCGTCCGTTGCCGCGGCAAGCGCCTTGGCAGCAGCTGCGACGTCATCCGGAGCGGCGACGTACCAAACCCAATGCGCGATCGGGAAGTAGATGAAGGTGACCCACAGCAGGATGAACAGCATCACCGCCGAGAATTTGATGCGTTCGGCGAAAGCGCCGACGATCAGGGCCGGGGTGATCATCGCGAACGTCATCTGGAAGACGAAGTAGGCGAGTTCCGGAATGACGACGCCGTTGGAGAAGGTTGCCGCCGTCGAATTGGCGTCGACACCATGCATGAAGGCCTTGCCGAGGCCGCCGATCCAGGGCGTCATGCTGCCGCCGTCGCTGAAGGCCAGCGAGTAGCCGTAGAGCGTCCAGACGACGCCGACCATGGCGACGATCGCGAACACCTGGGTCAGGATGGAGGCCATGTTCTTGGTACGGACGAGGCCGCCATAGAACAGGGCGAGGCCGGGGACCGACATCATCAGAACGAGCGCGCTGGATACGAGCATCCAGGCGGTATCGCCCTTGTTGGGAACGGCGGCGGCCGGGGCTGCCGCAGCGGCTGCGTCGGCCGCGGGCGCCGCATTCTGCGCGAACGCGGCATCGACGAAGCCTACGGCGCAGAGCGCTCCGATTGCGAGGACTGCCCATCCCGCGCTGGTGGGACGTTTGAACGTCATTTGGTTTACTCCTGATT
This sequence comes from Hyphomicrobiales bacterium, assembly GCA_038244925.1. Lineage (GTDB taxonomy): Bacteria > Pseudomonadota > Alphaproteobacteria > Rhizobiales > Xanthobacteraceae > Bradyrhizobium. Next base: position 14,721 of record JBBRSX010000132.1, on the reverse strand, counting down.
GAATAGGTTGCGCGGGTTCAGAGTGCTGCGGCATCGGCTTCGCCGGTGCGGATGCGAACCGCCTGGTCGAGATTGATGACGAAGATCTTGCCATCGCCGATCTGCCCGGTTTTCGCGGCAGACGTGATGGCGTCGATGGTCTTGTCGACCTGGTCCGAGGCGACAGCGACCTCGATCTTGATCTTGGGCAGGAAGCTGACCGCGTATTCAGCGCCGCGATAAATCTCCGTATGGCCCTTTTGCCGGCCATATCCCTTGACTTCCGTCACCGTGAGACCGTGAACGCCAATGGCGGTCAGGGCGTCACGGACTTCTTCGAGTTTGAATGGCTTGATGATCGCCATAACAATTTTCATGGGTCCTATCCCCGCTTGGGCCCGGTCCAGACGCGACCGGGCGTTCTCGACTGAGGTTCACCACGCGGAGAAGTTCACTACGCGGGCACAGCCAGGACCCTTAGAATCAAATGCCGTGCCAGATCGGCGGAATTCCCTAACGGACTATGAATCCGGCCCTTTTCGCCCTTTGCGCGAAAAAGCCTCACCTGTGCCATTCCGTCGCGCTCAATGCGTAGTCAGGTGTGCTCAAAACATGAGCACGTCAGACTCCAGACATAATCCTGCCCAGAGCTAGGGCAGTCAGGCGGTATCAGCCGGTATTTGGATGGGGATTTTATTGCAGCGCTTCGCCGTGCTGCGAAATATCCAGGCCTTCGAGCTCCTGCTGCAGCGAGACCCGCAGCGGCACGAACACGCTCACCAGCTTGAGCAGAACGTAGGTCACGCCCCCGGACCAGGCCAGGGTGACCGCGATCCCGTACAGCTGAATCAGCACCTGCTGCGGGTGGCCCTCGATCAGGCCTGAGGTGCCGCCGATGGCGCTGACCGCAAAGACGCCGGCCAGCAGGGTGCCGGTCATTCCGCCGATGCCGTGCACGCCGAACACGTCGAGCGAATCGTCGTAGTTGAAACGATGCTTGAGCCAGGTGCAGGCCCAGAAGCATACGATGCCTGCCACTATGCCGATGATGACGCCGTGCCACGGCGCGACGAAGCCCGACGCCGGCGTGATGGTTCCGAGGCCGGCGACCGCGCCGGAGATCATGCCGAGCACCGACGGTTTGCGCCGCGTCGCCCATTCGATCGCGCCCCAGGTCAGCGCGCCGGCGCATGCCGCCAGATGCGTCGAGATGATCGCCATCACCGCGCGCGAATTGGCTGCCAGCGCCGATCCGCCGTTGAAGCCGAACCAGCCGACCCACAACAGGCCGGTGCCGACCACGGCGAGCGACAGGTCGAATGGCGAAAGATTTTCGCTGCCATAGCCGTGGCGCCGGCCCATTACTTTGGCCGCGACTAGCCCGCCGATGCCGGCGGAGAGATGCACGACGAGCCCGCCGGCAAAATCCAGCACACCTTTGGTAGCCAGAAAGCCGCCGCCCCATACCCAATGCGCGAGCGGCACATAGACGAACATGAACCAGCCGACGGCGAACAGCAGATAGGCCGAAAACCGCATCCGGTCGGCCACCGAACCCGCCACCAGCGCTACCGTGATGATCGCAAACGTCATCTGGTAAAGCATGAAAAGCGCTTCCGGAATCGTCTTCGCCGCAGGGTTGACGCTGTCCATGGTCATCCCGATCAGCAGCCCGCGATCAAGCGTGCCGAGCCAGGGGCCGTCGCCGACGAAGGCCAGCGAATAGCCGAACATCACCAACAGGATCGAGATGATCGCAACCGCTGCGAGACTCTGCGCCATGGTCGCGAGCACGTTCTTCTTGCGCACCATGCCGGAATAGAACAGCGCCAGACCCGGGATCGTCATCATCAGCACGAACGCGGTGGCGACCATCATCCATGCGGTGTCGGCGGCGTTGATGGTCGACGTTTCGGCGAAGGCCGGTGTGGCCAGCGTGCTGGCCGCTGCAAGCGTGATGAGCGCAGCCAGCTTCGCTGCACGATACGATAGTGCCCCCATGGAATTTCCCCGGCCTGTTGTCGTTTCTCGCGCGCCTGGCTTCGTTGCCGGCCGCGCCTTAGGTTTTTTGCGTTTACGGAAGAGTCAGAGCGCGTCGCTGTCGGTCTCGCCGGTGCGGATTCGCAGCGCGTGATCGATCGGCGTCACGAAGATCTTGCCGTCGCCGATCTGGCCGGTGCGCGCGTTCGAGGTGATGACGGCGACCGCCTTGTCGGCGATGTCGGAGGCGACCGCGATTTCGATCCGGAGCTTGGGCAGGAAGTTCACGACATATTCGGCGCCGCGATAGATTTCGGTGTGACCCTTCTGGCGGCCGTAGCCCTTGACCTCGGTCACGGTCATGCCGTGGACCCCGATGGCTGTCAGTGCCTGGCGCACTTCGTCAAGCTTGAACGGTTTGATGATCGCGACGACGAGTTTCATGGTCAGGCCTTCATTCTCTACGGTATTCGCTTTTGCGTGTTCGGCGGGCCGATGCGTGGCCGTTTCGGCTGCTTGGCCGAATCTGGCATTTTTCTGGGCAAATGGCACAAAAAACTTGCAGGTTTAAGGGGAAAACATTTGGGGCGGGTGATGCCAGTCACTGTACAGGGGTAAGGGTCACCAGACAGAATGCGGTTCCGCCGCCGGCCCCCCGGCTTTGTCCGTCCCAACGGCCCAAGGAAATAATAAAATGTCGGACCGATCGTGGTTTTTTGCATCCAACGGCCAGCAACAGGGCCCCTATCCCGAAGCCCAGCTGCGCGACCTCATTGCCCGCGGAACGGTCAGGGCGGATACTCTGGTGTGGTCCGAGGGGATGGCAGGCTGGCAGAAGGCGGCGGAGATTCCGGGGCTAATGGCCGGCGGCGCGTCGGCGCCTCCAGCCATCCCGAGGCCGGGTGGCCCGCCGATGAGCTCGGGCCGCTCCGGTGGTTATGGCGGCGGACCGCTTTCGATCGATCTGCCGCTGTGGGAGTTCCTCGGGCGCGGCCTGCTGTTCGTCATCGGACTGGTACTGGTGATCCCGGCACCGTGGGTTGCGACCAGCTTCTATCGCTGGATAGCCTCCCGGCTTCGCGTGCCGGAGCGACCGAACCTCGCCTTCAATGGTCAGGTCGGCGACATCTGGTACGTCTTTGTCGCGATCGGTCTGCTGACCTATCTGGGATCGGCCGACCTCTATTACCTGCAATACATCTCGATTCCGATTCAGGCCTATCTGTCCTGGATGGTGGTGCGATGGGTTACATCGAATCTGAGCTCGAACGGACAGCCGCTTCCGATCGCCTTCGACGGCAGCGCGCTGGGTTACATCGGCTGGCAGGTGCTGATGTACATTTCCGTCATCACCATTGTCGGCTGGGCGTGGGTGATCACGGCATGGATGCGCTGGATTTGCCGCAACATCAGCGGGACCCATCGCGAGGTCACCTTCAATGGATCGGGCCTTGAGGTGTTGTGGCGGACCATCGTGTTTGCGATCGGCTGCGCGCTGCTGATTCCGATTCCCTGGGTGATGCGCTGGTACACGAGCTGGTACACGTCGCAATTCGAGCTGGTCGATCGTGCGGCCTGAGACGCCGGAGCCCGGCTCTGATTGATTCAGACCGGGCTCGTTTTCTTGCGGAGCCCTTCACCTGCGCTGACGCACCGAGCCTTCCTGGGCCACCGACGCCACCAGCGTGCCGTCGGGCTTGAAGATCGAGCCGCGGGTCAATCCGCGGCCGCCTTGCGCGCTCGGCGAATCCTGCGCGTAAAGCAGCCATTCGTCGGCACGGAACGGCCGGTGAAACCACATCGCGTGATCGAGGCTTGCCGGCATCATGCGCTTGTCGAAAAGCGTGCGGCCGTAACGCGCCATGATCGCATCGAGCAGCGAAAAGTCCGACGCATAGGCCAGCGCGCACATATGCAGCGCCGGATCGTCGGGCAGTTTCGCCGCGGTCCGGATCCAGACATGGATACGGCCGTCGTCGATTTTCTGGCCGAAATAGCGGCTGAGCTCGACGGGACGCAGTTCGATCGGCCGGTCCGATTCATAATAGCGGCGGATGAAGTCCGGCATCTCGCGGAACATCGGCTGCTTGGAGACTTCCTCGGCGGTGAGTTTTTCCGGCGGCGGCACATCCGGCATCTTGTCCTGATGATTGAATTCGGTTTCTTCCTCGACGTGAAACGACACGATCATCGAGAAGATGGCGTTGCCGTGCTGGATCGCGGAAACCCGCCGCGTCGAATAGCTCTTGCCGTCGCGCAGCCGCTCGACCTCGTAGATGATCGGAATCTGCGGATCGCCGGGCAGGATAAAATAGCAATGCAGCGAATGCGGCAGCCGGCCTTCGACGGTGCGGCACGCCGCCATCATCGCCTGTCCGATCACCTGTCCGCCGAACACCCGCTGCCAGCTCGTTTTCGGGCTGTTGCCGCGAAACAGGTTTACCTCGAGTGGTTCGAGATCGAGAACGGAAATCAGGTCAATCACGCCTTTGGACATTGAAGTGCTTTCGGTTGAACGCGTCCGTCATTCCGGGGCCATACGAAGTATCGAACCCGGAAGCTCGAGATTCCGGGCTCGATGCTGCGCATCGCCCCGGAATGACGGCGGAACCCTTGTTTCTCGGCCCTGTTTCGCCCAGCTATTATCAGGTAGCAAGCGTAGTCTGATGAAGTAACCGGGTACGGATTCCATGACGGCACAGCGAAGTATTGTTATCTGCGGTGGCGCATTTGCCGGGCTGGCGCTGGCGCTGGCGCTGCGTCAGGGCCTTGGGCCCGATATTCCGGTGATTGTGGCCGATCCGGCGCTCAGCGTCCGGCCGAGCCGCGATCCGCGCGCCACCGCCATCGTCGCCGCCTGCCGGCGGCTGTTCGAAGCGCTCGGCATCTGGGATCAGGTCGCCGCGGAATCGCAGCCGATCCTCGACATGGTCGTCACCGATTCCAAGCTGGAAGACGCCACCCGTCCGGTGTTCCTGACCTTTGCGGGCGATGTCGAGCCCGGTGAGCCCTTCGCCCATATGGTCGAAAACCGCCGCTTGATCGACGCGCTGGTCGCGCGCGCCGAGGCCGAGGGTATCGATCTCCGCGCCACCGCGGTTTCGACCTACGATTCACGCCCCGATGGTATCGACGTGACGCTGGCGGACGGCACCGTCATCGAGGCAAGCCTGCTGGTCGCCGCCGACGGTGCGCGCTCACGCTTGCGCGAACGTGCGGGGATCGCGACCCATGGCTGGGACTACGACCAATCCGGCATCGTCGTCACCGTCGGCCATGAGCGCGATCATCACGGCCGTGCCGAAGAGCATTTTTTGCCCGCGGGTCCGTTCGCGATCCTGCCGCTGACCGGCAAGCGCTCGTCGCTGGTCTGGACCGAGAACCGCGCCGAAGCCGCGCGGATCACGGCCCTCAGCGAAGAAGAATTTCACGGCGAACTCGAGCGGCGCTTTGGCTTGCATCTCGGCGAGATCAAGGCGCTCGACACGCCGCGGGCATTTCCGCTCGGCTATTTCGTCGCGCGCTCGTTCATTGCCGAGCGGCTGGCGCTGGTCGGCGATGCCGCGCACGTGATTCACCCGATCGCGGGGCAGGGACTCAACATGGGCCTGAAGGACGTCGCGGCACTGGCCGAAGTCGTGGTCGATGCGGCGCGGCTTGGCATGGACCCCGGACAGGCCGACGTGCTCGAACGCTACCAGCGCTGGCGGCGTTTCGACACCATGGCGATGGGGTTGGCCACCAATTCGCTGAATTTCCTGTTCTCGAACGAATCGAGACTGCTGCGCACCGTGCGCGATATCGGTCTCGGCCTCGTCGATCGCGCGCCGCCGCTCAAAAGCCTGTTCATCCGCCAGGCCGCCGGATTATCGGGCGACGTGCCGCGGCTGCTGAAGGGCGAGGCGCTGTAGAGGCGAATAGCGAATAGGGAGTGGCGAATGGAAGCGCTACTCGCCATTCGCCACTCCCTATTCGCTCTCTTCAATCGATCTTTCGCGCCTCTTCCGGCAGCATGATCGGGATGCCGTCGCGGATCGGGTACGCCAGCTTGGCCGAGCGCGAAATCAGCTCCTGCCGCGCCGAATCGAATTCCAGCGGACCCTTGGTCACCGGGCAGACCAGGATTTCGAGCAGTTTTGGGTCGACGGTGCCGTCGAGGCGTTCGGGCGAAGCATTCATGGTTGTCTCCGGCTCTTTGTTTGGACGCGTTTTCTGTCGCAGATAATTCTACGCAATCTGCGTAAACTTGATTGCTGTGCGAACCGGTATCCACTTCGCTCGAAGACGCTATTGATCCCGTCCCTTAGCATATCCAACGGCGAGCTGTCATGACGCGGCTATTCGCAGCAATTCTTTGAGCACGGCCTGTTGCCGGGCTTTTGGCAGCGGTCGATCCGACAGTGCAAAACCGAGAAACGCCCAATAGAGAATTTGGGCGCGGGCGCGGGCCGTCTCCGCGGTCAGGCCGGACTGCGTCAGCAGGTTTTCGACATAGCCGAGCCGGCGCCGGTCGATCGCCAGCACCGCGGCACGGGCGGTGGCATCGACGCTGGCCCAGGTACGAACGGCCTTTTCCAGCGTCAGTTTCTCGCCGAACACCCGGCGCAGCAGCAGCGCCAGCGGGTCGTCGTCCTTCGAGCCGGCTTCGACGTTGGCGATGATCTGCTCGGCGGCAACCTCGCGCCAATGCTGAAGGATCGCGGCGTGGAACGCGGCAATGTCGGCGAAATGCCAGTAAAAGCTGCCGCGCGACACCCCCATCGCCTTCGCCAGCGGCTCGGCCTTCAACGCCGTAAAACCGATGCCGGCGAGCGTCTTCAGGCCCTGATCGAGCCAGTCTTTTGCCGAGAGTTGATCGCTCATGACGTCCATCCATACACTACTGTATTGACAGACGCCACCGTGAGGTCCATAACCATACAGTAGTGTATGGAGACTGGTCGATGCGGGATATCATTCTGCAATGCGCGGGCCTAGCCGGAATAGTGGTCGCTCTGATCCACGGCGTGCTCGGGGAAACCAAGGTGTTTGCCCGGGCGACGATCCAGCCGGAAAGCCTGCGGACCCTGATCCGGCTGGTGTGGCAGGCCGGCACCGTGGCCTGGATCGGCGGCGGGGTATTGCTGATCGCAGCGCCCGCGCTGGGATCGGAAAGCGCACGGCACTGGATCGTCGTGACCATCGTTGCGGTCTATGGCTTTGCCGCCGTCGCCAATGCGTGGTGGTCGCGGGGCCGTGGTTTTGGCTGGAAGGCGCTGGGCACCGTCGTCGTGCTCGCGGTGGCGGGGTACTAAGGGTCACGGCGTCGGCACACGGATCACGGGTGCGTAATCCGCCAGATCGTGCCGTTGCCGTCCTCGGACACCAGCAGCGCGCCATCGCGGGTGACAGTAACGCCAACGGGGCGCCCCCAGACGTCGGAATCGTTGACGACAAAGCCAGTGACGAAATCCTCATATTCGCCGGTCGGCACGCCGTCTTTCAGGCGGATGCGAATGACTTTGTACCCAGTGCGTTTCGACCGGTTCCACGAACCATGTTCGGCGGCAAAACCATCGCCGCGATATTCCGCGGGGAAGGCGTCGCCTGAGTAGAACGTCAGCCCGAGCGAGGCGGAATGCGGCTGGATCAGCACGTCGGGAACGCTGATCTTGCCCTTGAGATCCGCGCGCGCGCCGGGATGCCGCGGGTCCTGATTGTCGCCAATGTAAAACCACGGCCATCCGTAGAACGCGCCCTGGCGTATACGCGTGACATAGTCCGGCACCAGATTATCGCCGAGACCGTCGCGCTCATTGGTCGAGCAATAGAGATCACCGGTCGATGGATGAACGGCGAGGCCGACGCAATTGCGGATGCCGGTGGCAAACATGCCCGCGTTCTTCCCGTCGGGATCGAAGGTCAGGACGCCGGCGCGGTTGGTCTCGTCGCTCCAACTGGCGCCAAGCGGGTGTTGCGCGATCCACGACGGCAGGCCGCCGGGCGCGCTTCCCATGCCTTGGGCAATATTGCCGAGCGAACCGACCGAAACCATCATCCGCTTGTCGTCCTTGCTGAAGACGACATCCCGGGTGGAATGGCCGCCTTCGGGAAGGGACGCGATCACGGTTTCCGGCTTGCCGGCAGCCTTGGCGTCACCTGACGTATAGGGAAAACGAACGACGCTGTTGGTATTGGCCACGTAAACCCATTTGGGATTGTCCCCGCTCGGGAAGAACGCAATCCCGAAGGGCTCATCGAGCTTGCTGGCAAAGATTTCGCTGACGACGGGCTTGGAGCCGTCCTTGCCGGGACGCAGGACGCGGATGCGCCCCGCGCCGGTTTCCGCAACGAAGACATCGCCATTCGGCGCGACCCGCATCTGGCGTGGTCCGCTCAGTCCCTCCGCGAACAGCTCTGCTTTGAAGCCTGCCGGAACCCGGAGTGCCGCGGACGGCGGTCGTGGTACCACGCGAGAACTGTTCGAGGCCGACGCCGTCGCGCCCGGTTTCGGCAAATCCGCCGGGCGAATCAGCCTGACGACACCGGGTTTGTCGGAGCGCCAGTCGCCGAACGCGGCGTCACCGGTCAGCGGTCCGTTTTGCGCCGACGCCTGGCCGAGGCCCGCGAACAGTGCCGCGGCTGCGCTGATCCATCGATGTACCGATCGCATGATCCCTCATTTACCGCTGTCATCTGCGACGACAGTCTAAACGGGAAATCAAACGGATGCGGTGTTCGTTCCGGCGGGAAAGCTTGATCCGACGAAGTTGTGATGAGCATGGTGCCGTCATTCCGGGATGGTCCGAAGGACCAGACCTCAGGGGTGCAATTGGACCCCCGGGGAATCTCGAGATTCCGGGTTCGATGCTTCGCATCGCCCCCGAATGACGACGGGCGCCTACTGCAGCCCGGTCTCGCCGCTGGTGCGCTTCTTGGCGAGATCCATCTCGGTCACTGCGATCAGGATTTCGGCGCGGGTTTTCAAGTCGGGCGCTTCCAGCATCGCCTGCTTTTCCGCGGGCCCATAGGGCGACATCATCGCCAGCGCGTTGACCAATGCCTCGTTCGGCGCGCTCTCGATGCCTTCCCAGTCGACTTTCAGCTTGTTGGCCTTGAGAAAGTCGGTCAGCACCTCGAGCAACGCCACGCGATCCACGGCGTCCTCGCCCTTGCGCGCGACGAAGTCGTCGGCGTAGGAAAAGAAATCAACCTTGCATTGCCGGTACGCCGTCAGGGGGGTGAGCTCCTCGACCACCTTGAACCGCGAGACGCCGGTCAGTTCGAGGATGTAGCGGCCGTCGCCGGATTCGGCGAGCTGGGTGATTCGGCCGACGCAGCCGACGCGAAAAAGTACCGGCTTGTTCTCGTCCTTGCTGTGGGAAATATCCGGCTGGATCATGCCGATCAGCCGGTGGCCGTCGCGAAGCGAGTCGTCCACCATCGCCAGGTAGCGCGGCTCGAAGATATTGAGCGGCATCTGGCCGCGCGGCAGCAGCAGCGCGCCGGGCAGCGGAAACACCGCAATGGTTTCGGGAAGTTCGCCGGGTCCGCGGTATTCGGCATTGATCGGCATCTGCGGTCCCGGTGTTAGTGCGTTACAGTTTTGCGCGCATTCTGGTCACAAAACCGGTGTCCGCTTTTGTGGAATGCGCGCGTTGGTTTTTACGAAAACAGGACCGTCGACAACCGCTTGCGTCCGTCCACGGTGGATTCGTCGGCGCCACCCCACGCCTCGAAGAACTGCACCAGTTGCTTGCGTGCGCCATCCTCGTTCCATTTGCGATCGCGCCTGATGATTTCCAGCAGCTGGTTGGTCGCTTCCGCGCGGTTGCCCTGGGCATTGAGCGCGGTCGCCAGATCGAATCGGGCCTGATGATCGAGCGGGTTTGCGGCGACTTTCTGTTCCAGCTCGGTTACCGGACCGACGGCCTGGGCCTGCTCGGCGAGTTCGATCGCAGCCTGCACCGCCTTGACGGCGGCGTCGTTGCGCTTGGATTCCGGCACCATCGCGATGGTCTGCTTGGCCTGTTCGATCGCGCCCGTCGTCACATAGCATTTCGCCAGTCCCGCCAGCGCGGCGATATTGGTGGCGTCGACTCCGAGAACCTCGGCATAGATCTGCGCCGCGGCGGCCGGGTCGCCTTCCGCCAGCACGGCCTCGGCCTCCCCGAGGATTTCCACGATGTTCGGTTCGCCCGGCGCCGCCATGCCCTGGGTCAGCTTGTCGATGAAGGCGGTGACCTGGCTTTCCGGCACCGCGCCCATGAAGCCGTCGGCCGGTTGGCCGTTGACGAAGGCGATTACGGCCGGGATCGACTGAATGCCCATCTGGCCGGGGATCTGCGGATGCTCGTCGATGTTCATCTTGACCAGCTTCACCTTGCCCTTGGCTGCACGGACCGCCTTTTCGATGATCGGCGTCAGCTGACGGCAAGGACCGCACCAGGGTGCCCAGAAGTCGATCAGCACCGGCTGGCGCTTCGACTCCTCGATGACATCCTTCACGAAGGTCTGGGTGGTCGTCTCCTTGATCAGATCGGGTACTGGCTGCGGCGCCGGGCCGCCGCCCTGCTCAACTATGGTCACGGTATCCTCGCCTGATGTCTCGAGAAGATGCGGAATTCGTTTCGGTCGGCCGCTTCTAGCACGGCTGGGGACCAAGTTCTTGTCAGCTAGATGGCGGTTTGGCCGCAAAATTCAATCCGCGGTGTGCTGCGCCGAGCCCGCGGACGGCGCGGTGAAATGGATGGTCCCGCACCGGCCGGGCCGGCAATTTGCTTCGATTCGCGCCGCGGCCCGGTGAGGGCCAGCGATCGGGTTCCCCGATTCAGGCCGCGATTGGCCGATAAGCCCGGTTTCGTCGCCGTTTCGGACCGATTCGGGCCCATTTGCCGGGAAAACCGGATTATCGGACGGCTCCAGACCGCGTTCGCGCTGTTGCATTCGCGGCCTGCATTTGGCATAGCTCTGCCGCTGGCGGCGAGCGATCGCCGCCACATCGGATGCGGGTGTAGCTCAGTGGTAGAGCACGACCTTGCCAAGGTCGGGGTCGAGGGTTCGAGCCCCTTCGCCCGCTCCAATTTCTTTATTGGCAAATCACTCAGTCAACGACAGGCCGCCTTTTGGCGGCCTTGTTGTTTTTTGACCTTCTTTTTTTGATCCGCTGGTGTGATCCAGTTCGCTGTTTTCTCCGCGGGGAACGTGCGATGCTCTGATACCGAAGGTTGTATAATTATTTGCTTCGCGGTGGGGCTTTTCATGGGCCGAAAAATCATTTTGCTGTCGGATGGCACCGGCAACTCGGCCGCGAAGGTCTGGCGCACCAATGTCTGGCGCACGTTCGAGGCGCTGGATCTTTCCGGCAACGACCAGGTCGCGTTTTATGACGACGGGGTCGGCACTTCCTCGTTCAAGCCGATGGCCATCCTGGGCGGCGCGTTCGGTCTCGGGCTGCGGCGCAATGTCATCGCGCTCTACAAGTTCGCCTGCCGCAACTATCACAGCGCCGATGACGAGCTGTTCGGCTTCGGCTTCAGCCGTGGCGCCTTCACGATACGGATCGTGATCGGGCTCATCGTCAGTCAAGGACTCGTCAAGGCCGACAGCGAGGCCGAACTCGACAGTCTGGCCAAAGCTGCCTACCGTGCCTACCGCAGGGCTCGCTACGAACACCTGAAGCTGGAGCGGCCATACCAGACGATCCGCAACCTGTTTCCTCCGCAATACCCACCGAAGGACGTGCGCAAGCACGTCAAGATCCGATTCGTGGGTGTCTGGGACACGGTCGCCGCCTACGGCATGCCGATCAGCGAAATGACCGCCGGCATTCACAAGTACCTCTGGCCGATCGAACTCCCGGACGACCACCGGCCCCACCCCGATATCATGCGCGCCTGCCAGGCACTGGCGCTCGATGAGGAGCGAACCACGTTCCACCCCCAGCTCTGGGACGAGAGCGACGAGGAGAGCGGCGGCGGGAAAACGGTCGATCCGCAAGGGCGGCGTTTCATCAAGGACGAGCGCGTCAGCCAGGTCTGGTTCCCGGGCGTGCACACCAATGTCGGCGGCGGCTATCCCGACGACTCGCTGGCCTACATCCCGTTTGTCTGGATGATCACCGAGGCCAAGCGATGCGGTCTCAAGTTCAAGTCGGACTATGCAAACCTTTCAGCTTGTGCCGATGTGCTGCGAGCCGATCCGGACACGTTCAAGAACGCGGTGTCGAAGCGCGACAAGGACGGGCGGCTCTACGATCCGCGCAAGGGCCTCGGCGGTTATTATCGTTACGGGCCGCGCAAGCTGGTCCCGCACTTCTATCCGGAATCGAAGAAGGAAGAGGATGACGAGATAGAGGTCCAGCGCGCCAAGATCCACGAGAGTGTTTTCCGGCGCATCGACAACCACGCCCAGGCCTATGCCCCGGTCGGGCTTCCGCCCTATTACGACGTGGTCAAGGACGACGGCGAGATCGTATCGCCCGACGAGTTCAGGGTCGCACCCGACCGGGAGCCGTTCGAAACCCGAAAGGCCGCGGCACAACGCGCGCTGGCACAGGAGCATGTGTGGAACTGGGTCTGGGCGCGCCGGATCCTGTATTTTGCCACTGTCGGCGCGACGCTATGGCTGGTGATGTTTCCGCTGCTGAGCAGCGCGCAGAAGATCGACGAGCTCACCAGCCCATTCCGCATGATCTCCGATTTCGTCCGGTTTGGCGGCTCGCTTCTGCCGGACTTCGCTTCCACCTGGGTCGAGGGCTATGCACGCGCGCCGGTGTGGTTCGCCGGCCTCGCAATCCTCGTCGCCGGCCTGTTGTATCTGTCCTCCAACGTGGCGTCGCGCACGGCGAGCGTGATGGCCTCGATCTGGGGGAAAACGCCGCACGCGCCCAAGGGCCTTCCGGACAACTTCGTCCATCACCTGCGCAGCAACCGATTATACATCGGCTTTCACGAGACTTTGAAAAAGAAGATTGCGCCGTTCGTCTTCGCGGTGATGTTCGTCTATCTCGCCGCCGGTATCGTCAGCCATTTCTTTTTCGATATCCTGGACGTGGCCGGGGCGACCTGCGAGGGCAGCAAGGCTCCTTTGGCCGAGTTGAAGGAGCCTGAGCGCAGGACCGAAACGACGAAGAGCGATCCGGTCGATTTCGGACCATCAGACCTTTGTGTGGCGACAGGCATCATGCTGACGCGCGGGGCGCACTACCGGGCGACGATCGTGCCGGTTGCTCCGGTCTACAACTGGAGCAATGGTCTGACGGGCTACGACTTTCCGATCGGCGGGTATCCCACGATCGCGCAGCCGCCCTGGTACATCCGGCTCTACTACTCGCTGTTCCTGCCATTTCGGCGTGAGTTCAACCACGACTGGTTCCGGATCGTGCTGCGGTTTGGCGAGGTCGGGGGTGAGGAAACGTTCTACGACCCGGATCCCACGGACCCCGTCATCGAGTTCCCGTTCAGGCCGACCCGCGATGGCGAATTGTTCGTTTTCGTCAATGACGCCGTGATTGGAATTCCGGGCCTGTACCGCACCTTCTACCGCAACAACACCGGCACGGCACGCCTCACCATCGAACGGCTCAAGGGAAGGTAGACCCGCTCAGCCGGAAACGGCTGCAATCTCGCGCTCCGGGTCGAGATGCCTCGGCGCCCAGCCGAGCTCATGCCGCGCCTTGGCGCCACTCATCTGCTGGTCGATCGCACCCCATGTCGGTGCCGAAATCGCACGCCGCATGAACGACCGCGTCGGCAGCTTTGCGTTCCACGTCTCGGGCGATCCGACATCACCCCTTATCGGCGTTGCGCCGAGCTGGCCGAGTTTTGTTGCGGATGCGTCAGATCGCGCCAGGCCCAACAATTCGTGCCCGCGCGCAGTCAGCTCCCGCACCACCGCGGAGCCGATCGAACCTGTCCCACCGAGTATGAATATTCGCATCGCAGCTTTCTCTGTGGAAGCTCGCCCACCGGCGCCACGGCTGGCGTCGCGCTGCAGGAATATTGCGGCGCACGCGCGTGGCCGCAAAAATGTCTCAAACGAAACCCGCCTCGAAGAAATTTTGCATCAATTTATTTTCGTTTGGCTTCGCCATGCAACGTGCGCTTCTCTCCCGCACTGGATGTGCTACCATTTTGCGGTCTGTTCCATCTCACCAGACCAAGTTCGTCTCGTGAACGTTCAATAAATAATAGACGCAGCCAACAGGCTGCATAGGGGAGTGACGCGATGAAATCGGCTTTCAATCGATCTATTCTTGCGCTCACAGCGATTCTCGTGGTCGCGGGGGCCAGCCAGGCCAACGCGCAGCAGAAGCCGCTGAAGAAATACGAGTCCGGTACCAAGGAGTTCTGGACCCATCCGCCGGACGACTGGTTCCTCGGCGACGAGACCGAAGCCCAGAAGGGCCTCGCACCGCCGTCCGGCCCGCCGACCGGCTCATCCGACGCCGAACTGGCGACACTGATGAAGAAGATCAAGCTGCCTGCTGGCTTCAAGATCGAAGTCTACGCCTCGAACGTGCTGGCGGCGCGGCAGATGGCCTGGGGCGACAAGGGCACGCTGTTTGTCGGTTCCTTCGGCCTCGGCAACGTCTATGCGATCAAGGACAATGGCGGCAAGAAGGAGGTCAAGACCATCCTCAAGGGGCTGAACATGCCCACCGGCCTCGCCTTCCGCGATGGCGCTCTCTACGTCATCGCAGTCGACAAGCTGATCAAGTATGACAACGCCGAAGCAAATCTCGCCGATCTGGGCAGCGGCAAGGTGGTCTATGATGATATG
>JBBRSX010000131.1:0-17227 GCA_038244925.1 Hyphomicrobiales bacterium | reverse complement strand
CCGCTGCAGATCGCCGTCAACCTGTCGCCGGCGCAGTTCATGCACGGCGACGTGGTCAGCCTGGTGCACTCGATCCTGCTCGAAACCGGGCTGGCGCCGGACCGGCTGGAGCTCGAAATCACCGAGGGCGTGCTGATCGAGGACTTCGATCGCGGTCTCGCTTTGTTGCGGCGGCTGAAGGCGCTCGGCGTGCGCATCTCGATGGACGATTTCGGTTCCGGCTATTCCTCGCTGAGCTACCTGCAGGCGTTCCCGTTCGACAAGATCAAGATCGACCGCGCCTTTGTCATGAATCTCGGGCGCAACCCGCAATCGGCGGCGATCGTTCGCGCCGTCATCGACCTCGGCCACGGCCTCGAAATGTCGATCGTCGCCGAGGGCGTCGAGACCCAGGAACAGCTCGGCTTCCTGTCGGAAGAGGGCTGCGACGCGGTGCAGGGCTATTTCATCGGCAAGCCGTTCCCGATCGGGCAATACGCAACCCTCGTCGGCCGCAGCGCTGCCGATGTCCCTGTCATCGGGCCTGCGCGCAAGGCCGCCAGCGCCTGATTGTTGCCTTCGGATTCTTGCCTTCCCTGACAGGCCCGGTTACCTTGACGGACACCTGATCGAGAAAGGAGGGCTGCGCAGTGACATTTTTCCGGCACTATCGCCAGTGTGGCCCCGTCAACGCCCTGCAAATGCGTTTGCAGGGCTGACCAGAGACCTTTTCGAAAAACCTCTTCCTGGTCTGCCCCGGTGGCAATGCGCGCCGAACGTTGATCGTTCGCGCCCGCATTGCATCACTCGCCGCTCCGACACGAACGTCCGTTGATGGCTGCATGCCCAGAACATCGTGATCGCCGGCAAGACCAGGGAACGATCATGACCCTTATCACTATCCGCGATCTCGGCGTGACGCTGAACGCTCCGCTGTTTTTCCGACTGAACCTCGTCGTCAATGCCGGTGACCGTATCGGGCTCGTCGCCGCCAATGGACGCGGCAAAACCACACTGCTGCGCTGCATGGCGGGCATGATGGAGCCAAGCGAAGGCGAGATCACGAGGTCGCGAGGGCTGACCATCGGCTATGTTGGGCAGGACGTGCCGTCCGCGCTCACGGACACGCCGTTTTATGCGGCGGTGCTGGCAACGCTTCCCGTTGAACGACGGGCCAGCGAAAGCTGGAGGGTCGATGTTGCCCTGGAATCGCTGGAAGTGCCCGAGGCGCTGCGGCAGAGGCCGCTGAAGCAATTAAGCGGCGGCTGGCAGCGGATCGCGTTGCTGGCCCGCGTCGTGGTGGCCGAGGCCGACGTGTTGTTGCTCGACGAGCCGACCAACCATCTGGACCTCGCCAGGATCAGCCAGCTTGAAAGTTGGCTGAACGCGCTGCCACGTGACATGCCGGTCGTCATCTCGAGCCATGACCGCGCCTTTCTCGACGCGACCACGAACCGCACGCTATTTCTGCGGCCCGAACAGTCGCAGATGTTTTCGCTCCCCTATACGCGGGCGCGCGCCGCGCTCAGCGAGGCAGACGCATCGGATGAGCGGCGCTACCGACGTGACGTCAAGGCGGCCCAGCAGCTTCGCCAGCACGCGGCAAAGCTCAACAATATCGGCATCAATTCCGGCAGCGACCTTTTGATGCAGAAGACCAAGCAGTTGAAGCAGCGCGCCGAGAAGCTGGAACAGGCGGCAAAACCTGCGCACCTGGAACGATCCGCAGGCACGATCAAGCTGGCCAACCGCGGAACCCATGCCAAGGTTCTGATCACGCTCGACGATGCCACCGTCGCGACACCGGACGGCAGGTTGCTGTTCAGGACCGGCAAGCAGTTCATCTGCAAGGAAGACCGGATCGTGCTGCTGGGACCGAACGGAGCCGGCAAGACCCGGCTCGTGGCGATGCTGCGGCAGGCGATCGAAAATCCGGAAACCCCGCAGGCCGGCATCAAGGTCACGCAGTCGCTGGCGCTCGGCTATTGCCAGCAGGATCTGGCCGATCTGGGTGATGCCGACACGCCGATGCACGCGATCGTCAGCCGCTTCGATGTGGGCGATCAGCGTGCACGCGCATGGCTTGCCAGTTGCGGCCTGTCGGTGGCGATGCAGGGCCGTCCGATCGGCCGCCTTTCGGGCGGACAGAAGGCGCGTCTCGGCATGCTTTTGCTGCGGCTTGCGCAGCCGAACTTCTATCTGCTCGACGAGCCGACCAATCACCTGGATATCGAGGGGCAGGAGACGCTGGAGGACGAATTGATGGAGCATCAGGCAAGCTGCCTGCTGGTGTCACACGACCGCAACTTCGTGCGAACGGTGGGAAACCGGTTCTGGCTGATCGAAAAAAGAAAGCTGGTGGAACTGGAGGGACCGGAAACCTTCTTCGCATCGGTCGGTGCAGCTGGCTAGAGCATGATCCGGAAAAGTAGACACGG
This sequence comes from Hyphomicrobiales bacterium, assembly GCA_038244925.1. Lineage (GTDB taxonomy): Bacteria > Pseudomonadota > Alphaproteobacteria > Rhizobiales > Xanthobacteraceae > Bradyrhizobium. The sequence continues at coordinate 14,810 of JBBRSX010000131.1, read as the reverse complement.
GTTTTCCCTCGGGACAAACGCGAAGCGTTTGCCCGGAGATCATGCTCAAACAAGAAGATGATGAAGCATGCTCTGGCACCACGACTTTATTTTTTCTTTATGCGAACCAGTATCCACGTCGCTCGAAAACGCGATAGAGTCTGATTCCGTTCGGCTCTCTCCGGTTAAGCGTTGCGTATGGCGGACTACGATCTGGCGATCATCGGCGGCGGGTTGAATGGCGTCAGCATCGCGCGCGACGCTGCCGGGCGCGGCCTGCGCGTGATCCTGCTGGAGCAAGGCGACCTCGGTGCCGGCGCCTCCTCGGCCAGCCCGCGGATGATCCATGGCGATCTGGCGGGGCTGGAGCGCCGGCACTTTCTTCGCGTCCATGCCGCATTGGCCGAGCGCAACATCTGGCTCAAGGTCGCGCCGCATCTGGTGCGCCCGATGCGCTTTGCCATTCCGGCCCATGCCGACGAGCGCCCGGCCTGGCAGTTGCGATCGTGGCTATTGTTCTACGACCGGCTGGCCTCGCGCAACGGCCTGCCGGCCTCCGCCACCGTCGATGTGACGCATCATCCGGTCGGCAACGCGCTGAAGCGGCCGTTCGGCACCGCGTTCGAATATTCCGACTGCGTGGTGGACGATGCCCGGCTGGTGATCCTGAACGCGGTCGACGCGGCGGCGCGTGGTGCTGCGATCCGCACCGGCGCGCGCTGCACCCGGGCGGAACGCGGTGCGACATGGCGGCTGGTGACAATCGATCGCGGCCACCGCCAGGTCGTGACCGCGCGTGCACTGGTCAACGCCACCGGGGCCTGGACTTCATCCGTCGCCGAAACCGTGTTGCGCCAGCCACCGCCGAACACGGCGACGTCGCAGATGAGCCAGATCGTGGTCCGCCGCCTGTTCGACAGCGACAACGTCTATGTGTTCCAGAACAGCGACGGAAGGCTGATTTTCGCCAGCCCCTATGAGCGCGATTTCACGCTGATCGGCACCGTCGGCCACGCCTTCAACGGCGATCCCGCCATCGTCGCCGTGGCGGCGAGCGATGTGGCCTATCTCTGTGATGCCGCGAACCGCTACTTTCGCGAACGGATCGAGGCGGTCGACGTGGTGCGGACGGTTTCCGGCGTCAACATGGTGATGAATCCGGTCAAGCGATCGCCGCGCGACGGCGCCATGACGTTCAACCATGGACGCGGCAAGGCGCCACTGGTCACGATCTTCGGCGGCGACGTTACCACCTCGCGTTTGCGCGCGGAGAGGGCGGTCTCGAAGCTGACGCCGTTCTATCCGATGTCGCCGCGCTGGACCGCGAAGGCGCCGCTGCCCGGCGGCGACTTTGCCTGGGGCCGCTTCGACAACGAGGTCGATGAGGTGCGGGCGCGCTGGCGGTTTCTCGGCGAGGATCAGGCGCGGCGGCTGGTCGCCGCCTATGGCACCAACGTCACGGCGGTGCTTGGTGATGCCAGCGAACGCGCCGACCTCGGTCCGGCCTTCGGGCGGGAACTGACGGGCGCCGAAGTGCGCTATCTCATGTTGCATGAATGGGCGCGCTTTCCGGACGATATCCTGTGGCGCCGCAGCAAGCTCGGGTTGACGATGCCATCAGCCGACAAGGAAGCGCTGGCGGCCTTCATGGCCAAGGGATGCGCCGCGCCGGTGCAGGCCGGCGCCGGTTAGCGCGGGCCTTAGTCCTTGCTGGCGGCTTCCCGGACGTCGGATGGCGTGGCGCCGAAATGGCGGCGGAAGACGCGGTTGAAATAGGAGATGTCGTTGAAGCCGTTGCTTTGCGCCAGCTGGGCGATCGTTAGATGGGCATGGCGCGAATCCTGCAGCATGCGCCGGACCTGGGCCAGCCGCTCGGCCAGGATAAAGGCGGTGAACGATGTTCCGTCCTCTTCGAACAGCTTTCGGATATAGCGAGACGAGATGCCGTGACGCCCGGCCACCATTTCCGATGACAGATCGTTGCGGCCGAGAATGGCCAGAATGTCGGATTTGATCGTCCTCAGCCGTGCGGCCTTGACGCCGCCGAGTGCCATTTCGGCGCGGTCGCCGCGCGCGCCGAGCGCCAGCGCTGCGAGATCGATGATGTGCGCGGCGGCGGATCGCGCGATGTCGGGATTGGCAAGCTCATCGGCGCCGAGCACCGTATCCAGATATTTGATCAGCAGCCGCAGCGCCGCATTGTGGCTGGGAATGGAGCTGCCGTAGGCCGCGGTGAAATCCGGCGCCAGTTCGGCAACCGCCGGCCGCTCCAGTGCGAGCGTGATGAAGCTGCCATCGGTATGCAGCGTGCTGACCGAAGGCCCGGTGACCGCCAGCACGCTGGCGCTGCCGACGCCGCTGATCAGTTCCTTGCCGAATTGCGTCGCGGAAGCGTGGCCGCTGCGCAGGATGCTCAGCGCGACGATATCCCGGCCCTGTTTGAGCAATTCGGGCGTCACCCTGTAATGTGCAGGCGAGCGCGAGCCGGCGGCAATTGCCACATTGGGCAAAAGGTTGAAGGTGACGTCGGCCTGAAACGGACCGTCGCCGATCGGCTCGATATCGACTTCGGCGATGCCGCGTCCATAAACATCGCGCCACATCGAGAGGCGTTTGTCCTCTGGAAATGCGTCTGTCGAGATATGCAAGCGGCGTTGCCGCGATCCAGAATCCTGCACCCGTCCCCCGATCCGGCCATCACGTCGGCGTTCGATAGTCGTTCCCAGATGGCGGTGGGTTCATTTCTCCCCGGGCTTTCTGCAATGCTTTGGGACGATTCTTGTGCCGATTCGGCCACAACCTCTCAATTTCGCTGCCCAACTGCCTCCGCCCAGGCTTGGTCGCGTCTGGAAGGCCGGCGCTCGAGCCGCGTCGAGATCAGCCGCGCGGCCTTGTTGCCGTGGCCGGCGCGCAGGCAGGCCACGATCAGCGTGTCCTCCCACAATTCGCGCTGGGCGTGGCTGCCGCCGATCCGCGCCAGCTCGGACATCGCGGGCTCGAGCAGGCGTATCGCATGATCATTGTCGCCGTTGGCAAAGGCCTTGATGCCGCGGCAAAGGTCGATCGCGGCGGGGCCCGGCGCAAGCTTTCCACTTGCTGCGCGTTCTTCCAGTTGCGCCATACGCGTTTCGAGCGTGTCGCTGCCGGTCATCGCCGCGGCCAGTGCATGGTGAACGTCGGCGAAGTGCGCGCCGGCCTGCGGAAAATACTTCTCGCCATAGGCAACCATATCCCGCCAATGCGGCTCCAGGCCCGTTTTCCCGGCGAGCGATAGCCGCCACAGCAGCGAGGCGCCGTCGGTGAAGATATTCAGCGGCGGGTAGGGCCGTCCGGCGGGCTTGATCTGCTGCTCATAGACCGCGAGCGCGCCGTCGAGGTCGCCGGCATCGAGCGCGCTCAGCGCACCGTGCCAGGCCAGGTGGCCATGCAGAAAACTCTTGCGATCATGTACCGGCAGCCACTGTGCGATGAACGCGCGGCCGGCTTCCATGTCGCCCTGCTCGAACATCGCATGCGAGAGGCCATGCGCGGCATTGGCATTGGCGGATCGCAGCGTCAATGCGCGTTCGCTCAGGGCCCGTCCTTTGCGCAGGTTTCCGGCTTCGGTATGCGACCAGCCGAGATAACTGAGGAACCACCAGTCCTCGCCGTAATGCGTGGCGTTGCGCGCGCAGATCGCAAGCTTGGCGGCGTCGTGGTCGGTGCGTCCCGAGAAGGCATAGAGGCCGAACGCGCCGAGCAGCAGCGCCAGCACCAGCGCGTCGCGGGGGCATTCGTCGAGATGCGCCTCGGCGGCGTCGGTGGCGATTTTCGGCTTGCTCTCGATCACCGCGGCCATGACCTCGACATGGCTCATCTCGCGGGGCGTCGCTCCGGCGACCAGTTGCCTGGCGCGCGCGGCCACGGCGCGGGCTTCCTTGCCCTCCATGTTGAGCTGATGCAGGCGGGCGCGGGCGATATGCGCCAGCGCGAAGCCCGGGTCCTCTGTAATCGCCTGGTCGAAGGCGTCCTCGGCGCCGTGCCAGGCCGACAGCATGCAGTCCACGCCGTCGCGGTAATGCGCCGCGGCGCGATCCGAAGTGGTCGTCAGTGGCAGATCGTATCGGTCCCGGTTCATTTTCTTGTCCATCGTCACCTGGGTTGCATCAAGCCTAGCAGAGACGTGACCGGCCGCACCCACAATATTGTGGCCGCCGCCAGCGAAGCGGTTGAGCGGATGCCGATCCGCCGCTAGCGTGCAGCCACGACTGACATGGCAGGGGACATGACCGAGGAATCGCCCGAGATCGATGCGCCGACAATCGATGTGTCAGCGCCGCCGCTCAAGCCCGCGCCGCCGGCTGAGGCGGCCGTCGATATGCCGCTGCTCCGCATCGAGGGCGTCGGCAAGAAATTCAGAAATTTCCGCGCGGTCGACCGGTTTTCGCTCGATATCCGCGCCGGCGAGTTCTTTGCGCTGCTCGGCCCCAGCGGCTGCGGCAAGACCACGCTGCTGCGGATGCTCGCCGGTTTCGAGACGCCGGACGAGGGCCGCATTCTGCTGGATGGCAAGGACATCGCGCCGGTCGCGCCGCATGAGCGCCCGGTCAACATGATGTTCCAGAACTACGCGCTGTTTCCGCACCTTTCGGTGCACGACAACATCGCGTTCGGCCTGAAGCGCGCCGGTATGGCGCGCGCCGACATCGCCACCCGCGTTGCGGAGATGGTTGCCCTCGTCAAGCTCGACGGGCTCGAGAAGCGCAAGCCCGATCAGCTCTCCGGCGGCCAGAAGCAACGGGTGGCGCTGGCGCGCTCGCTGGCGCGGCGTCCGCAGGTGCTGCTGCTCGACGAGCCGCTGGCGGCGCTCGACAAGAAGCTGCGCGAGAGCACCCAACTCGAATTGATGGAGCTGCAGCGACGGCTGGGCATGACCTTCATCATCGTCACCCACGACCAGGAAGAGGCGATGACGATGGCGAACCGGATCGGCGTGATGGATGCAGGCCGGCTCGAACAGGTCGCGACCCCGCGCGAACTCTACGAGGCGCCGCGCTCACGCTGGGTCGCCGAGTTCGTCGGCGACATCAACCTGTTCGACGGCGAGGTCTATTTGCGCGAACATCGTCGCCTGAATGTTTCGACGCGGGAGGCCGGCACGATTGTCGCTGCCGAACCGCGACAGCCGGTGACCCAGGCCAACCTCTGCGTCGCGATCCGCCCCGAAAAGGTCAAGCTCTCGCGCCGCGGCCCGGTCTTGGACGCGGGCACCTCGCAGGCGATCAACCGGCTCGAAGGCGTCATTACCGATGTCAGTTATCTAGGCGGCCTGACCGTCTACAAGGTCAAGCTCGATTCGGGCGCGGTGCTGCGCTCGTCGATGGCCAATACCGCGCGGCTCGACATCGACGCCTACAGCGCCGGCCAGCGCGTGGTGGCGTGGTTCACGCCCGACGACTGCGTGGTGCTGGAGCAATGAGCGCGCGCAACATCTTCGCCCGCCCGGCGCGCTACGCCGCGATCGCGCCTTACGCCTGGATGGTGCTGTTCTTCCTGGTGCCGTTCGGCTTCGTGCTGAAGATCAGCCTGTCGCAGACCGCGATCGCGCAGCCGCCTTACCTGCCGCTGTTCGAATTCACCGAAGGCTGGGGCGCGCTCAAGGCGGCGTTCGCCGCACTTTCGCTGGATAACTTCCGGCTTTTGATTTCCGACAATCTCTACATCGCGACGTATCTGCGCAGCCTCGTCGTCGCCGTGACGTCGACCTTGATCCTGCTCCTGATCGGCTACCCCATCGCCTACGGCATGGCGCGGCTGCCACAGCGCTGGCAAGGCGTGGCGATGATGCTAGTGATCGTACCGTTCTGGACCTCGTTCCTGATCCGCATCTACGCCTGGATCAACATTTTGCAGCATGACGGCCTGCTCAACAAGATTCTGCTGGCGCTGCATCTGGTCTCGGTGCCGGTGGTGTGGCTATCGACCGACACCGCGATGTATCTCGGCATCGTCTATTCCTATCTGCCGTTCATGATCCTGCCGCTCTATGCGACGCTGGCCAAACTGGACCCGGTGCTCTCGGAGGCGGCCAGCGATCTCGGCGCGTCGCCGCTGGCGACGTTCTGGCTGGTGACGTTTCCGCTGTCGTTGGCGGGCGTCGGCGCGGGGGTGTTGCTCTGCTTCATTCCGATCGTCGGTGAATTCGTGATCCCGGATCTGCTGGCCGGCTCCAGTTCGATGATGATCGGCCAGACGCTGTGGCTGGAATTCTTCACCAACAAGGATTGGCCGGTAGCGTCGGCTGCCGCGGTGGCGCTGCTGCTGCTGCTGGTGCCGCCCTTGCTGCTGTATGACCGGCTGCAGCGCCGCACCCTGGCGGGAGGTGAGTGATGGCGCGCCGGGTCAACGGTCTCTCGCGGTTCAACGTCACCTCGCTGGCGCTGGGGCTGGCGTTCCTGTACCTGCCGATCGTGATCCTCGTAATTTATTCGTTCAACGCCTCGCGGCTGGTCACGGTGTGGGGCGGCTGGTCGCTGCGCTGGTACACCGAATTCTTCAACGACCGTGCCATGCTGGACGCCGCCTGGATGAGCCTTCGCGTCGCCGCGGTGTCGGCCACGATTGCCACGCTGCTCGGCACGCTGGGTGCGGTGGCGCTGGCGCGCGGCGGGCGCTTTCGCGGACGCGCGTTGTTTTCCGGCATGCTGTATTCGCCGCTGGTCATGCCCGAGGTGATCTCGGGGCTGTCGCTGCTGTTGCTGTTCGTGGCGCTCAACGCCGAGCGCGGGTTCTGGACCGTGACAACAGCCCACACCACGCTGACGATGTGTTTCGTCACCGTGGTGGTGCAGTCGCGGCTGGCCTCGCTCGACCAGAGTCTCGAGGAAGCCGCGATGGATCTCGGCTGCGATCCGGTGCGGGCATTCCTTGCCGTGACGCTGCCGCTGATCATCCCGGCCATCGCCGCGGGGTGGATGCTGGCGTTCACGCTGTCGCTCGACGACGTCGTGATCGCGAGTTTCACCACCGGGCCCGGTTCGGCGACCTTGCCGATCCGGATCTATTCGGAAGTGCGGCTCGGCGTGAAGCCCGAGATCAACGCGATCTGCACCATGGTGATCGCGTTCATCGCGGTGGTGATCGTGGTGGCGTCGTTCGCTTCGAAGCTTTCGAGTTCGCAAGGCGAGAGCGCAGCGCCGCTTTAGCCGCGAGATCAGGATTTCACCGCGCCCGCGGTCAGCCCGCCCACCATGTAACGCTTGAAGGCGTAATAGATCGCGGCCGGCGGCAGCGCGTAGATGAAGCCGGTGGTCATCAGCAATTCCCAGGGCGAGTCATCGGCGGCGAGGAAGTTGCCGAGCGCGACGGGGAGCGTGATGTCGGTGTCCTTGGACAACAGCAGGAACGCGTAGAGATATTCGTTCCAGGCCAGCAGCAGCGCGTAGGTGCCGACCGCGACCAGCGAGGGCATCATCAGCGGCACGTAGACCAGACGGAACAGTTGCAACGTCGTGGCGCCGTCCATGGTCGCGGCTTCGTCGAGTTCGACCGGCAGCTTGTCGGAGGCCTGCTTCAGCACCCAGATCGCGTAGGGGGAGGCGATAGTCACCATGGCCAGGATCAGCGACCAGTGATTGTTGAGCAGGCCGTAGGTGCCCATGGTTCGGTACATCGGCACGGCGAGGAATGCCGCGGGGATGAAGTAAGTGAACAGCGCCATGTTCATCACGGTGCGGCCGCCGGGCACCTTCAGCCGCGAGATCGAGAACGCCGCGGCGGTCGCGATCATCAGCGTCAGCGCGCCTGCGGCAACCGCGATCACCAGCGAATTCCAGAACTGGATCCAGAAATCCCTGAGGAAGTAATGCTCCTGGTAGAACACGATATGGAAATTGTGCAGCGTCGGATGCGTCGGCCACAGTTTGCCGGAGAACGCGTCCTCCTTCGGCGAGATCGCGAACAGGAACATGTGATAGATCGGCACCATGGTCCAGATGAACACGGGAATGCCGATCAGCAGCAGTTTGGCTTCGGTGCCGACTTCGCGCAGCGTTGGCAGCTTCATCGCGACAACCGTTTCATCATGAAATACATCAGCGGCAGCACGAACGGCAGCGCGCAGACGATCGACGCCATCGCAAGGCTGAGCTGGTCGAGCCGGAGATAGCGGATGCCGAGCGTGGCCAGCACGTGAGTGAGATCGGCGGGGCCGCCGCCGGTGAGAAGATAGACGCTGTTGAAGTCGCCAAGCGTCCAGATCATCGAGAGCAGCGTGCAGGTGATGTAGAGCATCTGCATTGACGGCCAGGTGATGAAGCGGAATTTCTGCCACCAGCTGGCGCCGTCGACATCGGCGGCCTCGAACAGATCATGGGGAATGGCGAGCCGACCGGTCAGCAGGATCAGGGTCCAGAACGGCAGCGATTTCCAGATGTGGACGCCGATCGCCATCGTCAGCGCCACCGTCGGATCGTTCAGCCAGTTCGGGCCGTCATCGCCGGTGAGTTTGAAGATCAGCTGGTTGACCACACCCCATTCCGGATTGAACATGAAGCGGATGGACAGGATGGTGGGGATCGACGGCACCGCCCAGGGCAGGATGAACAGTACCGACAGCCATTTGATCCAGGGGCGTTGCTGCGCAAAGAAGCCGGACAGAAACAGCGCCACCAGCATTTTGAAATTGATGCCGATGACGAGGAAGATCAGCGTATTGACCGCGGCGCGTGCAAAAATCGGATCGTGATAGAGCGCGACATAGCTTGCGGGATGCCGCGCCAGCCACAGCCCGTAGCCGACCGGGTAGATCACGAAGGCGAGGAACACCAGCAGATAGGGCGTCAGCAGCACGATGCCCCAGACGTGCGGCGTCGACAGCCGCGCCGACAGCGGCGGGCCGGGTATCGCGTGATCGGAGCTTGAGAGCGTGATCGCCATGTTACGTACTCTAGTTACGACGTCGTCCCTGCGAACGCAGGGACCCATAACCACAGGTTGCTGTTGCTTCGTGAAGTCGTCGAACATGCTCTTCTAAAATGACCGCCGCGGCGTATGGGTCCCTGCGCCCGTGCGCAATTGCGCACTAGGCAGGGACGACAGACAACATACGCTCGCGGCGGCAGGTATCAATTACTTCTAACCCGCGACCTGCTTGATGCGGGCGATCAGTTCATCGACGGCCTTCTCGACCGGAACCTTCTCGCTCACCACCCGGTTCATCGCCTTGGCCCAGACGTTCTCGTTGTTGAGGATCGTGAACTTGTAGTTCTTGGTGAAGTCGAAAGGAATCGTGCCGGTGGTGAACTGGTTGTAGACCGACTTGCGATGGCGGTCAGCCTGCCAGAACGGGCTCTGCTGGCTGGCTGATGTCACCGGATACCAGCGGCCGAGGCCGCCTTCGACGTAGGGCTTCAGGTTTTCCTCCTGCATCAGGAATTTGACGAATTCCTTGCCTTCCGCCTTGTTCTTCGCGGCCGAGAAGATCACGCCGGTCTTGACGTCGGAGCGGTACTTCATCGGCGATCCGTCCGGCTTGTTGGGGAAGCCCGAGGTGATGATGTCCTGCTCGTAGGCCTTCTTGCCGGCGGCGCGCTGTTCCGGCGTCAGTGCCGGGTTGGTGGAATCCTCGAACCACTTCGCCGCGATCGAGATCGTGAAGTTGTGGGTCATCACGATGGTCTTGTTGTGGAACGCGACGTTGTTGTCCGGATCCTTCCAGGTGGTGGAGGAGGGCGGCGTGCAGCCCCTGGTGTAGGTGTTGGTGTAATCCTTCAGCGCGGCGATAAGACCTTCGCGGACCTTGGGATCGTCGACCAGGAGCTTGCCGTTGTCGTCGACGAGCTTGACGTTGTAGGCGTCCATGAAGGTGTAGAACGACTGGAAGGCGTCGGTCGATTCCACGCCCATCGGCTGGCCGATGCCATAGACGCGGCTGCTGGTCGCCTTGCGGTAGGCCGGCTGCACCTTGTCGCACCAGAAATTCCAGTAATCGTTCCATTTGGTCGGAATGTCGGCTTCCTTGAAGCCGGCGGTCTCCAGCATGTCCTTCCAGATATTGACGTGCATGGTCTGCTGCTTCAGCGGAAAGCCGTAATAGGCTTTCTTCTTGGTCACGCCGTTGTAGAGCGAGGCGGTTTCGAGCGTGTTGGGCGCGAACGCGGCCTTCATCGGGGTAAGGATGTCGGTGAGGTCCTCGAGCTTGCCCTCGAAGGCCCATTTACCGGACGCCTGCACGTCATAGGAATCGGCATAGGCGACATCCGGCGGCGTGCCGGAATCCAGCGCCGCCACCGTCTTCGGGATCATGTCCTGCACGGCATATTGCGACAGTTCGACCTTGATGCCGGTCTTGGCCTCGAATTTCTTGATCGCCTCGTTGAGGGCGTCGTCCTCGGACTTGTAGAAGCCCTTGACCCACCAGACGGTGATGGTCTTTTGCTGGGCGAACGCGGGCGCTGCGGCATACAACAGCCCGGCCGCAGCGAGCGCGATTGAAAGCGCACCAATTCCCTTGGATCTCACGTTGTTCTCTCCCTTGGATATGCCCGGCTTTTAACCGGTTGGATAAAAGATAGCGCAACCAAGCGGCGCGATCCAGATGGAGAATGGCCAACTTCTGTAGGGGGTAAGCCGTCATCGGACGAAATGGTTCAACCATTTTGGTTCTGCGAATTGCGTCCCCGGATACCGGAAGCTTGCTGAGGACCGTAGCCTCGTAGCTCGGATGATCGCAGCGACATCCGGGACCAGTCGAACACCGCCCCCGGATGTCGCTTGCGCTCATCCGGGCTACGAAATCCCATTCCCGTCATTGCGAGCGAAGCGAAGCAATCCATCGGGCGGCGAAAAGGAAGCATGGATTGCGTCATCGCTTTCGCTTCTCGCTCAATCCGCTAGCTCGCGTGTGACTGTCTCCGTAACTCCCAGCCATGCTTCTAACCCCTCATCGCTAGGTCGTTTAGCAAGTGCTGCGCTGATCTGGCCGCACTTGCGAACCTTCGGTTGCGTAAGCATTATAGTAACATCTTGGGGGAGATCAGCGTGCGTGTTACAGGACGGCGCTTTATCTGTCAGCTTTGATTGCGTTGGTGAATTGCAGCTACTTCATGTACGCGAAGTTTTTCATGCTGCGGGCGAGCGATGCTGCCGCGATTTATGCAGTAGGATCGGTGCTGGTTTTGGTGGGCCTTTGGCTGCAAAGCAGAATGGCGCGCTATGTCGGTGCCGCATATTATCTTTTTGTGGCGGGAGCGACGGTCTATGGGCTCACCCTTCTTAGCAAGCCGATAGTAAATGTTGGCATCGTCTCGATCGTGACAACAGCGGTTCTGGGTTTGGTGGCCGCATCGATCCTCGTTCTCTCAAAGCCATTCGCGAGAGAATTTGCGGCTGAGCGTGAAAAACGGCCTGCCTACAAGAAGATTCTCCTCAACGCCTACACTGCATTAATCGCGCTTGCGGCCGCAGCCGCTACGTTGGCTGATATCGTTCATCTCTTTTCCAGATAGCATGTGGCCGAATCCGCGCAGCAATGCGCTGCGCGACGGTTGCACGGCTGCTATTTTGAGTCCGCTGCAGCAGGCGCCGGCCTGCCACCACCCGTCAACCGCTCGATCACCGATTTCACGGCATCCCGCGCCTTGGTGTCCTTGAGCGATTCCAGCAACTGCGAGGCGCCGGGTGAGCGGCGGATCAGGCTGTCGGGATCGGGGAATACCAGGGGATCGTCCCACGGTCCCTGCACCACGAACGGCAGGTCGAAGCCGGGCGCAGCACCTGGGACCGAGGTCAGGCTGGCTACGCCCTTGAGGTCGTATTCGCGTGTTGGTACCGACGCGGTGCCGGTCAGGGTGAGGCGGGTGGCCGTGCTTTCGACGCGGATGTCTTCGGCGGTGGCGACGCCGTCGTTGAATTTCACCGAGACGGTGAGGTTGTCGTAGGGCGTCGAGCCGGAGCGGAAATTGCCGCCGCCGGACAGTGGCCGGCGCTCCAGCCGCTTCAGCAGTTGCTCGACATTGAAGCCGGCGATGGCGCCGTCATGGCCGGTCAGGGTCGCGCTGCCGTCGAGCGAGGATGCGAGGCCGAACGGGCTGGCGCCCGAGGCCACCAGCGAGACGCTGATATTGCCGCGGCCGGATAGTTTGCTGACGCCGAACAACTCGCTGGCGCAGGCCTGCAGGTCGACGTCGGTGAACTGGAACTGGGCCTTGACGTCGGCGACCGCGTCGGAGCGCGCGATCCCGAAACTGCCCTTGGCGATGCCGCCATAGACCTGCGCCTCGCCGACCGAGAGCGCCAGCGCGCCGCCGCGCAAGTTGGCGCCGAACGCGGTGCGCCCGAGTTTTGTCGGGCCAACGGTCACGCGCGCCGCCGACAAGCGCATGTCGAGGTCGGTTGATGACAGCGAGTTGAGGTCGAACAACTGCCGGTTCCAGTCCCGCGCGCCGCTGGCGAGCAGCCGGAAGGTCGAGATGTAGGGCGTGAAATCCAGCGCGCCGGCGGCCAGCGTCGCCTGCAGCGTCTGGCGGCCGTTATTGGCGATGGTCATGACGCCTTCGGCCACGTTGCCGTCGAGTTCGACGTTCACATTCGTCAATGCGACCGAGGCGCCGACGATATTGGCGCGCGCCTTCAGCGCAAAACGGCCGAAGCCGCCGGCGCCGGGCACCGACTGTCCGAGCCAGCGCAGCGCATTGCGCAGAGACACGCTGTCGATGGTGAGGGTGCCTTCCGTCATCAGGCTGGTGCGGTTGGCCACCGTGCCGTCGAAGGCGAGTTTCAGCGGCGCCGAGGCCAGGCGAGCTTTGAGGCCGGAGCGGTCGCCCGACAGCATCGCGCCGAAATCGGCGGCTGAGATCGAGCCGTCGACGCGCTCGCCGCGCCAGTCGAACTGTCCGGTCGCGGCAAAGGAGCGCGAGATCGACGGCCAGGCCAGCGAGAGGTCGATATCGCCCAGCATTTCGGAGACGTGGTTGGTGGCGTCCTCGTAATTGAGCACGCCGTCCTGAATCCTGATTTCCGAAAACGACACTTGATTCTCGGCGCCGGGCTTCATGGTGCGCGCGATGGTCTCGACGAACGGCGTCCAGTTGCTTTCGCCGTTGCCGTCCCTGACGACGCGGATATGCGGCCGCAGCATCATGACGTCGGCGATCTCGAAGCGGCGCAGCAGCAGCGGCAGCAGGCGCAAATTCGCGGTCAGCACGTCGACCTGCAGCGCCGGGTCGGTGGTGCCGCCGCCCTTCAGCCCGACATCGTAGAACGAGACATAGCTGCCCGGAAATACCGATACGTCGATCGCGCCGGTGACGACGAGGTCGAGCCCGGTGACCGCGCGGATCTGGGCTTCTACCGCTTCGCGCAGCGCGTCCCGGTTGAGGAACCAGGACGTCCCGACCAGGCCGATCAACGCCACGCCCAGCAGCGCCGCAAGCGGCATCCCCAGGCGCTTCATTCCTTGGGCCATCGTCAATGACATATCCGGATCTGACTAAACCGAAATTGGTTGCGGTGTTGAGGTCTGGTTGAATGGGGCAGGCGCATTTCGAGCCCGTGCCAACCCACACAACTTGAAGGCTTTTCTTGACGCTTTCAAGGCCATCTTGGAGTCCATCCGGCCCGCCGGGGCAAGGCCAAAAAGACGAAATCCCCCGTCATTGACGCAGCGCGAAGATTTCGCCTAATAATCCCTGATCATGCTGGCCTTCAGCCGCCCCCTCGATCAGGTCATTTTTCCATGAAAAAGGTTTATCCCGACGCCAAATCGGCACTCGCGGACGTTCTCAAGGACGGCATGATGATCATGTCGGGCGGGTTCGGTCTGTGCGGCATCGCCGAGACCCTGTCGGACGCCATTCGTGAATCCGGCGTCAAGAACCTGACAGTGATTTCCAACAATGCAGGCGTCGACGGCATCGGCCTGAGCCGTCTGTTGGAAACCCGACAGATCAAGAAGATGATCTCGTCCTATGTCGGCGAGAACAAGCTGTTCGCGCAGCAATATCTCGCCGGCGAACTGGAACTCGAATTCAACCCGCAGGGCACGCTGGCCGAGCGCATCCGCGCCGGCGGTGCCGGTATTCCGGCCTTCTATACCAAGACCGGCGTCGGCACGCTGATCGCCGAAGGCAAGGAAGTGAAGGAATTCGACGGCGAGAAATACATCATGGAGCGCGGCCTGTTCGCCGACCTCGCCATCGTCCACGCCTGGAAGGGCGACACCGCCGGCAACCTCGTCTATCGCAAGACCGCGCGCAATTTTAATCCGATGATGGCGACCGCCGCCAAGGTGACCGTCGCCGAGGTCGAGCATCTGGTGCCGGCCGGCGAGATCGATCCGGACCATATCCATACGCCCGGCATTTTCGTCAAGCGCATCGTCGACGTCGGGGTTGGCAAGAAGCGGATCGAGTTCCGCAACACCCGCCCGCGCCCCGCAAGAGCGCCGGCCGCCGCAACGGGGAGTGAAGTCTAATGGCCTGGACCCGTGAACAGATGGCCGCTCGTGCCGCCAAAGAGTTGCGCGACGGCTATTACGTCAATCTGGGCATCGGCATTCCGACGCTGGTCTCGAACTACATCCCTGACGGCATCGACGTCTCCCTGCAGAGCGAGAACGGCATGCTCGGCATGGGACCGTTTCCTTACGAGGGCGAGGAAGACGCCGACCTGATCAACGCCGGCAAGCAGACGGTCAGCGAACTGCCCGACACCAGCTATTTCTCGTCGGCAGAATCCTTCGGCATGGTGCGCGGCGGCCATATCGACCTGTCGATCCTCGGCGCGATGCAGGTGGCGCAGAACGGCGACCTCGCCAACTGGATGATCCCCGGCAAGATGGTCAAGGGCATGGG
>JBBRSX010000130.1:0-17317 GCA_038244925.1 Hyphomicrobiales bacterium | reverse complement strand
CCGGCGTCGCCGCCATGTTCACCGTCTCGATATCCTCGTCGTTGGTGCCGACATTGCCGATATGCGGGAAGGTGAAGGTGATGAGCTGTCCGGCATAGGAGGGATCGGTGAGGATCTCCTCATAACCGGTCATCGCGGTGTTGAAGCAGACTTCACCGACGGCTTGGCCTTCCGCGCCGAGGCCGAAGCCCTCCAGCACGGTGCCGTCGGCAAGCACGAGCAGCGCGGTCGGTTTGTGATCCGGCCAGGCAGAAGCGTTTTCAGATGTGGTCATGAGCGCACTACATAGTCGCCGCATCCGGCCCCGTCAAAGCCGTAACGGCCCTGATTCACATGCGTTTGCCGCATAATTGACAGGCAGCGGCGCAGTCTTAAGCTGCCGGTTCCCGATTTTTCGCCCATTCCGCCCGAATCCGGAGCCGCACGTGGACAATTCGATGCCGATCCTGCTGATTCCGGGCCTCGTCAGTTCGCCCCGGATTTACGCCCCCGTGATGCCGGCCCTGTGGCGGCACGGCCCGGTGACGGTCGCCAACCACATCCGCGACGACAATATGGGGATGATCGCGCGCCGGATCCTGGCCGAGGCACCGCCGCGCTTTGCGCTGGCCGGGCATTCGATGGGCGGCTACATCGCTTTCGAGATCATGCGGCAGGCGCCCGAACGTGTCGCCAGGCTGGCGCTGATCAACACCCAGGCCCGGCCCGATACGGCGGAAGCCACCGAGCGGCGGCGCGGCATGATGGCCCGCGCGCAAGCCGGCGGTTACCGCGACATGCTCGACGAGCTGTTTCCCGGTTTCGTGCACCCGTCGCGGCGCGACGATGCGGGCCTGCGCCAGATCGTCTATGACATGGCCGACGATGTCGGGGTCGATGGTTTCATCCGCCAGCAGACGGCCGTCATCAGCCGGCCGGACTCGCGTCCGACGCTGGCCTGGATCAAATGCCCGACGCTGGTGCTGTCGGGCGATCAGGACAACACCATTCCGAATTCACTCTCGATGGAAATGGCCAGCAACATCCCCGACGCCAAACTGGTGATCCTGCCCCATTGCGGGCACATGCCGCAGCCGGAACAGCCGCAGGCAACCGCGGCTGCGCTGGTTGAGTGGTAGCAAGCCTAGTTGTTTCCGCGGCGCTAACCGCCTAGATCAGGGCTGGAACTCCGAAGAGGTATAAAAATGCTGCGCGACGACATCAACAACGCGGTCAAGGACGCGATGCGGGCCAAGGAGGAGCGCAAGCTGTCCACGCTGCGCATGGTCAATTCGACCATCAAGAACGCCGACATCGCCGCGCGCGGCGAAGGCAAGCCGCCGCTGTCGGACGCCGACCTGCTCGGCGTGTTCCAGAAGATGATCAAGCAGCGCCAGGAATCGGTCGAGCTCTACGACAAGGGCGGCCGCGCCGAACTCGCCAATCAGGAGCGCGAGGAGATCGCGATCATCTCGGCCTATCTGCCGCAGCAGATGTCGGAGGACGACGTCAAGGCGGCGATATCGGCCGCGATCGCCGAGACCGGCGCCGCTGGCATGAAGGACATGGGCAAGGTGATCGGTGTGCTGCGGGCGAAATACGCGGGCCAGATGGATTTTGGCAAGGCCAGCGGCATGGTGAAGGCGGCGCTGTCGGGTTAGCCGTGATCTTTCGTCGTCCCCGCCTTCGCGGGGACGACACCTCCGATGTTGCGGAAAGTTCGAAGGCCATCCATGCTCACCGAAGCTTCCACCTACGACGAACTCTATCGCAACTTCCGCTGGGACGTGCCCACGCGCTTCAACATGGCGACCGCGTGCTGCGACCGTTATGCGGATGGCACCAGCCGGCCGGCGCTGGTCTATGTCGGCGAGGACGGTGCCGTCACCCGCACCTCGTTCGACGAGGTCGCGGACATGTCGCGCCGCTTCGCCAATGTGCTGGTCGTCGATGGGCTTAAGCGCGGCGATCGCGTCGCGGTGTTTTTGTCCCAATCGCTGGAATTGCCAGTCGCCCATCTCGCGGCATTCCGCGCGGCGATGATCTCGATTCCGCTGTTCGCGCTGTTCGGCGAGGACGCGCTGGAGTTTCGGCTGTCAAACTCCGAAGCGAAAGCCATCATCACCGATGAATCCGGCTGGGAGAAACTGTCGAAAATTCGTGACCGGCTTCCCGAACTGAAGAATATCTATGTCATCGGCGACAAGACGCCTGCCGGCACCAAACCATTCTGGTCTTCGCTGAAGGCGGCATCACCTGACTTTGCGACCGTCGATACTTCCGCCGATGATCCCGCGCTGATCATCTACACCTCGGGCACAACAGGTAACCCAAAGGGCGCGCTGCACGCGCATCGCGTCGTGCTCGGCCATCTGCCCAATGTCGAGATGTGCCACAACTTCCTGCCCAAGCCTGATGACCTGATGTGGACGCCGGCCGACTGGGCCTGGATCGGTGGCCTCATCAACGGGCTGTTCGCGTTCTGGTACCACGGCATTCCTCTGGTCGGTCATCGTGCGCGAAAATTCGAACCGCAGGCGGCGATGCAAATGATTGCGGACCTCTCCATCCGCAACGTGTTCCTGCCGCCGACCGCGCTGAAACTGATGCGGCAGGCCGATGTCAAAAATCCCGGCGTCAAGCTGCGCAGCATTTTTACCGGCGGTGAATCGCTCGGCGGCGAATTGCTCGGCTGGGTCCGCGAGACCTTCGGCATCGATGCCCACGAAGTATTCGGCCAGACCGAGTGCAACCTCGTGATCGGCAGCAATTCCAACCTGTTTCCGATCCGCCCGGGTTCGATGGGCCGGGCAACGCCGGGTTTTGATGTGCGCATTGTGAACGATAAGGGCGAGGAACTGCCGCGGGGGACGCGCGGCGTCATCGGCGTGCGCCAGCCCTGTCCGTGCACCATGATCGAATACTGGAAGAACCCGGAAGCCACCGCGAAGAAATATGCCGGCGAGTTTCTGCTGACCGGCGATCTCGGCATCCAGGATGAGGACGGCTATTTCTGGTATGTCAGCCGCGAGGACGACGTCATCACCACCGCCGGTTATCGCGTCGGGCCATCCGAGATCGAGCACACCCTGATGAAGCATCCGGCGGTGGCGATGTCGGCTGTGGTCGGCATTCCCGATCCGATCCGTACTGAATCGATCAAGGCCTGGATCGTGCTGCGCCCGGGCTTTGCGCCCGGTGACGCGCTGGCGCGCGAGATCCAGGAATTCGTGAAAGTGCAACTCGCCGCCCACGAATATCCGCGCTTCGTGCAGTTCGCCGAGACGCTGCCGATGACCGCGACGGGGAAAGTGCTGCGGCGCGAGTTGCGGGCGCTGGGGTGAAAGCGCGCAACGCCGATTCCAATTCGACTTGACCAGGATCAATACGTCCGCGCTATCCGCCTGCCTGAATGGCTCCAAACCAGGGGAGCAAGCGATGGGCTCGATTTCCGGCAAGGTCGATCCGGTGGTGCGGAGCATTTCCGCGGCCGATATTGCCGAAGCCGTGGGCGAGGGGTTGCGGGATTTTCAGGCGCTGCCGCTGTATGGGCTGGCCTTCGGCGCGCTGTATGCCGCCGGCGGCATTGCGATCCTGCTGTGCCTGACGGCGTTCGGCATGGTCTATCTGGTCTACCCGCTGGCGGCGGGCTTTGCGATGCTGGGCCCGTTCGTGGCGGTCGGGCTCTACGAGGTCAGCCGCCGCCGCGAGTCCGGCCAACCGGTTTCGATCGGGGCGATCTGGGCCGCCATCCGGTCCCACGGCGAGATCGGCTGGATGGCGTTCGTCACGCTGTTCGTGTTCGTGGTCTGGATGTACCAGGTGCGGCTGCTGATCGCGCTGCTGCTCGGGCTCCACGCCTCGTTCGGAACCCTGCATGAATTCATCACGGTGGTGCTGACCACCAATGAAGGGTTGCTGTTTCTGGCCATCGGCAACGCCGTCGGCGCGGCGCTGTCGCTGATCCTGTTCTCGCTGACCGTGGTGTCGTTTCCGCTGCTGCTCGACCGCGACGTCGATTTCGTCACCGCGATGATCACCAGCGTGCGCGCCGTGGTGGCAAGCCCGCTGCCGATGATCGGCTGGGCGGCGCTGATCGTCGTGCTGCTGGCGGTTTCGGCGATGCCGTATTTTCTCGGTCTCGTCGTTACGCTGCCGGTGCTCGGCCACGCCACCTGGCACCTCTATCGGCGCATCATCGCGCCGGCATGACCGCAAAAGTCAACCCGGCGTCGCGATCCCCATCGCCTTCAGCGCCGCCAGCATCCGTTGCGGCGGTTGCATCTTGACCGCGAGCGGCTGCCCGGTCTCCAGCACGCTCTTGAGGCCAGACAGGATCGCGGGCCAGCCCTGGCGGCCGCCGGACAAGATGTCGTCGCTGATGTCGCGGTCGTGCGATTGCAGCATGGTCAGCTTCACGGCTTCGCCGGCCTGCTCGATCTCGTAGGTCACCAGCGTCGGTCCGAGTTTTTCCACCAGCGCCGGCCAGTTCACGTTCCAGCTGATGGTGAGCCGCTTTGGCGGATCGCATTCGAACACTTCGCCGCTGATGTGCACGGAGGCATCCGGTGCGCGGGCGATGAAGGCGCCGCCGACTTTCAGCTCGGCCTCGATCGCAAAGCCGGAAAAATATTGCCTGGAGAACTCGGCCGTCGTCAGCGCCTGCCACACCTTCTCGGGTGTGGAGGCGATGTAGATGGTGTAGACGATGGCCGGTTTGAATTGTTTGAGATCCATGACAAAGCTCAGTTTTCGAACTTCATCGCGGCATAGGGGATTTCCAGCGGCTTTCCGGTTTCCAGAAGGCTCTTGAGGCCGGACAGAATGGCAGGCCATCCCTTCGAGACCGCCGACAGGAACTTGCCGCCTTCCGAAAAGCCTTGATGAGTCAGTGTCAATTTCACCAGATTGCCGTGAGGTTCGACTACGAAGGTCGCGAGCGCGGGCGCTTCACCTTTGTAGGTGTCCGACACGTTGATGAACGTATAGGCCAGCCGCCGGGGCGGATCGTATTCGACCACCTTGCCGGCGTCCGAAACACTGCCGTCGCCGTGCACCATCTCAAAGGATGACCCCACTTTCCAGTCCGATCGCAGATGCACCCCGAACCAGTAGCGCGGCGTGAAGTCGCCGTCGGTCAACGCATGCCAGAGCTTTTCCGGCGTGGTCTCGATATAGGTGACATAGATGAATTCGGGCTTACTCATCACGCTTCTCCAGTTGCCGTTTCAAGTCGCTGAGCGCGGCAAGTTTCCCGCGTTCGAATTTCCTGATCCATCGTTCGCCGATCTGATGGATCGGCACCGGATTGAGATAGTGCAGCTTTTCGCGGCCATGCCTGATCGTATTGACCAGGTTGGCCGCTTCGAGAATCCCAAGGTGCTTGGTCACGGCCTGCCGCGTCATGGCGAGGCCGTAACAGAGTTCGTTCAGCGTCTGTCCGTTGCGGGCGTGAAGCCGATCCAGCAGCGAGCGCCGTGACGCATCGGCCAGCGCCTTGAAGACTTCATCCATGGCAACGATAATAGGCAACCAAATGGTTGCTTGTCAAGCTTGTACTTTTCGAACGCGCTATGCGGAGACGGCGGCCATCGATTTGAATGCGGCGATCAAAAATGCGACGCTCGTTCCATCAAATCGAGGCAAGACAATTCGGGGATGACCATGAAAGCTGCTTTCATCGAGCGACACGGCGGGCCGGAAGTTCTCAAATACGGCGAGATGCCGGATCCGGTGGCCTCTCCCGGCGAGGTCGTGGTCGATATCGTCGCTGCCAGCGTCAATGGCGCTGACTGGAAGGTGCGTGAAGGAAAATCCGGTCAGCTTGCGCGGTTCCCCTACATTCTCGGTCGGGATTTCTCCGGCGTCGTTTCGGCCGTCGGGGATGGCGTCAGCGACCTGCGCGTGGGCGATGAGGTCTTCGGCGTCTGCGACGTCGGCCAGGAGGGCGCCTATGCCGAGAAGATTGCGATCAAGGCCGCGATCGTCGCGAAGAAGCCCGACACCCTGTTTCATGTCGATGCGGCGGCGCTGGCGCTGGTCGGGCTAACGGCGATCTGCACCGTCGAGGACACTTTGAAACTGAAGGCCAGCGAAACCATCCTGATCCAGGGCGGCGCCGGCGGCGTCGCCGCCTTTGCCATCCAGCTGGCGAAACATCTCGGCGCCCGCGTCATCACCACCGCGAGCAAGGCCAACCATGACTATTTGCGCGAGATCGGCGCCGACCAAATCATCGACTACAATGCGGTGGATTTTACCCAGGTGGTGAAAGACTGCGACGCCGTCTTCGACACCGTCGGCGGCGACGTCGCGCAGCGATCCTATGCCGTCCTGAAACCAGGCGGCCGCGCGGCCTTCATTGCCTCCGGCGCACAGGCACCCAAGCCGGATCGCAACGATGTCGTCGGCTTGAGGCCGGCCGTCGGCCGTGACCGGCCGCATCTCGAACGCATCCTGGAACTGGTTGCGAAGGGGGCCGTGCGTCCGCCGGAAGTGACGCGCTACAAGCTCAGCGACGCCGTGGCCGCGCACGAGGTCAGCCAATCCCGCCACTTCCGCGGCAAGCTGGTTTTTGTAGTCCGTTGAATGCTCCAGCCTTTGCCCGGACGCACGCCGGTTTCAACGCTTCTGGCAGGGGTGGAATATGTGATCCTTCACCAGCAAATTGTTTTTGCCTGAGCTTGGTGCAAGGCGCTTTGACTCCGCTATGATATCCTCCTGAGCGAGCCAGCAAAGACTGGCCGGTAAACCGGGTGGAAAAAACATGGGTGGTCGCGTCAACCTCGCAATTCTCGCCGCGTTTTCAATCGTATGCGCCAACGGTGCCGCAGCGCAGCAGCAGAAGATCGGCGCGCCGCCGGAAGCCTCGAACATGAGGCTGGTCGGATATAACGACCTGCAGGCACGCAGTGCCTACCAGCCGACCATTCATCAGCAGGGCGACCGCTGGATCGCCTATATCGGTCACCACGGCGGCACCGATGATATTCCAACGCCGCTCAATCCGATGACCGGCAAGGCGGAACCGAACGGCACCTCGATCGTCGACGTCACCGATCCCGCTCAGCCCCGATATCTGCGTCACATTCCCGGGAAGGAAGGCAAGTACGAGTCCGGTGGTGCGCAGATGGTTCGGATCTGCGATGGCAAGCAACTGCCGAAGGGTGATCGCAACGCGGTGTACATGCTCAGAAGTTTTGGCGGCGAGGCCCATGAGATATGGAACGTCGCTGATCCCGCCAATCCCGTATTGATCACGCGGCTTGGCGGACTGAAGGACACCCACAAGAACTGGTGGGAATGCGAAACCGGTATTGCGTTTCTGGTTTCCGGCGCGCCGGACTGGCGCACCCGCCGCATGACCCAGATTTATGATCTCAGCGATCCCGCACATCCCGTCAAGATCCGTGATTTTGGATTGCCCGGCCAGGAGCCTGGCGCGACCGGTGCGGTGCCGACCGAACTGCACGGGCCGATCTCGACCGGGCCGTCAAGCAACCGCGTCTATTTCGGCTACGGCACCAACAAAGGCGGTTTTCTGCAGATCGTCGATCGCGACAAGCTGATCAATGGACCAAAGGAGCCGACGCCGGACAATCTGCGTCTGCCCGAAATTTCGCGGATGCCGATGTCGGCGCTGAACGGCGCCCACACCACGTTCCCGATGCTGGGCATGCCGATCGCGGAATTCGCCAGGGACAAGGACGGCAAGAGCCGCGACATCGTCATGATCGTCGACGAGGCGATCCTGAACGAATGTAACGAGCCGCGGCAGATGGTGTGGTTTGCCGACGTCACGGTCGAAAATCGTCCGATGATGATCTCGAGCTATACCGTGCCCGAAGCCAGCGGTGCGTTCTGCGAGCGCGGCGGCCGGTTCGGCTCGCATTCCTCCAACGAGAGCATGGCGCCGGTCTTCTTCAAGAAGATGGCGTTCATCGCTTTCTTCAATGCCGGCGTCCGCGCGCTCGACATCCGCGATCCCTATCACCCCACCGAGGTCGGCTATTTCATTCCGTCGATCACGGCAGCGACCGACAAGCGCTGCGTCAAGGTTGACGGCAAGGACCGCTGCAAGGTCGCGATCCAGACCAACAATGTCGAAACCGACGAACGCGGCTACGTCTACATCGTCGACCGTGCCAATACCGGTCTGCATATTCTGGAATTGACCGGCCCGGCGCGCGCTGTCGCCGGCCTGCCGTGAGGGCGTGAGAGGTGCGCCGCGCGCTCGTCATCGCGATCGGGATTGTTGCGCTCGGCGCGTTGTCGGGCGGTGCGGCGTATGAACGCGCGAGGCCGCAACAGATTCTTCAGAAAGTGGAATGGCGCGAAATCGCCTGGCCGTTTCCGCGCGACGGCTGGCCGGCTGGCAAGGCCTTTCGCAGCGGCGATATAGAGGTCTACGTCCGGCCAAAAATCGGCTTCTGCAATTGCGACGTCGGTGTCGCCGATGACGATGAAGTCGATCGCGTCGCCGATCTCGATCTGATCAGCGAGCGCTTCGTGCCGCTGGAAGCGGGCAGGGTGGTGCGTGTCGCCGACATGCAAGGGCGGATCAGACCTTACACACTCAGCATGGCCGACGGCTCACGGCACACGGCGGTCGGCATCGCCGTGTCGCACCGCTGCGATCTGATGGTCGCGGTTGCGAAGGGCAGGGGCGATGCTGAGGAGGTGCAGCGCACCGCGCTGGCGTTTCTGGCGACGGGGAAGATGACGAACTGGATGATCGCGTCGATGGATGGAAGGTAACGCAGCGGCTCCTCTTACCTCTCCCGCTTGCGGGGTCGAGACGAGCGAAGCTCGCTCTTAGGTCGACGCGCGCGCAGCGCGCGGCGGGTGGGGGAAGTCTCTCCCGGAACTCAACTGTCGAATATGCTGCGGCACCCCCACCCCAGCCCTCCCCCGCAAGCGGGAGAGGGAGTAGAGGCACCGCCTTCCATCTCTTCCCCCTGCATGCATAATGCGGTCATCATCTCTCACCGGATCCCCTCCATGTCCCTCCAAGCCTATCTCGCCTTTGTCGCCGCCTGCATCGCACTGGCGCTCATTCCGGGTCCGGTGGTGACGCTGGTGATTGCCAACGGCCTGCGGCACGGCACCCGTGCGGCGCTGACCAACATTCTCGGCGTCCAGGCCGGGTTGACCATCGTGATCGGCATCGTCGCGGTCGGACTGACCACGCTGATGGCGACGATGGGCTACTGGTTCGACTGGGTGCGCTTTGCCGGTGCCGCATATCTGATCTGGCTCGGCTACAAACTGGTTCGTTTTCCCGTTGAGGGCGTCAATGCCGACGAGCCGCCACCGCCGCCGCGCGGCGGATTTTTCCTCCAGGGCTTTCTGGTGCTGCTCAGTAACCCAAAGGTGCTGGTGTTCTTTGGCGCGTTCATTCCGCAGTTCATGGACATGAGCAAGGATCACTTCTCGCAGGTGGCCTTGCTCGGCTTCACCTTCATGGTGACCGGCGCGATCACCGATTCGATCTACGCGGTGCTGGCGGGGCGGGCGCGGCGGTTCTTTTCCGCGCGGCGCACCCGGCTGCTATCGCGCGTTTCCGGCGGCTTCATGATCGGTGGCGGCATCTGGCTGGCGCTGACGCGGGCGCGATAGGTACCTGAAAAATTGAACCCCGATCGGCTTAGGCGCGTCTAATCCCTGCGCTGTCTCTGGGGAAGCTTCATGCCTGATCTGCCGTGGTACGTCTATGCGATGCTGCTCGCCCCGCTTGGGCTGATCCTGTTTGCCGCCGCCTACAAATCGCTGCAGGTCCGCGCCGCCCGTGAGTGGCCGTCGACTCCGGGCAAGGTGGTGGTCTCCAAAGCCGAGGTGCGCAAGATCCGGGTGATCGACAGCGACCGCGAAGACGGCCATCGCTTCGAGGAGCGCAACTTCGCCAACGTCGTTTACGAATACGCCGTCGCGGGCAAGAAACTGCGCAACAACCGCGTCAGCATCGGCGAAGACCTCGGGAATTTCGAGGTGCCGGAGACCATCGCGAAATACCCGGCCGGCATGGCCGTCACCGTCTACTACAATCCGCTGCATCCGAACGAGGCGGTGCTGGAGCGCGACCTGCCGAAGGGTCTCTGGGGTTGCCTCGGCATCGGCACAGCCGTCGTGCTGGCGATCGTGTTCGGTTCGGCGTTCGGCCTGCATCACATCACCGACTTCCTCGCGACGAGGCTGAACGATCCCAAACTGTCGGTGCTGGTGGTCGCGCTCGGTGGCTTCGGTTTCGTGATCTCGCTGTTCGCGCTCGCTTTGCAGAAGCAGTCGTCGCTGGCGAAGAAATGGCCGGTCGTGACCGGCACCATCAAGCTGTCCGGCATCGAGCAATATCGCGCCGCGCCGACCGACCATCAATCGCGCGGTCAGGTCATGTACCAGCGCAAGGTGAACTACACCTACAGCTACAACAACATCTCCTACACCAACATGCATGCGAGCCTTGCCAGCAACGTCGCATCGACGTCGGGCTGGCTGGTGGGCAAGTTCACCACCGCCTATCAGGAAGGCGCCGCCGTGAAGGTCTACGTCAACCCGGCCAATCCGGCGGAGGCGACGCTGGAGCCGGGCATCGGCTTGGCGTGGGTGATATGGATCGTCGCCGCCGGCTTCTGGATCGGCGCGTATTACGTCGCGTCGCACGGTTAGGCCGTTAGCAGTCCTTGCGCCTGCAACATCGGCTCGATCTCCCCAAAAATCCGCGCCAGTCGATCCGCCCAGGCCTTCTCGCCTGCGGGATCGGAAATCAAATCCTGGCGAATTTCGATCCCGGTGTTCATCAGTCCGCGCGCTTCGGCATGCACGGGAATGGTGTAATCGGTGTCGTCGCTGACCGCATAGGGTTCGTTGTCACCGACGACGATGTCGCCCTCGGCGTGCAACAGCTTCAACAGCAGCGGCGGCAAATTCCTGTCGCGCTGATACAGCGTGCCGATGTGCCAGGGACGCGCGATGCCGGCGTAAACGGGAGTAAAGCTGTGCAGCGACACCAGCACCGTCGGCATCCCGGCGCTGCGGCGCTGATCGATGATCGCATCGATGCGGCGGTGATAGGGGTCGAAGATCTCCGCGCGCCGCCTCGCCGCCGCCTCGCTTGAGAGGCTATCATTGCCGGGAATGGTGGTGGCCTCGCTGATGCGCGGAATCGCGCTTGCGACATCGGGCGGGCGGTTGCAGTCGATGACGAGCCGCGAGTAGCGCTGCACGATCAAATGCGCGTCGAGTTGTTGCGACAACTGCTCCGCGACGCCGGCAATGCCGATGTCCCAGCCGATATGCCGCTTCAACTCGCTTTCGGGCAGCCCGAGATCGCCGAGTGTACGCGGAATCAGCCGTCCGTAGTGGTCGCAGGTGAGAAAGAACGGCGAACGTCCCCCGGCGTTATATTCGCGGACCGGGGGAACATCCCCGGTTCCCAGAAGTAATGCTGCGTCGTTCGCGTGGTTCAAACGCCATTTCCCCGAGTTAGTGCCTATTCAAGCGGCATACGACCTGCAAATGAGCAAGGTTCAGTCTAGATTAGAACACCCAGAATCGATGATTGTGTAACGATGCCGCTCCTGACCATCCATCACAAGACCATATATAGCTACGACCGCCCGGTGGCGTTCGGCGAGCACCGCATCATGCTGCGCCCGCGCGATGGCCATGACCTGCGCGTGCTGTCGAGCGATCTCGAGATTTCGCCGCAACCGATGACGCTGCGCTGGATTCACGACGTGTTCGGCAACAGCGTTGCGATCGCGGTGTTTGACGAGCGCGCGGAAACCCTGTCGTTCACCTCGACGGTGACGGTCGAGCACAATCCGGCGGAAGAATTTGCGCTGACCGCTGACGATACCGCCTATTTTTATCCGTTCCTCTACGACCGCGACGAAATCCCCGACCTGCAGCAGTTCATCGCGCCGCAGTATGGCGATCCGAATGGCGAGCTGTCGGCGTGGGCGCGGCAATTTCTCGACGACGACGGGCCGACGCCGACCTTCAACATCTTGAGCGGCATGACGCATGGCATCCGCGAGGCCTTCACCTATCGCAAGCGCCACGAGCAGGGCACCCAGCATCCGCTCGACACGCTGCAGACCGGCTCGGGCACCTGCCGCGACTACGCGATGTTCATGATCGAGGCGCTGCGCCGGCTCGGCATCGCCGCGCGCTTCGTCTCCGGCTATCTGTTCATTCCCGGCGACAGCGCCCATGGCTATGTCGGCGGCGGCTCGACGCATGCCTGGGTGCAGGTCTATCTGCCGAGCGCCGGCTGGATTGAATTCGATCCGACCAACGGCATCGTCGGCACCCGCGATCTGATCCGCGTCGCGGTGGCGCGCGATCCGCGCCAGGCGATCCCGCTGCACGGCTGCTACCTCGGCTCGGCCGATGCCTCTCTCGGCATGGAGGTCAGCATCAACGTGGTCTCGGTCGGCGACGAGCCGCACGACGAACAGTCTCGTGAGCAAGTCCAGGAGCAAGTCGAAGAGCAAGTCGAAGAGCGGGCTGAAGCGGGAACTCGAGCGCAACTCCAGAAGCAGCGGCAGGCGCCGTCGAAAGAGCAGCCCAGGGAAGAGGTCTGACCATGGAGATCAAGGTCGGCTTCGAGATTGCCTACACGGCCGCGCAGCCGACGCCGATGGTGATCATGCTCGGGATTCATCCGTCGCGCTTTGCCGACATCGTCGGCACCGATAGCATCACCGCCGAGCCGTACACCCCGGTCGGCTTCTACCGCGACAGCTTTGGCAATGTCTGCGGCCGACTGGTGGCGCCGGCCGGCGGCGTCAGCTTGCGTGGCGCTGCGGTGGTGCGCGATTCCGGATTGCCTGATGTCGTGATGCCGGCCGCGCAGCAATTGCCGATCGATCAACTGCCCGATGATCTCCTGCTTTATCTGATGCCGAGCCGCTATTGCGAGACCGACAAGCTCACCGATATCGCATGGTCGCTGTTTTCAAAAACAGAACCCGGCTGGGCGCGGGTGCAGGCGATCACCGATTTCGTCCACGGCCACGTCACTTTCGGCTACGAGCACGCGCATTACATGAAGTCGGCGCATGACGTCTACGAGCAGCGCGCCGGCGTCTGCCGCGATTTCGCGCATCTGGCGCTGACCTTCTGCCGCTGCATGAACATCCCGGCGCGCTATTGCACCGGCTATCTCGGCGATATCGGCGTGCCCAAGGACCCTGCGCCGATGGATTTTTCCGGCTGGTTTCAGGCCTATCTTTCCGGCCAGTGGTACACGTTTGACGCCCGCCACAATCACCCGCGCATCGGCCGTATCCTGATGGGCACCGGCCGCGATGCCGCCGACGTGGCGTTGACCACGAGTTTCGGCCGGATGGACCTCGTGAAATTCGTGGTGGTGACGGATGAAGTGGTGACGGCGTGATCGTTATCCCGACTTTCCGTCATTCCGGGGCACGCGCAGCGTGAACTGGGATGTGCAATTTCACATCCGAGAATCTCGAACTTCCGGGTTCGATGCTTTGCATCGCCCCGGAATGACGGGGTAATGGTATTCTATGATTTCAGATCGTCTGTTCGTCTACGGCACCCTGATGCGCGGCTTCGACCATCCGATGGCAAAGCTGTTGTCGCGCAGCGCCGACTATCTCGGCGCTGCCCGCTGCCAGGGCCGGCTCTATCTGATCAAGCATTATCCGGGACTCGTGCTGTCGGATGAGCCTTCCGAAATCGTGTTCGGCGAATTGTACCGCCTGCGCGACCGCGACGCGCTGCTCGGCGAATTCGACATGTACGAAGCCTGCGGCGAGGGGTTTCCGGAGCCGACCGAGTATCTGCGAAAGATGCTTGCCGTCACGCACGACGACGGCAGCGCAAGCGAGGCCTGGACCTATGTCTACAACTGGCCGGTCACCGGCCTGCCGCACATCGCCTCGGGCCGCTTCCTAGAAAACTAAATCGCATCCAGCCGCTCGCGCTCGACGCGAATATCGACCTCGCGCTCGACATAGGTCCATTCCTCGGTCTGGCGCAGCATGCCCACTAGTTCCTCGAACAGCGATTCATGCGCGAGGCGATATTCGAACCAGGTCAGGAAATCGAAGGTCTCGCCGAGATCGCGGCAGTGGTAGAGTTGCCGCGCGATCGCCGGCAGAAACCGCATGCTGCCGGCGATGTGGTGCGACTTGTCCTCAAATATCCGGCGCCGCTCCTCCTGGGTCAGTTCCCACCACGCCGCGGACTTCTTGATCGGGATCAGCGCCGCGAGTTTTGACTCGGGCCGGCCGAGGGCGGCCTGCACGGCGGTGAGCTGTTCCTTCTCGGCGCGCTCGACATAGCGGCCATGGCTGGTGGTGCCCGCCAGCCGCCACGAGGACTGCGAGGGCAGGATCGGCAGCGCGATCGATTCGGAATGGGTCACCGACAGCGACGGCGTCGGCGCCAGGCTCTCGCCCTTCACCCCCACCA
This sequence comes from Hyphomicrobiales bacterium, assembly GCA_038244925.1. GTDB lineage: Bacteria > Pseudomonadota > Alphaproteobacteria > Rhizobiales > Xanthobacteraceae > Bradyrhizobium. The sequence continues at coordinate 2,896 of JBBRSX010000130.1, read as the reverse complement.
GCCGCGTCACCCGCCACGCCCCGCTCTGCCCGCCCCTGAAGATCGTGAACATGGCGGTATGGAAGCGTGGAACCGGATGTGTTTCAAGCGGTAGCTGTCATTCCCCGGTGCGCAATTGCGGACCTGCGGGCGTGACGTAGTCGCGAACCCGGAATCTCGAGATTCCGGGTTCGACACTGCGTGTCGCCCCGGAATGACGCGAGTAGCCCTGTGAATAGCCGGGAGAAGGGCGACAAACCTGATATTGTGAAACCAATTTCACTATATGCGTGATCGGTTCACGCTGGACTTACTCACCCCATGCGCTTCACGCCCCAGTTTCTCGATGAGCTGCGCGCCCGGCTTCCGGTTTCGGAAGTCGTGGGGCGGCGCGTCAAGCTGAAGAAGGCGGGGCGAGAGTTCAAGGGGCTGTCGCCGTTTCAGCAAGAGAAGTCGCCATCCTTCACGGTCAACGACCAGAAGGGATTTTACCACGATTTCTCCTCCGGCAAGCACGGCGACATCATCTCGTTTCTGATGGAGACCGAAGGCGTCGGCTTCACCGAGGCCGTCGAGCGGCTGGCGTCGATGGCCGGCATGGCTCTCCCTGCGGTGACGCCGGATGCCGCGCGGCACGAGCAGCACCGCAAGACGCTCTATGACGTGATGGAGCTCGCCGCAAAGTTCTTCTGCGACACGCTGGCCTCGCGGTTCGGCGCCAAGGCGCGCGGCTATCTCGGCGATCGCGCCATCACGCCGGCAACACAAGTCCAGTTCCGCATCGGCTATGCGCCGGGCGGCCCCGGCGAACGTTTTGCGCTGAAGGAATTTCTGGGCGCGCAGGGCATTCCCACTGAAGACATGGTCGAAGCCGGATTGCTGATCGGCGGCGACGATATTCCCGTGCCCTATGATCGCTTCCGCGACCGCGTGATGTTTCCGATCACCGACATCAGAGGCCGCGTCATCGCGTTCGGCGGCCGCGCGCTGGAAAAGGATGTCCCGGCAAAGTACCTGAATTCGCCGGAAACGCCGCTGTTTCACAAGGGCGACAATCTCTACAACCTGAACTCCGCGCGCCAGGCGATCCATAACGGCGCAGGCCTGATCGTGGTCGAAGGCTATGTCGACGTCATCGCCATGGTCACCTCGGGCTTTGGCGGCGCCGTCGCCCCACTCGGCACGGCGCTGACCGAAAACCAGCTCGCGCTGCTGTGGAAGATGGCGGACGAGCCGATCCTTTGTTTTGACGGCGACCGCGCCGGACAGAAGGCAGCCTACCGCGCCGCCGATCTGGCGCTGCCGCATCTCAAGGCCGGAAAGAGTTTGCGCTTCGCGTTGTTGCCCGAGGGACAGGACCCCGACGATCTCGCGCGCTCCGGCGGACGCGCCGCGATCGAGGAAGTCATCGGCGCCGCGCGCGGGCTCGCCGACATGATCTGGTCGCGCGAGGTCGAGGGCGGCAACTTTGCCACGCCCGAACGGCGCGCGGCGCTGGAAGCGCGGATCGGCGAACTCAGTAACGGCATCCGCGACGAAGTCGTGCGCCGCTATTATCGCCAGGATCTCGCCGAGCGGCTGCAGCGCACCTTTGCGCCGGAAGGCGGACGCGGCGGCGGCTATGGCCGAGGAAATTTCAACGGCAATTTCAACCGGGGCGGGGGCGGCGAATCAGGCCGCCGTTTTGCCCCCCGCAGCACCTTCACCCCGGGCCCGGCCGGCCGATTCGCCGGAGGCGGCGGACGCGGGCAGGGGGCGGCCGGCAGCCAGACCATCAACCGCGGCCCCTACCAGGCCGCCAGCGCCCAATTGGCCAACAGCCCGATCATGCGCGGCCAGCGCAGCGCGATCTCCCGCCGCGAGGCGCTGATTTTGCAGTCCCTGATCAACCACCCCTGGCTCCTCCACGACCATCTGGAGGAGGTGGCGGCGCTGGAACTGGCCCATCCGGAGGCCAATAAACTCCGCGCCGGCATCATCGCGGCCTTTGCCAACGATCATCACCATTCCCCGGAGCCGGAACAGCAGGCCGAGAAAATGCGAGGCGACCTCGATGCACGCGGATTAGGTGATATTCTTCAAAGGGTTGAGCGGGCGATCACGACCTCGGCGGTGTGGGGCTCGAAACCCGGTGCGGCCCGCGAGGACGTTTTGGCCACCTGGCAGCAACTGGTTGTCTTGCATCAGAAAACCCACGCCTTATTTAGGGAGAAGAAGGACGCCGAGCTGGCCCTGGGCGAGGAGCCCAGCGAGGCCAATATGGGCTGGCTCCGGGATGTCAGCGCCCGGCTGGATTCGCTGGACGGTACTGAGGCCCTGATCGAGGGTTTTGGCGAGCTTTCGGGCCGGTTCCGGAAAAGCGTCTGACGAAAAAAAATGCTGCGGACGGCGTGGCCCGGAGCCGTTAAAAGACTCGCCAAACCCATGGTTTGGCTGCAAAAACAGGGTTAAGCGAAACTTAATAGCCGCAAGGTTACGTAAGCCAACAAGGGTACGTAAAGCTGAGAGGCTCCTTAACAGCCTCAAGGCATAACACCGGCGACGAAGGGTTTTAGGGGGTGGCGACGGTTTGCGCCGCCCTTTCCGCGTCATGCGCATGACGATCATGCGCGACGGTTGAGATAAGCGAGACGATCTCTCGAACAGAGATCATCTCGACGTCAGAGTTATCAAAGGCAGGCGGCGGCTTGAGGCTGTCCTGCATGAGCGTGTTTCGGGAGCTTGATGAATGGCCACCAAGGCAAAGACGCTGCAGGTTAAAGACAAAGAAAAAGACGACAAGGCAGCGGACGCCCCTGAGAAGGATGGAGCCGACGCGCCGTCGCCGTTGCTCGACCTCACGGATGCCGCGGTCAAGAAGATGATCAAGCAGGCCAAGAAGCGCGGCTTCGTGACCTTCGATCAGCTCAACGAAGTG
>JBBRSX010000129.1:0-17347 GCA_038244925.1 Hyphomicrobiales bacterium | reverse complement strand
CTATTTCCGGGACGCGCCGCGAGGTGCTGGATTCATTCGCGGTCCAACTGGGCGATCGCGTCCATGTGCTGCCGTGCAATCTTTCCGACAGCGCCGAGGTCGAGGCGCTGGTGCCCGCGGCGGAAGCCGCCATGGGCCAGGTCGATATCCTGATCGCCAACGCCGGCATCACCCGTGACAACCTGTTCGTACAATTGCGCGACGAGGACTGGGACGACGTCATCAAGGTCAACCTGACTGCGACGTTCCGGCTGGCCCGCGCCGCGACCAAACTGATGATGCGCAAGCGCTTCGGCCGCATCATTGCGATCACCTCGATCGTCGGCGTCACCGGCAACCCCGGCCAGGCCAACTACACCGCCTCGAAGGCCGGAATCATCGGCCTGATCAAGACGCTGGGCGCCGAATATGCCAAGCGCAACGTGACCGCCAACTGCATCGCGCCGGGGTTCATCAAGACGCCGATGACCGACGCGCTCAACGACAAGCAGCGCGAGACCATCCTGGCCAAGGTTCCTGCCGCACGGCTGGGGACGCCTGAGGACATTGCTGCGGCTGCGGTCTATCTCAGCTCGAATGAGGCCGCCTATGTCACCGGCCAAACGATTCACGTCAACGGCGGAATGGCCATGTTTTGAGCCCTTTACTGCCCCGGGCGATGCGGCGAATGGCCGTTTGGCGGGGGCGGGCGAGGCTTGTAGTCAAGGCTTGGGAAGTATGATAACCGAACCCCCGACGGATGGGCAAAGAAGGCCATTGCAGGATTTTGAATCCCTGTATATTGGCGTGGCGACGCCTGCCGTTCGCCGGGCTTTGTCGGTTACCCCACCGGGCCGAATCAGACTATGCGCGATAGCGAAGGAAGTTTAACGACCACGATGGCTCGTAGCGTATCTGTAGCGTCTTGGGTCGGGTCCATTGGAACAAGCACGAGGTTGAACGATGAGTGAGATTGGCGAGCGGGTTAAGAAGATTGTGGTCGAGCATCTCGGTGTCGAGCCGGAAAAGGTGGTCGATGCTGCGAGTTTCATCGACGACCTCGGCGCCGACAGCCTCGACACCGTCGAGCTGGTGATGGCATTTGAAGAAGAGTTCGGTTGCGAAATTCCCGATGACGCCGCCGAGACCATTTTGACTGTCGGCGACGCGACCAAGTTTCTCGAAAAGAACGCGAAAAGCTGACGTCCCGGGAAGGTAGCGGCAGAGCCGGACGGGCCGTTGTCGAACGGTCCCCCGGTTTGTTGTTTTGGGCCGCCGGTTTCGGGCTGGAGTTTCTGACATGAGACGGGTTGTCGTCACGGGGCTGGGCATGGTTACGCCGCTCGGCTGCGGCGTTGACCCAACGTGGACGCGCATTCTCAATGGCCAGAGCGGCGCCCGGAAGATCGAGACCTTTGAGGTCGCCGATCTTTCCAGCCAGATCGCCTGCGTGATTCCGCGCGGCGACGGTTCTGACGGCACTTTCAATCCCGATCAGTGGATGGAGCCGAAGGACCAGCGCAAGGTCGACGACTTCATCATCTTTGCGATGGCCGCCGCGCGCCAGGCGCTCGACGATGCCAACTGGCATCCAGAGTCCGAAGCGGACAAATGCGCGACCGGCACGTTGATCGGGTCCGGGATCGGCGGCCTGTCCGGGATTGCCGACACCGCGCTGCTGCTGAAGGAACGCGGGCCGCGCAAGGTGTCGCCGTTCTTCATTCCGGGCCGCCTGATCAATCTCGCCTCCGGCTATGTCTCGATCGAGCACGGCCTCAAGGGCCCCAATCATTCGGTGGTGACGGCCTGTTCGACCGGCGCCCATGCGATCGGCGACGCTTCCCGGCTGATCATGCTCGGCGACGCAGACGTAATGGTCGCGGGCGGAACGGAATCGCCGATCTGCCGGCTCGCCATGGCCGGCTTCTGCGCCGCGCGCGCGCTCTCGACCGGCTTCAACGAAACTCCGGAAAAGGCCTCACGTCCCTACGACAAGGATCGCGACGGCTTCGTGATGGGCGAGGGCGCCGGCATTGTGGTGCTCGAGGAATACGAGCACGCAAAAAGCCGCGGCGCGAAGATCTACGCCGAAGTGGTCGGCTATGGTCTTTCGGGCGATGCCTATCACATCACGTCGCCGGCTCCGGATGGCGATGGCGGCTTCCGCAGCATGAGTGCGGCGCTGAAGCGCGCCGGAATTTCGCCGTCGGATATCGATTACATCAATGCGCATGGAACCTCGACCCAGATCGGTGACGAGATCGAGCTCGGCGCGGTGGAACGGTTGCTCGGCAACGCCGCCTCCAAGGTGTTGATGTCGTCGACGAAATCGTCGACCGGACATTTGCTGGGCGCCGCGGGCGCGATCGAAGCGATTTTCTGCATCCTGGCGATTCGCGACAACATCGTTCCGCCGACCATCAACCTTGAGAATCCTTCGGTGGAAACGGCGATCGACCTGGTGCCGCAGGCGGCGCGCAAGCGCGAGATCAACATCGCGCTGTCCAATTCCTTCGGTTTCGGCGGCACCAACGCTTCCGTGATCGTGCGGCGCGTGGCTGACTGATAAGTGTTTAGAACGACTCCACCGTTTTGCCGCATTCGGCGATGACTTCTAGAGCATGATCCGGAAAAGTGGGCAGCGGTTTTCCGAACAGATCATGCTCAAACAAGAATATGATCGACGAGCATGATTCAAACCAGTTGAAGCATGCTCTGGATGTGGGCGTATGCTATTGGCTGGGCAGATTTGTCAGGCCACGATTGAACCGGCAGGATTCAGGTTGCATCGATGAGTGAGAGGCCGCCCATTTCACCCCGGAGCCCGCGCGCTGCGTTGGAGCCCGAGCAGGTGCCGCCGCCGCCGAAGCGGTCGGAGCGCGCCCGCAATCCTTTCGTGGTGATCGGCAATGCCATCATCACCATCCTGATCATTCTGATGATCGGGGCCGGAGCCGCCTACTATTACGGCAGGCAGATCCTGGAGACGCCCGGCCCACTGAGGGACGACAAGGTCGTCAACATTCCCGCGCGCGCCGGAAAGCGCGATATCGCCGATGCGTTGCAGCGCGAGGGCGTGATCAACGTCAATCCGTGGCTGTTCATCGGCAGCGTGTTTGCGCTGAAGGCAAGTTCCGATCTCAAGCCCGGTGAATATGAGTTTCGCAAGAACGCCAGCCTGCGCGACGTCATCGCCACCATCGTCGAGGGCAAGGTGGTGCAGCACGCCGTCACCATTCCCGAAGGCCTGACTTCCGAACAGATCGTGGCGCGGCTCACCGACAGCGACATTTTCGCCGGAAGCGTTCGCGAAATCCCGCGTGAAGGGACACTGCTTCCGGAAACCTACAAATTCCCGCGCGGCACCTCGCGCGACCAGGTGATCCAGCGCATGCAGCAGACCCAGAAGCGGGTGCTGGCGGAGATCTGGGAACGCCGCAATCCCGAAGTTCCGATCAAGTCGCCGGAAGCGCTGATCACGCTGGCCTCGATCGTCGAGAAGGAAACCGGCAAGGCTGACGAGCGCAGCCGCGTCGCCGCGGTCTACGTCAACCGACTGCGCCAGAAGATGAAGTTGCAGTCCGATCCGACGATCATCTACGGGCTGGTTGGCGGCAAGGGAACACTGGGCCGGCCGATCAAGCGCTCCGAAATCACCCAGCCGTCGCCGTACAACACCTATGTGATCGAAGGCCTGCCGCCGGGCCCGATCGCCAATCCCGGCCGCGCCTCGCTGGAAGCGGCCGCCAACCCGGCGCGCACCCGCGACCTGTTCTTCGTCGCCGACGGTACCGGCGGGCATACCTTCACCGAAACCTACGACCAGCATCAGAAGAACGTCGCCAAGCTGCGGGCGCTCGAAAAGCAGATTCAGAACGACACGGTCGAGCCCGCCGATGACGCGCTGCCGCCGGCCGCCGCCGCCGGTGCGCCGTCCGCCGACACCAACCCGACGGCCACCACGGCGAAGCCGGTGGCGCCGAAGAAGCCTGCGCGTCCTGCGGCGCCTGCGGCCGCTCCCGCCCGCCAGGGCGCGGCGCAATCGATCACGACGCCGCCGGTGGTTCAGCGCTGAAGCCATAGCGTTTTCGAGCGAAGTGGCTGCCGGTTCGCGTGAAGAAAGCGCGTCAAAAGTGTACCGGAGCCTGATCGGCTATCGATCAGGCTCCAGTGGAACGTAATTCCACTTTCGCAAAAATCGTTTTAAGGTCGCCGTGTTCCCGGCGAGTCCCCCCATCCCTGTCCTTCGGAGAGTATCACCTAATGGCGCTATCGAGCATGACCGGTTTTGCCCGGAGCCACGGCGCCAGCGGTCCCTATACGTTCGAGTGGGAATTGAAATCGGTCAACGCCAAGGGCTTCGACCTTCGGCTGCGGTTGCCGCCGGGATGGGACGAACTCGAGGCGCTGGCCAAGAAGCGCGCCGGCGAAGTGCTGTCGCGGGGCACGGTGTATGCCAACCTCAACGTCAAGCGCGCCAACGCGGTCTCGACGATCCGCATCAACGAGGACGTGCTTTCCTCGATCGTCAGGGTCGCGGGCGTGCTCGCCGGCAAGATCGACGCGGTGGCGCCCAGCATCGATGGTCTGCTCGCCCTCAAAGGTGTGATCGAGGTGGTTGAGCCCGAGAGCGACGAAGCGGAAGACAAGGCGGCAAAGGATGCCGCAGCCGCGGCGTTCGAGCAGGCGCTTGGCCATCTGGTCGAGATGCGCCGACGCGAGGGCATGACGCTCGGACAAATTCTGATCCAGCGCATGGACGAGATCGAGAAATTGGCGAAGAAGGCCGAGGCTGCCCCTGGCCGCAAGCCCGAGGCGATCAAGGCGCGTTTGGCCGAGCAGATCGCGGCGCTGCTGGAAACGTCCGAGCGTTTCGATTCGGACCGGCTCAATCAGGAAGCGATCATGATCGCGACCAAGGCCGATATCCGCGAAGAACTCGACCGCATCGCCTCGCATGTTGAGCAAGCGCGCGAGATGATCGGCAAGGGCGGACCGGTCGGACGACGGCTCGACTTTCTGGCGCAGGAGTTCAACCGCGAGGTCAACACCTGCTGTTCCAAATCGAACGATCTGGAACTCACCCAGACCGGGCTTGAGATGAAGAACGTGGTCGAGCAGTTCCGCGAGCAGGTCCAGAATCTGGAGTGATCATGACGGCTGGTGGTTTCGACGGGGTGGAACGCCGCGGATTGATGTTCGTGCTGTCGTCGCCGTCGGGCGCCGGCAAGACCACGCTGTCGCGGATGTTGATCGAGCGGGTGTCCGGCCTGCAGATGTCGGTGTCGGCGACGACGCGCTCAATACGGCCGGGCGAAGTCGACGGCCGCGACTTCCTGTTCGTCGACAAGCCTGAGTTCGAACGGATGGTCGAACGGCACGAACTGCTTGAATGGGCCACCGTGTTCGACAACCGCTATGGCACGCCTCGTCATCCGGTCGATGCCGCTTTGTCCGCGGGGCGGGACGTATTGTTCGACATCGACTGGCAGGGCACGCAGCAACTGCGCGAAAAGGCCGGCACGGATGTTGTCAGCGTGTTCATTCTGCCGCCGTCCGCTGCCGATCTCGAGAAACGGCTTCACACCCGCGCGCAGGACTCTGACGCCGTCATACGCGGGCGGATGGACCGGGCAAGCCACGAATTGAGCCACTGGGCGGAATACGACTACATCGTCGTCAATCACGACGTCGACGAAGCCTTTGCCGAAGTGCAGTCGATCCTCAGGGCCGAGCGTCTCAAGCGCGCGCGGCGCACCGGTCTCACCGAGTTTGTTCGCGGCTTGCAGCGTCAGCTGGAGAAATAGCTTCTTCGGGCTTTCCGTCAGTGCTGCGCGCTGCGTGCCAGCCGTGACAGCATTTCCGTCACCTGGCGCTGCGGATCGTCAGGCGCGCGCGGCTCCTGAGCGGGGGCACGGCGCCACGCCGGAGCTTCTTCATCTGGCAGCATCGACGGCGTCGGACGCCGGTCGCGCGGCGAACGTTGCGTGCGGACCGCATCCCAGCGGCGCTCGCGGCGAGCCTTGAGCCGGCGGCGAGCCCGCGCGCGGCTGAACCGGAACAGCAGGCTTGCGGTGATGCCGGCTATCGCCAGGGCGCCGGCCATCACCAGTAGCAGCATCTGCATTGACGCCGTCTGCTTTGTCATCGATGGATCCGCCGCGGCAGCCGGCACGACCGGCGGCGTCGCGGGCTGCAAGGTCGGCTGGTCGTTTTCCGGCGGACTGGCGGCCGGTTCGGCGGCGGCGAGGCGGAAACCGCTGGGCGCGTTCATGCCTGTCGTATCAAGCCAGCGCGTCGGGGCTGTCGATGAAGGCGCGGCGGTGTCGGGCCCGATTGCGGCCGGGCTGTTCGGAGCCCGTGCAGTGGTCGCGATGCCTGTCGTCTGTGACTCAATGGAGGCGCCTGAATCCTGTTCGATGCGCGTCCGCGGTGGCGTCAATTCGGCGTGTGCGTTCGCGACCGATTTGCGCACCGGACGCGGTGGCGGCGGAACGGGGTCGGCGGCAGCCGAGGCAGCTTCCGCCGCAGACGGCGCGGCTTCCGGAGACAGATTCAGTGGCGCTTGCGGCGCGGCGCGTGCGGTCTTCTCGTTCTCGTCCTTGAGATACCAGCATTGGCGCCCAGTACCGCGCTCGAGCTTATAGCGCCAGCGGCTGCCCGCAGGCTTCTTGTCTCCCGGAGCGGTCTGGCAGGCGTCGGCGGCGGCTTGCGCGTGAATATTCTTCACCGTGGCGAGGTTGGCTCCGGCCAGAACTGCGGCGAACGCAGCCGCGAGGAAATTCACTGAACGGTTTGACATCGATATCCCCGTAATGACGCAACGCGTGACGCCCCAAATCTCGTTAAAGACTTGGGTGGCAATGAGCCGCAATTCCGGAGCGGGGAGGGCTTAATTGGGGCTCGTCAGCCGCGCCACTGAGGCGGGCAGCCGCCGAAAAAAAGGCAACGAAATTCGCTGTTTGGTTGAGGTTTCGCGGCTGGCGCTACCATCGGATGGCGGACGCGATCAGTTGCTTTCGATCACGTCGCTGAACAGCACGTAACGCTCGCCGTTGAACCGTACCAGCCGCATCTGCTTGATCGGGCGCAGGTCGGTCGGGCTCGTCTTCAGGCGGATTCCCGGCAACAGCAGCGGCAATTCCATGTCGAGATGCGACGCCTGTTTCATGATGTTTTCGCGCGTCAGGTTGTCGCCGCATTGCCTCAGCAGGGCGACCACCGCAAAACCGATGTTGTAGCCATAGGGTGCGTAGTAATCGCTCTTGTTGATGCGGGGATTGTATTTATCCATCCACACGTTCCAGGCCTTCATCGCCGGGTCGTCGGCCCATTGCGGATCGGCCGGGTCCTTTTGATAGGCGGCGGAGATGATGCCCTTGGCCGCTTCGAAACCGGCCGGCCTGATCGCGCCCGCGATCGACGAGCCGACGCTGGAGACGAATTCCTGCGGGTGCCAGTCGATATCGTAGGCCTTGCGGATGGCCTGGGCTGCGAATTTCGGTACCGAGACGATGAAGAACACGTCGGCGCCGGAGGCCTTCAGCGTGACCACCTGGGAATCGACGGTGGGATCGCTGGTATTGTAGGTCTGCGACGAGACGATCATCGCCGACGCCTTGTCGCCGAGCCCGCGCTTGAAGCCGAGCAGGTAATCCCGGCCGAGATCGTCGTTCTGCGACAGGATGCCGATCTTCGCGTTGGGCATGGTCGACAGAATGTAGCGGGCGTAGATCTCGCCTTCAGAGGCGTAATGCGGCGTCCAGCTCATCGTCCACGGATAATGCTCGGGATCGTTGAACACGGTGGCGCCGGTGCCGATAAACAGGTGCGGCACGCCCTTCTGGTTGATGTATTTGAACACCGCCATGTTGGTCGCGGTGCCGACGGGATTGACGAGGAACAGGACCTCGTCGCTTTCGATCAGGCGCCTGATCTGCTCCACCGTCTTCGGCGGGCTGTAGGCATCGTCGAGGCTGATATAGTTGATCTTGCGGCCGTTGACGCCACCTTGCTCGTTGATCATTTCGAAATAGGCGGTGGCGGAGATCGCGCCCGCCGCATAGGCGGAAGCGGGACCGCTATAGGGCGTCGTGGTGCCGATCTTGATTTCGGTATCGGTGACCCCCGGGCCGTAGCGCTTCTGCGCCAGTGCCGGCGCCGTCAGGACGGCGAGCACAAGCACCGCGCAAGCGGCGAGCTTCGAAAGATATCCGGAGGCCATCACAGCGTCTCCCTCTGTCAATCGCGAAGCCTTGAGCTCCTTGGCTCCGGTTGAACCGGAGTGAAGCTCTATTGTTGTGTCGATGCGTCCTTCTTGTTCGATCCGTGGTCCGCCCCGCCAATGACACGCGGGGCAGGCCTTGGTTCCGAGACGCTGTCCGGATTGCTCCGCTTCAGTTTTTCAAAACGATACGCCCGACGACCTTGCCGGCCCGCAGCTCTTCGATCCACTTCTGGACGTCGGCCATCGGCTCTTCCTTCATCGGCGTCGGTTTGATCTTACCGGCGCGCGCCAGCGACATCAACTCCTTCGCTTCCTCCAGCGTTCCGACCATGAAACCTTCGATGGTCATGCGCTTGTAGACCCATTGGACCATCGGCAGGCTGAAATTGCCGCCCATCAGGCCGGAGACCACGATCTTGCCGCCACGCGCCACCACCGACACCGCGAACGTCATCGATTTCTCGTTGCCGGCGAAATCGACGATCTCGTCGAAGCCGCCCTCGGTTTCCTTGATCATGCGCTTGACGACGTCGGGCTCGCTCGGATCGTAAGCCACTGCGGCGCCGTTCTGCAGCGCGCTCTCGCGCGCGGCCGGGCTGAGATCCGCCACCGCGATTTTCTGCTTGAACATCGCCTGCGCGAACGAAAGCCCCATCATGCCGACGCCGCCGAGTCCGATCAGCAGCAGATTGCGCTGCCGCGGACGATCGACCAGCCGCTTCAGCGCGCCATAGGCGGTGACGCCGGAGCACATCAGGGTCGCCGCCTGGTTGACCGGCAGCGGATCGTAATCGAGCAAGTATTTGGCATCGGGCACCAGCACATGGCTGGCGAAACCGCCGTCGATGGAGACGCCGAGGAAGCGCTGCTTGACGCAGAGGTTCTCGTCGCCATTGGAGCAGTCGCGGCACTGGCCACAACCGATCCAGGGGAATACCGCCTGCTTCTTTCCGATCAGCGCCTTCGAAGCGTCCGATCCGACTTCCTCGACGATCCCGGCGATCTCATGACCGAGCGTGAACGGCAGCGTCATGCCGCGCGTGGTGTCGAGCCGCTTGCCGCCGCCCAAATCGGCATAACCGTCCTGGATGTGCAGGTCGGAATGGCACAGCCCGCAGCGTTCGATGCGGACCAGGACTTCTTTGCCCTGCGGCTTCGGGGTGTCGATGATGGTTTCGCACAACGGCGCGTCGAATTTGACCAGCGACTGGCGACGCATTTGCGCCATGGCATATTCTCCTTGGGAGCAGATTTGAGAAAGCAGAATTCAGGAAGGTTGCGGTTTTGTCTTGCGTATATCGGTCAATTCGCGGGCCATGGCAACAAAGCCGGAAACCGGGATGGTCTCGGCGCGGCGGGTGGCATCTACCCCTGCGGCGTCGGCCAGCCGCGCCGGATCGACCGAGAGCGACTTGAGGCTTTGGCGCAGCATTTTCCGGCGCTGGCCGAAAGCTGCGGCCGTCACCTGTTCGAGCGTGCGACGGTCGCACGGTTCGGGTGCGGCGCGCGGCACCAGCCGCACCACCGAGGACGTAACCTTGGGCTGCGGCACGAAGGCTGCGGGGGAAATGTCGAACAGGATTTTGGTCTCGGCGCGCCAGTTGGCGAGCACCGCGAGCCGGCCATAGGCTTCGTCGTCTTCCAAGGCCACGATCCGCTCGGCGACCTCGCGCTGGAACATCAGTACCATGACGTCGTACCAGGGCGGCCAGGGCTCGATCGACAGCCAGTCCACCAGCAAGGCGGTCGCGATATTGTAGGGCAGGTTGGCGACGATTTTTGCGCGCTCGCCGCCGAGCATCAGGCGCGGATCGAAGTGTTGCGCGTCGGCATGCACGATCTCGAGCCGGCCGGGATAGCGCTTGCTGATATAGTCGAGCGGCGCCAGCGCGCGCTCGTCGCGCTCGACCGCGATGACGCGCTTGGCGCCGAGCGCCAGCAGCGCCCGCGTCAGCCCGCCGGGGCCGGGACCGATCTCGATCACGGTGGCGCCTTCGAGCGGCCCCGCGGCGCGCGCGATCCGCGCCGTAAGGTTGAGGTCGAGCAGGAAGTTCTGGCCCAGCGATTTGCGCGCCGAAAGGGAATGTTCGCGAATGACGTCGCGCAGCGGCGGCAGATCGTCGATCGCGCTCATGCCGGGGGTGCCCTTGGCTTTACGAAGTTCGTCATAGATCGCGGCAGCCTCTGTACGAACTTCGTAAAGCCAAGGGCACCAAAAGAGTCAACATTCTAGTGCCGCTTATCGATCTGAAGTTCCTGGGGCGAACTCGCGGCATGCCGTGCAGGAACTTCAGATCGGCGGCACTGGCGCCGCCATCCGCGCGGCGAGCCGCAACGCCGCGATCAGGCTCGACGGATTGCCCTTGCCGGTACCGGCGATGTCGAAGGCCGTACCGTGATCCGGCGAGGTGCGGACGAACGGCAAGCCCAGCGTGACGTTGACGGCGTCCTCGAACGCAATGGTCTTGATCGGGATCAGCGCCTGATCGTGATACATGCAGATCGCGCAGTCATAGGTTTTGCGCGCGGCGGCGTGGAACATGGTGTCCGCCGGCAGCGGCCCCCGCGCGTCGATGCCGTCCCGGCGCAGCGTCTCGATCGCCGGCGTGACGATGTCGATGTCCTCGGTGCCGAGCGATCCGTCTTCACCGGCATGCGGATTGAGTCCCGACACGGCAAGCCGCGGATTGGCGAGGCCGAAGCGCGCCTTGAGGTCGGCAACCGCGATGCGGGCCGTCGTCACGATCAGGTCGGTCGAGAGCTGGGCCAGCGCCTCGCGCAGCGACAGATGTATCGTCACCGGGACGACGGCAAGCGTCGGCGACCACAGCATCATCACCGGCTGCGGGATGGGGCCGCCATGGCCGGCAAGCTCGGCGAGAAATTCGGTATGGCCGGGATGACGGAAGCCGGCGCGATAGAGCACGCTTTTTGCGATCGGGTTGGTCACGACCGCGCTTGCTCTTCCGGTGCTGACGTGGTCGACCGCCCCGCGAATGGACGCCAGCGCCGCACTGGCGCTGGTGGCGTCGGGGACGCCGGGTCGCGCCGTCGCCGATTCACCCGTTGCGAACACCGGCAATGCGTTCGCGAAGATCGCGCCCGCGTCCTCAGGTCCGGCATCGGCCAGTTCGATCTTCAGGCCGAGAATTTTCGCGCGCTCGGCGAAGAAGGCGCGATCGCCGAGCAGATAGAATGGCGGAAGATCCAGCTCCCGGCGGCGCAGCCACGCCGCCATCGCGATATCGGGGCCGATGCCCGCGGGCTCGCCGGATGTCAGCGCGAGGGGCTTTTTGCCATCAACGATCACGATATTCGATCATCGCCGCTTTGCGGAGTTCGTCCAGATAGGTTTTCTGCTTTTTCTCGTATTTCTGCACGAACATCTTTTCGCGGATTTCGCGCTTCTTGGGCGTGTCGATCTTGGTCGGCTTGCGGTCGCACAACACCACCATCTCCACGCCCTGTTTGGTAATCTCAGGCGGGGTCAAATGACCGATCGGTGTCTTGTCGAGCAGTTCGCGAAGCGGGCCGGGGATGTCGGCCGAGGTTTTAACCACGCTGTCGCGGATCGCGGCGTTCTGCATCGTCTTGAAGTAGGCGTTGGCCTGTTCGCATGTCTGGACGCGCTCGCGCAGGGCATCGGCTTCCTTCTTGCGTATTTCGATCGCGCCGGAGGCCGATCCCCGCGGCACTATCAGCACGATCGGCTGCATTTTGTATTCGAATGCGTCGGTTTGGGTAGGTTCGCCGCCTTCCTGGACGGCGTCGTTGACGTCCTTCTCGCCGACCTGAAGGCTCTCCTTGTAGCGACCGCGCACCAGGCTGCTCCAGACCATCTCGGCCTTGAGGCGGGCCTTCAGGGTATCGGGGCGGACCCCCTGGTTCTCCAGCGACTTTGTCAGTTGCTCGGGCGTGATCCGCATCCGGGAGCTCATCTGCCCATAGGACTGGTCGATATCGCTCGACGTGGGGTCGACGCCGTATCGCTTGGCTTCCTTGATCTTCACCTTTTCGCTGATCAGTTCGTCGATGATTTCCTGCCGCGGCATCTGTTTGTGCGTGGTCAGAAAATTCAGCTTGGTGCGCTGCTCGATATCATAGTTGGTGATGGGCTCACCGTTGACCAGTACGGCCACCGACTGCGCGTGCAGCGGCGAGACACCCGACGTCAGCAGGCCTAGCACAACGGCGCAACTGGCGATCAGCGACCAGCGGCGGTGATGGGGAAGCTTTGTGGTCGTCATGATCATGCCAGCCGTATCAGCCAATTCGATTCAAGCAATGCCAAGTTCCGCAATGCCAAGTCTGTGATGCCAAGTCTGTGATGCCAAATCCCGTGATGCCAGATCCCGTGAGCCAAGGGCATTCTCCGGCAAGGTTCGGCCACGCGCTACTGAATACCGCCGTTGGCGGCCGTTGAGGACGTTGTCGCGATGGTCCGCAGTCCGATCTGGAACATGAACGCGTGACTGAGTATCGGTGCGGTGACGCCGGTGGAGTAGCTGTAGGACGTTACGTAGTTGGCGGCCAGTACGAAACAGTCGTCCACATAGCCGGCACCGACGATGTATTGATTGATCTTGTTGGCTTCAAGATCCCAGCGCGCCGAGCCAGACACCACCCAGTTCGAAGCCACCTTGACCGAGGCGCTGCCGAGGATTCCTTCGCGCCGGGTCAGGTACCCAAGTTCGGGCTGCGCGGCATAATTGCCGTATATCATGGCGACCGACCAGCGGTCGAAAGCGGCGCGGCCTTCGGCCTCGAAGCGATTGACGTTGAGCGTTGCTTCATCCATGCGCGAACGCACGCTGAACGTATAGGTTCGGTTCGGCGAGTAATTGACGCGTGCGACGTAGTCGGAGCGCGCATTCTGCAGGCCGGAATCGACGCCGGTATTGGTCACATCCGCCACCGCGAACGAATTCATGCCGAACAGTTGATAGGACTGTCCGAACAGCACGTTGATGCTGCCGCCGCGGTCAAACTGCGTGGTCGCCTGCACGCCGACATTGGCGCGCCCGCCGCCTTCGACGCGGTCATAGCCGGAGAACTTGTCGACCGAAAACAGGTTGCCGGCGTCGAACACCATGCTCTGCGCGTCTTCGTTGGGGAGTTTGCCGGCGTACGTCTCATTGGGTCGAATGATGACCTGCGCGATTGGCTCCAGCGTGGTGGTGCCCCACGGCTGAACGTTGATGAAGGGATAGCGATATTCGAGGCCGACGGTCGGCATCAGGCGCAGCGTGTTGGTATCGCCGACCGGGAGGAAGTTCGAGACGCCAGGCTGGTTGGAGATCGAGGCGTTGATGGCATCGGCGCGCAGGATCGCAAACGGCGTCCAGATTTGGCCGTAGGGGTCGGTGAACGAACGCCGCCACTGCGCTTCAGCCGTGAACCGCGTGTAGGTGCCAGGCATGCCGCGCAGCAGGCACTGCGAGGGCAGCCGCGCCATCGGATCGGCCGATGCCGTCAGGCACAGGCCGTTGGTGTTGGCCAACGTCGTGATCGGATCGAAGGCGGCGGTCGAGCGCGTCAGGCTGGTGAAATTGGTCTTGTAGCTGAACTCGCCGCCAAATATCGGGCTGTTGATCACGTTGCTGTAGTCGATGACCGGGTGAACCACCGGAACATAGGCCTGGTTGCCGGAGTAGCTCAGGTAATAGATCGTGCGCGCGTCGAAGAAGCTGCGATTGCCGACGCCGGTCAGATAAAGCTGCGAGATCGCTTCGGTCGGCAGGTTCAGGAACGATTGCAGCGGGTCGCGATATTGCGCCAGCCGATAGTCGGTCATGAAGGCGTAATCGGAAAGCAGCACGCCTTCCCAGCCCCAGGTCCATTTGTCGTTAAGCGCGAACTGACCCTTGGTATCGACGCCGCCGCGGAACTGACGGTCGCCGGGCTGGCCGGCATAGGCGCCGCGGTCGAGCTGGTCGATGCCATAGCCGCGGATCGAGTAGGCGCCGTCGATCAGGCGCTGGCGGAACTCGCCCTGGAGCAGCACGCCCTGCCGGGTGGTGATGCGCGGACTGAAGGTCGCGTCATAGTCCGGCGCGATCGCCCAGTAGAACGGGGTTTCGATACCGAAGCCGTTGGTCGTCGTTGTGCTGTAGGCCGGCATCAGGAAGCCGGTCTTGCGCTTCACCGTGGGATCGGGCGTCGAGAAATACGGCAGGTAGGCCATCGGCACGCCGAAGAATTCGAGCTGGGCGTTCTCGAAATACAACATCTTGTCGGTCTGGTCGTGGATGATGCGCGCACCCTTGACCTGCCACAGAGGCGGCTTCTTCGGATCGTCCTTGCACGGCGCGCAGGCGGTATAAACGCCGTTCTCGAACACGGTGTAATTGCCGCTGGAGCGGTCGGCGCGCGTCGCCGCCATCCGCGTCGCGTCCGCGGAATCGACACGCAGCGAATCGACGAAACCGTCACGGTAATCGTCGCTCAGATCCATGATGTTGGCGTAGGTGATCTTGCCTTCGGCGTCGGTCAGCCGAATGTTGCCCTCGGCGTGGAGGCGCTTGGTCTTCTGGTCGTAGATGACCTTGTCGGCCTCGATGCTGGTGCCGTTGTAGAACATCTGCACGTTGCCGACCGCCGACACGCGCTGGTTGTTGTAGTCGTAGTCGACCTCGGTCGCCTGCACGACCATCTGGCCGTCATTGTTGACGGGCCGTGGCGGCGGCTTCGGCGGGCGCGGATTGTAGGTGAAGCTCTGCGCCGCGGCCGGTACCGTCAGGGCAAGTTCGAGCGCTCCGGCGAAAACGAAGCCGGCAAGCAGGGCAATGATGGGGGCGCTGACGGCGGCCAAGCGGCTGCGATTGCGGCGCACCAAGGTGCGCCGCCCGAACGCAGGCGACCTCAACTGGAGGGCGGCGACGACGGCCACTACCCGTCCTCCTGGTACAACAAGGCCAAAAAACCGGTGAGGCCACCCACACAGACGGGCAACCACGCCGCAGCGATCGGATGCATCAACTCAGCCTTGCTCAAATCTTCAGTAACTTTCGACAAAACATAGAGCAGAAAGCCCGCACCCACGCCACTCAAAACCATCTTTTGCACGCCGCCCATCCGGAAGAAGCGAAGGCTGACGGAAGCCGCCAACATCACCATTGCAGCCAGCAAAAACGGCTGTGCGATGAGCTTATGATACTGCAGGCGGTAGCCCGCGGTCGCGAAGCCGGAGCTCTCCGAAGATCGGATATAGCCGGGTAGTTGCCAAAACGACACAGTCTCTGGGGTGGAGAAGCTGTTGCGGACCTGAGCCGGGGTCAGGGTGGTCGTCAGATAGTAGCTGTCCTGGTCAATTGGCGGCTTGTCGAGGGAGTATCGGCGTACCGATTTGAAGGCCCAGCGTCCCACCTCGAGGGAGGCCTCCCGCGCCTCGATTCGCTCCTTGAACTGCAGGTCGGTATCGAAGCGGAACACGGTCAGCCCGGTCAGCCGGACGCCCTGCTGCTCGCTGCGGGCGGCATTGATGATCGACTGGCCATCGCTGTTGATCTGGTTGAGCCAGAACCCCGATGCGTCCTGGATGCCGCCGCCCGGCGCCGAGCCGAACAGCTCCGCCTCCATCCGCTTGGAAAGCTCGCGCAGGTTCGCTGACATCGGGTTGTAGGCGGTGGTCGCGATGATGCCGAGGACAATCGAGCTGCCGAGCGCCGGGGCGATGAACTGCCAGGCGGAAACGCCGGCGGCACGCGCGACCACCAGTTCAAGCCGCCGTGACAGCGCGAGGTAGCAGGTCATGGCGCCGATCAGGACGCAGAACGGCATCAGCTTTTCGAGCAGTTGCGGCACGCGGAACAGCGACGTCTCTGCGACCGTGATCGCGGATGCGGTCGCCAGCCCCGAGGTCTTGCGGACCATTTCGATGTAATCCACCAGCACCAGCAGCACGAAGATGCTGGCGAACACGCCCACCGCGGCGACCAGGAAGCGGCCGGCGAAATAGCGTCCGAGCGTATTGGTCATCATGCTCATGCGGCGGCCGGCCGTCCGAACAGCCGCGCGATGCGCGCGTTCGACCTGTTGATGGCCTCGATCAATACTGCCGGCGGTTCCACCACGACGCCGCCGAGAATCATCCACAATCCGCCGGCAATCGCGGCAATCAGCATCGAGTACTGCACGAGCGCCGCACCGGGGGTCTTCACCGCCATGACGGAGCAGGCGAAGCCCGCCATGCGCAGGCCGAACACCGCGAAAATCGATCCGCCGATGGAAAAGTTGCGGCTCTGGCGCGTGGTGCGCGGCGTGCCCAGGAACGCGAAGGTCAGGACTGCGAACGCAAACGGATAGACCGGCGACAGCAGCCGGTCATGCAGCTCGGCGCTGAATTGCCCGGATAGTTTTTGGAAGACCGGGTCGTCGGCGGAGGGAGAGAAGAGCTCCCAGAGATAGCGTTCGCGAATTCCAAGCGTGACGTCGCGGCCTTGATTGGAGAATTTCGACATGTCGAAGGCATAGCGGCCGAAACCTACCAGTGCCGGATCACGCTTGCCCGCCTCGAATCGTTCGAGATTGCCGTCTTCCAGCACCAGATAGGAACCGCTCTCGTTTTTCAGCACGGTGCCGTGATCGGCAATGATGGTGACGCGCTCCTTGGGGTCTCTGCGGTCATCGACGAAAATGCCCGCGAGCACGCCGCCGGGAAGCCGTTCGCGGATCCTGATCGTCAGGTTCTGGTCGAGCTGGGCGAATCGGCCGGGCTGCAGGATGTTGGTCAGTATGTCGGCGGTGATTTCGGCGTCCCACTGCTTGATCCGGCGCATGCCGTCGGGCGCGAGATAGGCGCCGATAAAGGCGACCATCAGCGCCACCACGCAGGTGGCGTAGAAGAACGGTCGGAACAGCCGGAACGGGGAGAAGCCGGCGGCGTTCATCACGATGATTTCAGAATCGGTCGCCAGCTTGTTCAGCGTGTGCGAGATCGCGATCATCAGCGAGATCGGCGCGATGATCAGCACCAGCGCCGGAATCACCAGGCTGGTGATCCCGAGAAAGGTAATGATGGTCTGGCCCTGGCTCGTCATCAGGTCGATGCCGCGCAACGCCTGCGTAATCCAGATCACGCCGGTGAGGCTGACCAGGACAAGCGCAAACGACGCCAGCGTCGTGCGAAAAATGTACTTGTCG
>JBBRSX010000128.1:0-17706 GCA_038244925.1 Hyphomicrobiales bacterium | reverse complement strand
GACCAGAACGCAGGGTTCACCGGGCAAGGTGACGAGGCCACGCAAGCGCCGCGCGTGAATACCCATCTGCACGTTTCCATTCTCATCGTCGCCCTCGAAATAGGCGGCACTGGTATCGACGATCACCAAGGCAACGGGGCCGATCTTCTCGACTTCGGTTTTGATGCGAGCCGCGATCTTGGACAGCTTGAACGTTCCGGGCAGGAAGTGGATATTGATGGTGTTGATATCGAATTCCATATGCTCCGCCATGGCCAGCATGCGCATGCGGATATCGTCGGGGTTTTCGCCAGCGAGATAAAGCACGCGACCTTGAGCGACTTCGTACTTACCAATGGGGCGACCGAGCGCAACATGAGCAGCGCACAAAAGAGCAATCGCGGTCTTACCGCTACCAGTCGGTGCAGTGAACGAATAAATGAACCGCTTCTGTATCAACCCATCGATGAGGTAATCGGGAGGTACGAAGTCCGCGATGAAATCAGCGCTTGAAACGATCAGCGGCACTAGCGCTGATTTCGCCTCATGATGTGCTGAATGGAATTTTAGCCATTGATCTTCGATCAAAGGCCCAATTTCTTTATCTTCAATTCCGCCCTTGCAGTATGGCCCAATCGCTAGCGTGATTGTATGAATGTCGCATCCGCGTTTGAGCATTTCATTGGTAACTGCAAGCAGTTCAATGTGCCAATTACCCGGAGCTCCACCCTTATGCTTGTTGAGCAACGCCGTCATGTCGTCGTTGGTCAGGCGAATGCCGACGCTGTTAGCTGCACCATAGCGCTCGAACAGATTGAGATCGACTTCGCGTTCACGGGTGACGGCTTCGCGGATGATGATCGGCGAAGGGCCACCAGTCGCCTCGAACTCCACCAAATCATCGCGCAGATCGATGAAGCTGCCACCAATTACTTCAGCGCGGTGGTCAGGCTTGAGGGCATCGCAAACCCATCCGTAATAAAACGACTGCGATAGTGCAAAACTTTCGCTCTTTGCTATTTCAGCTACCTTGAGTTCGAACTTTATGTATCCATTAATTCGCGCCACCAACTTGGCCCGCATCTCCGGCGGCAACGGCTCGGAGGTAGGAGCGAGAATACGCCAACGCGGCTTGTCGATAGTGTGCGATGCAGACGTATACAGTAGCGCGGCGATACCCATCGCCCTGATTGTCTTTAAGGCATCGTCAAAACTGATCTTTTCGCCATCGTAATCGATCTCACCTCCCGTAATCTGCTTCACATTTTCATCGAAGCGCAAGCAACCCTTGACAGTTTTCTTGGTGCCAAACTCCGCCAACTTCAACCACGGCAGATCAACTTTTTTACGCGCGGAAGCGTTCCTCACGCGTTCAGCTAATTGCTCCAAAGTCAGTTGGTCGGTGGTAAGCGTTTTTGCCTGCGCGTCTGCGAAGAAAGTGACGTGCAGCAACTTGCTCGCTGCGCAATCCGGGTTTATATTTTGTTGGTCCATCGGCTACTCGCATGGTTGCCGGTTGATTGAAAATATTCGCCCGGTGGCCAGCCGGGCGTTTTTCGTTTAGGCGTTTACGACGCCTTCCAACGGTCGAGAACGTGCCGAAGGCTCTCCACCTCAGCCTCGTTGATGATTTTGCAGCGCTCCCACGCCACCGGATCGATTTGAGAAAGAATTTCATTTTCGACACGGGAGCGCAGGTCATTGGGGTCCATGGCGTCCAACTCCCAGCACAGCTGCCCGTATTTTTTTCGAAACCATGGAGAGCGTGTGTCGGTTTTCTTTGTGCTCACATTGAATGCCGGGCGTCTGCCGATCTTGGTGCAGTCGTTATGAAGTAACGCGATGCGCGTCAGCGAAATATGATTGCCGCCGTATCGACCAAGCCGCTCTGGAAGATCACATTCCGACATCCACATTCCGGACGGATCGTAATCTCCGATATAGAGAACTTTCAGGGGACGGCTATCGTCATGTTGCGCAACATCGTTGATCGTGGTTGCGCTGCTAAAGCCGTGCATGACACGAAAACCGACCCCATATTCATCGAGAACAGGGGCGAGCACGCCACGGATGGTACCTTTCTCCGACCAGACCTCGACCTGGCAGGGCTGCTGGTTCCAAAAATCGCGCCGATAGGATCGGTTTACCGCCCGGACAAATTGTGCCGGATTGTCCCATGTCGCGACTTTTTCAAGCTTGCGGGTTTCGTCAACGATCCATTCCCACGGGATCGTGCCCTCTTCGCGCGCTTCCTTCAGAAGGCGGTAAACAATCTGCATGTCGTTCCTCGACATAGCATTGATCAGGTTCAGCGAGAACAATTTGTAGCCGACACCACGTCCGGTTATTGGCTTACTTTTCTGGGCTATCTCGTACATGGCTTGGATCAGGTCGAGGGAATGTTGTGCTCGCCCACGACCCTTTTTCAGACCTGTCTGAAAATGCTCGGCGGTCATGACTGCGCTCCCGCCTGCTCGCGTTCGCGACGCCAGCGTTGAGCAGCCTCCTTGCTGACTAATCGACGGGTGCCGATCCTGAACGTCGTCGGCATCTGCTTGGGGAATTTGTAGAAGAGTTGCACGCTGATGCGATTGCGGCGGCAGAATTCGTCGATGGAATAGCAGTCAGCATCATTATCGGCTGAACGCTTGCCGGTGATTTCAGGACGGGCCATTGGGTAATCCTCTGCGTATATATCCGTACGCAGAAGATCACGGGCTTGCGCGGCAGTATTTCCGAGTTGTTTGCAGCCAGCTCAGAATAGCCAAGAATTAGGACGATGCGGATGGAGGTTTACGCGGCATTACCTTGAGCAATTTACGCCATGGGTTTTCTTTGTAATGGATATCGCGCGCCATCCCCGGCTTGATATCAAGAATTCTGCCGACCCGCTCGAACAGGGCCTCATCAATCGGAACCTTCTCTTGCCTGTGCAGCTTATCCACCTCGATGGCTACACGCGGCTTTAGCGTTTCACGTTTTCTAAGTTCGGAAATGCGCTTACCTTTTCGTTCAACACCAAACGCCTGATCAAGGGTTTTCACCTTATAGGTGAGCCATGCGAGATATCGCGCGCAGAAAGCATCTGCGATCCATGGCGGCATCGCCGTACCGGACCTTGCACAGTAATCGATAGCATCGAGCAACGCCCCGGCTTCACCCAGCTCAAATCGCTTGCGACATTCGTCAATTGCGCGGTCCGTGATCTTAGCCATGCTTGCGCCCGCCTGCGTTTAGGACAATCAACTCGCCATCGCCATGACGTTCTGGCCGGTCGGCGGCTCGTGTTGCAGCAGTGCCTTGCGAGAGATATCGTCGCTGTGCTCGGTGATGTGCTTGCTGTAATTTGCCTCGATCATCCGAATTGAGGTGTTGTGCAAACTCGCGATCAATCGGATTGGTATGTTTTGCACCAGCATTCTGACGATAGATGAATGCCGCAGGGCGTACATCGTCACCCCGTCGGGATCGAGACCAATCGTGGTGACGACCTTGTCAACATCGCGGTGATAGCTCTGGCCCGGATTGTCGCCCCAAGGCCTGCCGTCGCCCTGCATTAGCAGCGGTGCATTATCTGCACGGCATTTAGACGCCGCTTTCAACTTGGCCGCCAGCTGCACGGTGATCGGTACCGAATAGTGCTCGTTTCTTTTCTGAGCGCGATTTCTTCCGCCGCCCTTGCCGGACTTCGGCATCATCAATTTCGGCCGCAGCGGATGATCTTGCAGATCGTCCACCCGCAGCCGCGAAGCTTGGCTCGGCCGGGCTCCGGTGATCGCCAAGGTATCGACCAGCAGTCCAAACTGAGGTTCGAGTTCATAGGCGCTGGCGACAAACTCGCGCACCTCGTTGTCAGAAAGAATGACGTTGCGGGCCCGCTGCGCATTCGGCAAACTTGCGAGCCCCACTTCCCAAGCCTGCCGGTTCTGAAGGCGCTCATCGGTGCTGCGCGCCAGTTCCAGCGCGGCACACAGACACCCGCACAACCGGTTAATGGTTGAGGCTGCCATGATCCCCAGCAAACCGTCGCGCCACTTCTTTAGTTCGTGCGCGGTTAGCAGCTGCACCGGTTTCGCCAGCAGCACGCTGGTGAGATGAAGACGAGGCCAGTCGGCATTATAGGGGTTTGCGTTGCGTGCCTTCAGATCGCTTCCGTAGGCCGTGAGTGCGCCATCCACCGAAACCGGTACGGCTTCGCCAGCGCCATCGGTACCGCGCGCCAGCTGCTTCGCCTGATCCTGCGCCTCGTAAAACGTGAGGATGTTCTTGCAGTCCGAATTATCGAAGTCGTCGGCCTCGGCAATCGCCTTAGTCCAGTAAGCGCCGTGACCGTTGCTGGCTTTGACCACCCAGCTGCCGTTACCCTTGTTGCGTCGATACAGCAGCGAAACGCCGCGCGCGAGCGACGGGCCGCTGTATGGCTTGCGGCGAACCGCTAATTTAAGGCGGGCACTCCGGCTTTCCAGAGTGCTGTGACGAACCTTGCGCGCCATGATTGTGTCCCCGGTTATGTCCCAATGGTGTGTGGGAATGCCAAGAAGTGCATATGGCATCATGTGGGGATAATTAGCGACCAATCAATGACTTAGAGTTTCCACAGGCCTCTCTACAAACCCATAGAGGTTATTATTTTCCCTGCGCAATGGCTTTACGGTTTATACGTGGTCGTCCTGGTGACCGGCTTTCTTGCCACCATCATCATTGGAAACTTTCGTTTCCGCCAACTTGACGCCAGCACCGGGGCGTCGGACCCTCACGATTTCACCGTACGTTTAAGGTGCGCTCGTCAGTCGCGACCTCAACGTCCATCGCATCCCACCGCACGTCGTGACGATCGCGATC
This sequence comes from Hyphomicrobiales bacterium, assembly GCA_038244925.1. GTDB lineage: Bacteria > Pseudomonadota > Alphaproteobacteria > Rhizobiales > Xanthobacteraceae > Bradyrhizobium. The sequence goes on along the minus strand of JBBRSX010000128.1, from coordinate 12,885 downwards.
GCCCCTCAATCGGGTGAGACGGGCGTAGTTAGACCAAAGATTTGGGCGACGGCGAAAGCTGAATTTTGCCCGTCGGGTTAATTTGTCGCACCCTTCGTCATTCCGGGGCGCGCCGTTTGGCGCGAGCCCGGAATGACGAAGGGTTTTACGCGCCGGCCCGCATCACGGCATCCAGCAGCAATCCCGCAAACAACAGCAATCCTGCATCGCGATTGGATTTGAAGACGCGCAGGCACAGCTCGAAATCGCTGATGTCGAGTTTTCGAATCTGCCAGCCCAGATGCGCGGCGAACGCGAGCAGCCCGATCCACGCCGGCCATCGCGCGCCGGCAAGCCCCAGCGCGACGCCGATCAGCAGAACCGCGGCCGTGTAGAACACCACCAGCGCGCGGCGGGTGCGGGCGCCGAACAGCCGCGCGGTGGACTTGATGCCGATCAGTGCGTCGTCCTCGGCGTCCTGATGCGCGTAGATGGTGTCGTAGCCGATCACCCAGGAAATCGATCCCGCATAGAGCGCGAATGCAGCGGCATCCAGCCGCCCGAGCGTGACGGCAAACCCCATCAGCGCGCCCCAGGAGAACGCCAGCCCGAGCACGACCTGCGGCCACCAGGTGATGCGCTTCATGAACGGATAGACCGCGACGATGACCAGCGAGGCGATGCCGGTCATGATCGCGAAACGATTGAACTGCAGCAGCACCGCAAGCCCGATCAAGGCCTGCAAGACCAGAAAGACGACGGCCTGCGGCACGCCGACCTGGCCCGCCGGGATCGGCCGCGACCGCGTCCGCTCGACTTTGGCGTCGAGATCGCGATCGGTGATGTCGTTCCAGGTGCACCCCGCGCCGCGCATCACGAAGGCGCCGACGAAGAACAGCACGATCACCAACGCCAACCGGCTGACATCGTGCGCGACGCCGGCGGCCAGCGCCGCCGACCACCAGCACGGCATCAGCAACAGCCAGGATCCGATCGGGCGGTCGAAACGGGAGAGCCGCAGATAAGGCCGCGACCAGGTCGGCGCGCGGGTATCGACCCAGTTGCCGGTCGCGTCGGCAACGCGGGCGGACGCGTCGCTCATCGGGCGGAGGTCATCGCGTCGGATGTGATCGCGCCGGGTGTCATCGCGTCAGAACGTTGCCGTTCATCGTATCGAAGGTGCTGCCGCCCTTCCTGGAGGGCTGCGCCTCGGGCAACGCCGCCGAAGTACCCAGCACGTCGCTGAGGCTGGGACCGGCGGGCGCTCGCTGCTGCTGCGCCTGCTGTGCGACATTGCAGACTTGGGCCTGCATCTTCTCGGTGTTCTTGTGACCGGTCTTGAGCTGGTCGCCGATCTGCGCCGGAATTCCGCACTTGGCCCCATTGGCCTCGATATACTTGATCATCTTGATTTCGGCCGCGCCGAAATTGCCTATCAGCTTGCAGGCCTCGTCCGGGGGCGCATGGCGCTCGCTCGCGGCCTTGATCAGCTTGCCGCGCTTCTCCGCTTCTTCACGCAACGGCATGAAGCCCTTCATGCAGGCATCGCTGGGAGGACCGCCCGACGGCGGCTGCGGCCCGGCGCCACCGAATGCCGAGCCCGAAACCGGGGCGGCGCCCCTTTCGAACGCCGACGGCGCGGCGGGGGCACCGCCAATGGAAGCCCTGGATGCAGCCCCGTTCACCGGCGGAAATGCCGGATCGTTCGCCTGGGGCGCGGCTTGACCGGGCAACGGCGCCGGAAACGCGCCCTGCGCGAAGGCCTGACCGGCGTGCAGGGTCGCGGCGGCAACGGTCACGACAGCAAGAGTCACGACAGCAAGAGTCATGACAGCAACAGGCATAGGCACAATGAGACGGCGGATCATCAAGGGTGTTTCTCCGGCAAGGTCCAGCGGGCCCTATACGTGTTCAAATCGAAGCACGGTTTCCGACAACGGCTTTTTACGATTGCTGGGTGCCCTTAACAACCCGTCGAATTGGGCAACAGCGCGGCGCAAAGCCACATCTGAGCCCGATATTTGCCCCTGATTCGGGTCATTTCGGTTAAAAGCACCGTGATTGGAACATCACAAATGCCTGAACTCGATTTTAACGCCGCTCGCCTGTTCGTCGATACCCCCTTGAAGGCTGGGCAAACGGTCGCGCTGGAGCGGAACCAGAGCAACTATCTCGGCAACGTGCTGCGGCTTTCCGCCGGCGATTCGATCCTGGTCTTCAACGGCCGTGACGGCGAATGGCAGGCGCAGATCGCGGGGCGCAAGCGGCCCGACGCGCTGGCGATCACAGCGCTGACACGCGCGCAGGACCGCCTGCCCGACATCGCCTACGTCTTCGCGCCGCTTAAACATGCGCGGCTCGACTACGTCGTGCAGAAGGCGGTCGAAATGGGCGCTTCGTCGCTGCAGCCGGTGCTGACCCGCCACACCCAGGTCTCCCGGGTCAACAGCGAGCGTATGCGCGCCAATGTGATCGAGGCGGCCGAGCAATGCGGCATCCTCAGCCTGGCCACGGTGGCCGAACCGGTGGCGCTCGACCGCTACCTCAGCCAGCGTCAGCCGACGCGCCTTCTGGTGTTCTGCGACGAGGCGGCCGAGACCGCCAATCCCGTGCAGGCGCTGCAACGGGCTTCAGCCACCGACGGGATCGACATCCTGATCGGCCCCGAGGGCGGCTTTGCCGAGGAAGAACGCGCGCTGCTGTTGCGGCAGCCCAAGACCCTGCGGCTGTCGCTGGGCCCACGAATCCTGCGGGCGGACACCGCAGGGGTCGCGGCACTGGCGCTGGTGCAGGCGGCGCTCGGCGACTGGGCCGGGCCACCGGCCCAGCCTGTTAGGGCTTAACCCGTTAACGCACCTCCCATTAAGTCACTTGCCCAATCCCTGTCGAAACCCCGCCCCGGCCATGCTAAGGCCTGCGCCAACAAGCCCTTTCACCCGCTGGAACCCGGTTTTCCGGATATTTGGACGCTGAAATGACCGTAACCGCCGCCCGAGGGGTCGCCGGGTCCGCCGCCTGGGCGGACGCGCTGCTATTGTCGTTTGCGCAAGCCGGCTACGTTCAGGCCGAGCCCGCGATCCTGCAGCCGGCCGAGCCGTTCCTCGACCTCTCCGGCGAGGACATCCGCAAGAGCCTTTACCTGACCACCGACGCCAGCGGCGAGGAGCTTTGCCTGCGGCCGGACCTCACCATCCCGGTGGCGCGCGACTATCTCGCCTCGGGGCGCGCCGGCGAGCCGATCGGCTTCAGCTATCTCGGCCCGGTGTTCCGCTATCGCGGCGGCCAGCCGAGCGAGTTTTTGCAGGCCGGCATCGAATCGTTCGGACGGCAGGACCGCGCCGCGGCCGATGCCGAAATGCTGGCGCTGGCGCTGGAAGCGACATCCGCGTTCGGATTGAAGGACGTCGAGATCCGTACCGGCGACGTCGCGCTGTTCATTGCGCTGATCGACGCGCTCAATCTCTATCCGGTGTGGCGGCGGCGGCTGATCAAGGATTTCAACCGCAAGGTCTCGCTCGAACAGGACATCGAGCGGCTGACGCTGGCGACGGCGCCCGGCCGCAACGAATATGAGGGCGTGCTGGCCGCCCTCGCCGGTTCCGACCGCAAGGCGGCGCTGGCGCTGGTGACCGATCTGATGTCGATCGCCGGCACCACCAATGTCGGCGGCCGCACGGTGGCCGAAATCGCCGACCGCTTTCTCGAACAGTCGACCCTGAAAGGCGGCGCGCTGCCGCGCGACGCACTCGGGATCATCAAGCGCTTTCTTGCGATCGCCGGCGATCCCGACGAGTCGGTGGCGCAGCTGCGCGCGCTCGCGGCCGACGCCAAACTCGATCTTTCAGCGGCGATCGATCAGCTCGAAAGCCGCGTCGGCTTCATGGCCGCGCGCGGCATCGACACATCCAAGGCGCGCTTCTCAACTTCGTTCGGGCGCGGCCTCGACTACTACACAGGATTCGAATTCGAACTGCATGCCCAAGGAAATTTTAAAGGAAACTTTAAAGGGAACTTAAAAGGCAACGGCGTCGAGCCCTTGGTGGCCGGTGGCCGCTATGACGGGCTGATGACCCAGCTCGGTTCGGACACGCCTATACCCGCCGTCGGGTTTTCGGTCTGGATCGAAGCGCTGACGCAACTCGGCAAGCCAACCGTTCAAGGGAGCGTCGCATGACCGCGCCGTTCGTTCTCGCCGTTCCTTCGAAAGGCCGGCTGCAGGAAAACGCCGAAGCCTTCTTCGCGCGCGCCGGCATGACGCTCGCCAAGCCCGGCGGCGCGCGCGACTATCGCGGCACCATTCCGGGCCTCGACCATGTCGAGATCGCGTATCTCTCCGCCAGCGAGATCGCCTCGCAGCTGGCGCGCGGCATGGTGCATCTCGGCGTCACCGGCGAAGACTTGTTGCGCGAAAGCATTACGGATGCGGACAAGCGCATTCACTTGATCGACGGCCTCGGCTTCGGCAGCGCCAATGTCGTGGTCGCGGTGCCGCAGGCCTGGATCGACGTCCGCACCATGGCCGATCTCGACGACGTCACGACCGGCTTTCGCGCCCAGCATAACCGGCGGATGCGGGTCGCGACCAAGTACATTAACCTGACCCGCAACTTCTTTGCCTCCCACGGCGTGGTCGACTACCGCATCGTCGAGAGCGCCGGCGCCACCGAGGGCGCGCCTGCCGTCGGCACCGCCGAGATGATCGTCGACATCACCACGACGGGCGCGACGCTGGCGGCCAACGGGCTCAAGGTGCTGGACGACGGCGTGATCCTGCGCAGCCAGGCCAACCTCGTCGCCTCCAAGGACGCCGACTGGACGCCTCAGGCCAAAGAGACCGCCCGCGTCATCCTCGATCACATCGCCGCGCGGGCCCGCGCCAGCAAATACAAGGAAGTCCGCACGCGGTTCGCCGGCTGCAACGACGCACTGCTGGCGGAAGCGCATAACCGGTTTGGCGTGGTGGCCCCGTTCGGCGGCCCGACCTCGTCCGGCATGCTGACGTTGCACTGCCCGCCGATGCACCTCTACGCGCTCGGCAGTTTCCTGCGCGAGCACGGCGCCGACACGGTATCGGTGGGCTCGCTGGACTATGTGCTCGACCGCGAAAACCCGCTATTCGCCCGGCTCGAGGCATTCCTGCGGCAATAGGGCGGACTCTGTTTTGACGCGTTTTCTTGACGCGAACCGGTGTCCTCTCGAAAACGCTATGGCATTCGTTCATCGTTGCGACAGAATGCGGCAAGTACCATATGCTGTTGCGACGATGGAATTTGGAACCTGATCGATGATGCTGGGCTCTGACGTTTCCGGCCTGTCCGCCACCTCGGCCGCCGCCGCAGCGCAGGGGCTGTCGATTGTCGTGCCCGTCTATAACGAGGCCGGCGGCCTCGCGGCACTGCACGAGCGGTTGATCGGGCTCGCGAAGACGCTGAAGGCGCGCTACGGGCTGGCCTGCGAGGTAGTCTATATCGACGACGGCAGCCGCGACGACACGCTGGCGATCGCGCGCGGGCTCAAGGCCGACGGGCTCGACGTCCAGGTGGTGTCGCTGTCGCGCAATTTCGGCAAGGAAGCCGCGTTAATGGCCGGGCTGGATCACGCCCGCCGCGGCGCGGTGCTGTTCATGGACGGCGACGGCCAGCATCCGCCGACCCTGGTCGAGAAACTGGTCAGCCACTGGATCGATGACGGCAACGACGTGGTCTATACCGCGAAGGCCAATCGCGACAACGAATCGTTGCTGCGGCGGCTGTCCGTGCGCGGCTTCTACGCGCTGATCAACTGGGGCGCGCGGCAAAAAATCCCTCAGGACGCCGGCGATTTTCGTTTGCTGTCGCCGCGCGCGGCTTTAGCCCTGAAGCAGCTTCCCGAGCGCAACCGTTTCTTCAAGGGTCTGGCCACCTGGATCGGCTTCCGCCAGATCCGCGTCGACTATGAGCCGGCGGCGCGCGCCCATGGCGTCACCACCTTCAGCCCGGGCCGCCTGATCGGCCTCTCCATCGAAGGCCTGACCTCGTTCTCGGTGGCGCCATTGCGCTTTGCCAGTCTGGCCGGCGTGGTGCTGGCGTCGATCGCATTCCTGTTCGGGCTCTCGATTCTCTGGGAAACCTGGACCACCGGCAAATCGGTCCCCGGCTATCCCTCGCTGGTGGTCGGCCTGATGACGATCGGCGGCGTGCAGCTGATCATGATCGGCATCGTCGGCGAATATATCGGCAAGATTCTTTCCGAACTGAAGGCGCGGCCGATCTACTTCGTCGCCGAGCATTCCGAGAAGCGCGCCGATGGCGAAGCCGCCGCCAGCGCCACCGGTGAGACCACCATCGCGCGGACCGCCGCCGAATGAGCGATGCCGCGCCGCGCCGGATCTGGCTGTGCGCCGATGACTACGGCCTCGCCGACGGCGTCAACCGCGCCATTCGCGAACTGATTGACGGTGGCCGTCTCAACGCCACCTCGGTGATGGTGGTGGGCCCGGCCATCGGCCGCGACGCGGTCGCGGCGCTGCAGGAAGTTGCCGCGAAAAGCCCGCGCTGCGCGATCGGCCTGCACGCGACGCTGACGGCGCCGTTCCGGCCCCTGACTATGCATTTCCGCCCCACCGATGGCGGCATGTTTTTGCCGTTTCCAAAACTGCTGCGCGCGGGCCTGTTGCGGCGGCTCGATCCCGAGATGATCCACGCCGAGCTGATGGTGCAGTTCGCCGCCTTCGAGGATTTGTTCGGCCGCGCGCCCGACTTCGTCGACGGCCATCAGCACGTTCAATTGTTTCCGCAGGCGCGCGACGCGTTTCTGCGCGCGGTGAAGCAAGCCGCCCCCGATGCGTGGGTGCGCCAGGGCGGCCGCAGGCAGCCGCTGGCGAAACGGCTCGGGGCGCCGAAGGCGCTGGTGCTCGACGTCTTGAGTTCGCAATTTCGCAAGCGGGCGTCCCGCGCCGGGATTGCCTTCAACCCGGCCTTCGCCGGCGCCTATGATTTTCTGGCGCAGCCTGACTTCGGCGCGCTGATGCGCGGGTTTCTCGATCGTTTGCCGGAAGGCGGACTGGTGATGTGCCATCCCGGTTTTGTCGACGAGACCTTGATCAGCCTCGATCCCCTCACCACCCAGCGCGAGGCCGAACACGCGTTTCTTGCCGGCGACCAGTTCCCGCCGCTGCTGGCTGCGAATAATGTAACACTTGCCTGAAAGTGTAGCACTTGCCTGAAAAGGATCGCCGAAACCGGTCGGGTCGAGATGTCGCATGCCGAAATTTAATCCGGCCGGACACTACTTGCGGCGCAAAGGCGGCCTACATCATCCCCGCGCTTCGATCCATTCGACGCGAGGGAGAAGGCCATGACACCGCAAGAACGCCAACTGATTGACGATCTTTTCGACCGGCTCGCCAAACTGGAGAGCGCGCCGCGCGATCCCGAGGCGATGTCCGCGATCATGCAAGGCCTGCGTACGGCGCCGAATTCGGTCTACGCGCTGGTGCAAACCGCCCTCGTGCAGGACGAGGCGCTGAAGCGCGCCCACGCCCGCATCCAGGAACTGGAAGCAACCCAATCGGGCCAGCAAACTCAACCCGGCGGGTTCCTCGATTCGATGCGCGACGCGATCTTTGGACAGGGCCAGCCGCAAGGTTCGCCGTCAGGTTCGGTTCCGCATGTCCGCGCGCCCGACATCGGCGGCGGCCGGCCGGTATGGAACAGCGGCCAGGTGATGCAGCAGGGCCAGCCTCCCGGACAGTACGGCCAACAATATGGCCAGCCTCAAGGTTACGCCCAGCAGTATGGCGCGCCGCAGCAGCCGGCGTTCGGCGGCGGTGGCGGCTCGTTCCTCGGCACCGCGGCGGCGGCGGCGGCAGGCGTGGTCGGCGGATCGATGCTGCTCGGCGGCATCCGTTCCATGATGGGCGGCAGCGGCGGCAACCACCAGGCTTTCGGCGATTCATCCAGCTTTGGAAATTCCGGCGGCAACCAGAAGCCGTGGAGCGATCAGTCGAGCAGCGATCTGGCGCGTGATGCCGGGATCAACGACATCGGTTCCTCCGGCTCCGGCCACCGCGCCGCCGACGATGGTTACGGTTCGCGCGCCGGCCTGTTCGACCAGGCCTCGAATGACGACGACGTCGATCATGACTCTGACGGTTTTGATAATGACGGCGACAGCGACAGCGATCTCGCCTGAACGACGTCGAACCCCGAAAAGAAAACGGCCGCTCGATCGAGCGGCCGTTTTGATTCAGCAGTGTGAACCGATCAGATCACGATGACCCTGGCGCCGACGCCGACGCGGCCGTAGAGATCGATCACGTCCTCGTTGCGCATCCGGATACAGCCGGACGAAACGTTGGTGCCGATGGTCCAGGGCTCGTTCGAGCCGTGAATGCGGTAGAGCGACGAGCCCAGATACATCGCGCGCGCGCCGAGCGGATTTTGCGGGCCGCCTTCCATGTGCCGCGGCAGGTCGGGACGGCGCGCCAGCATTTCCGGCGGCGGCGTCCAGGCCGGCCATTCCTTTTTCGCCGAGATCGTCTTGACGCCCGACCAGGTGAAGCCGGGCCGGCCGACACCGATGCCGTAGCGCAGCGCCTTGCCGTCGCCCTGCACCAGGAACAGGAACTTGTTCGGGGTGTCGACGACGATGGTGCCAGCACCTTCCTTGCCGTGATACTCGACCATCTGCTTTTCGTATTTGGGATCGAACCGCTGCGCGGGCTCGGCCGCCTCTTCCTGTTGCTGCGGACGGATCAGCGACTGCTGCGGATCCATCGGCGGCAGCAGCGAACGCCGGCCATATCCATTGTCGGGCTGCTGCTGATACATCGGCTGCTGCTGGGTACGGCCACCCTGCGGCGGATCGCCGAACAGGAACTGGATGAAGCCGCCGCCCATATTGGAATTTTCGGCGGAAGCCATGTGCACCGGCGCCGTCGGCGCGGGCTCACGGGTGTAATAGATCACGGCGGGCTGCTCAGTTGAGGACAAGGTCTCGAACGCCTGGGCCTGGTCGGCGAAGCAAAGGCAAGACACGCCCGCGAGGAGCGCAAGGGAGATTTTTCCGGACATCGACGTACTCTGTACTGTTTCGTCACTGTTGCGGGGCAGCGTCGGACTGACGCCGTTGCACGCCATCAATACAAACGAAAACCTAATCGGTTTGGTAAACGGAAACGGCGTTTCGATTCACCACGTCGGCGGTCGCGCGCTGATTTGACCGGTAGCGTTTATTTTGAATGAACGCCGCGCCCGCATGGTTAATCGTTGGTATGCGGCCGCGCCCCTGCCGCCTGAAGATGTGTTCCCGTGTGAACCTCACGTTAAATCACGTCGGTCTAAAACACAGGAGAAGTGAAGGGGTGGGAAATCTCATGTCGGTAAGTCGCAAACGTTTTCGTATTGAACAAGCCATTTTGGGTGACGAGCCCATGCCCATGGCCGCCGAAGGCGGCGACATCGGCCCGATGCATCGCGAGATCATGGCCGAGCTGCGCTCGATCCGCGCCCAGATGGCCGCCGGCGGCGGTGGTCCGGCGCGCTCCGCGGTGACCGAAAGCACGGAAGCTTCGATCGCGCGCGAGGTCGCTGAAGCCCATACGCTTCTGGAAACCTATCGCGCCCAGATCGAGCAGTGCGAGAAGCTCAAGGTCGAGCTCGATCTCATTCACGACGCCATCAACCGCACCAAGCGCGAAATCGCCACACTGCACGGCCGCAGCTTCGACGGCGAGGAAATGGCCAAGGTCAACGGTGAACTCGGCGCCGTCGTCGGTGGCACCGAAGAAGCCACCCAGCGGATCCTCGAAGCCGCCGAGTCGATCGACAACGCGGCAACCGCGCTGTCCAAGAGTGTTACTCCGGATCAGCAGCGGCTGCTCAGCGAGGAAATCCAGGAGCGCGTCGTCTCGATCTTCGAGGCCTGCAACTTCCAGGATCTCACCGGCCAGCGCATCAGCAAAGTGATGACGACGATGAAGTTCATCGAAAAACACATCATGGAGATGATGGAGATCTGGGGCGGCGTCGACGCGATCAAGGCCCACGCCACGCCGATCGTCGACACCCGCGAAGGCGACGACAAGCTGCTCAACGGCCCGAAGCTGGACGGCGACGTCGGCCACGCCTCGCAGGGCGACATCGACGCCCTGTTCGACTGAGATTTTGCTTTCACCGGGTGGCGACACCCGGTGGCGGCACTCCCACAAAGAAAAACGCCGGCAGCAATGCCGGCGTTTTTTTGACTGTCATTCCGGGCGATGCGAAGCATCGAACCCGGAATCTTGATCTTACGACGACTTATCGTAAATGAAATCCTAGCTCACGCCCGCGGGGCGCAGCGGACATAGACCATGTTGCCGTAGCGGGTCGCCGCATCCTTGTCGATGAAGCGGGTCACCAGCACGCGGCCGTCGAACGACACGATCTCGCGGTCCTGTTCGCCGGGGGTCGGACCAGCCGGGCCGATATAGTTCTTGCCGCTCGGGCTGCCCTTGAGGCGCAGTTCCTGCGGCGTCGCCTGGTCGGCCAGATGCATGACCACGCCGCCGGACTGCCCGGCGCCGATCACGTAAGGCTGCTTGCACTGCCCGCGCGCCGCGGCCTCGGTCCGGGCGCGATCGGCCGGATTCTGGAACGAGGCGAGGCCCCAGCGGCCGACGATCTCGTCGGCGCGGATGGTGGCCGGCATTTCCGGCGCCACCCCGGGCTCGACCGGCTCCGGCGAATTGGATGACAGCGACGGCAGGCTCATGCTGCCGCATCCTGCCAGGAAAACCGTCAGCGCCGACGCGATCGCCAGATTGGCAGCCGTACGCGCATTAACTGACCTGATCATCGCAATCCCCCGACCAATTCCTTAAAGCCGCACCGTCCCGTGCAACCAACCGTAAAACGCCTGCCGGAGCAATGACGTCCCTTAAACTACGCCACCATCCCGAATTGGTTTCTCAGGCAGCATCCTATATTAGCCTCACCAAGGCCTTAACCACGGCCTAACTTCGTTTCGGCCCTGACCGCTTTGCTTGACAGGACCGGCGCCAAGCCATATTCCCCGTGGCCACATTTAGCACTCAAATGCAACGATTGCTAAGGGCCTCTGCCGTCCTGCCCGGGACGGCGTCGAATAGCCGGCATTTCCCAGCCATTTTGATGGCAACCGGACCTGAAACCGAGCCGCCAAGAGACTCTGCACAAGAGAACCTACCCGACAGAACCCGCAAGAGGAAACCGCATGTCCAAATCCAAGTTCCGTCCGCTGCATGACCGCGTCGTGGTCAAGCGCATCGATGCCGAAGAGAAGACCAAGGGCGGCATCATCATTCCCGACAGCGCCAAGGAAAAGCCCTCGCAGGGCGAAATCACCGCCGTCGGCCCCGGCGGCCGCGACGAGGCCGGCAAGCTGATCCCGATCGACCTCAAGGTCGGCGACCGCGTGCTGTTCGGCAAATGGTCGGGCACCGAGGTCAAGCTCGACGGTGAAGAACTCCTGATCATGAAGGAGTCGGACATCATGGGCGTGCTGAGCTGACGCAATAAACCTGAACGGCCGCGGCGCTCCCCGGCTGTCATGCCCGGACTTGATCCGGGCATCCATCATTCTTCGAAGAGGATGGATTGCCGGGTCAAGCCCGGCAATGACGGGTGAGTAAGAGCGGCGATCGATTTCCCATTTCAAGGAGCAATTCACATGGCTGCCAAAGACGTTAAATTTTCCGGAGACGCCCGCGATCGCATGCTGCGCGGCGTCGATATCCTGGCCAACGCGGTCAAGGTGACGCTCGGTCCCAAGGGCCGCAATGTCGTGATCGAGAAGTCGTTCGGCGCTCCGCGCATCACCAAGGACGGCGTCACCGTCGCCAAGGAAATCGAGCTCGACGACAAGTTCGAGAACATGGGCGCGCAGATGCTGCGCGAAGTCGCCTCCAAGACCAACGACACCGCCGGCGACGGCACCACGACGGCAACCGTGCTGGCGCAGGCGATCGTGCGTGAAGGCGCCAAGTCGGTCGCCGCCGGCATGAACCCGATGGATCTGAAGCGCGGCATCAACATCGCGGTGACCGCGGTGGTCAAGGATATCGAGAAGCGCGCCAAGCCGGTTGCATCGTCCTCCGAAGTCGCCCAGATCGGCACCATCTCGGCCAACGGCGATGCCGCCATCGGCAAGATGATCGCGCAGGCGATGCAGAAGGTCGGTAATGAAGGCGTCATCACGGTCGAGGAAAACAAGTCGCTCGATACCGAAGTCGACATCGTCGAAGGCATGAAGTTCGACCGCGGCTATCTCTCGCCCTACTTCGTCACCAATGCCGAGAAGATGACCGCTGAGCTCGAAGACGTATACGTGCTGCTGCACGAGAAGAAGCTCTCCGGCCTGCAGGCCATGCTGCCGGTGCTGGAAGCCGTGGTGCAGTCCGGGCGTCCGCTGCTGATCATCGCCGAAGACGTCGAGGGCGAGGCGCTGGCCACCTTGGTCGTCAACCGCCTGCGCGGCGGCCTGAAGGTCGCCGCCGTCAAGGCGCCGGGCTTCGGCGATCGCCGCAAGGCGATGCTGGAAGACCTCGCGATCCTGACCGGCGGTCAGCTGATCTCCGATGAACTCGGCATGAAGCTCGAAAGCGTCACCGTCGACATGCTCGGCCGCGCCGGCAAGGTGGTGATCGACAAGGAGAACACCACAATCGTCAAGGGCGCCGGCAAGAGGAAGGACATCGAAGCCCGCGTCAACCAGATCAAGGCGCAGATCGAGGAGACCAGCTCGGACTACGACCGCGAGAAGCTGCAGGAACGGTTGGCCAAGCTGGCCGGCGGTGTCGCGGTGATCCGCGTCGGCGGCGCGACCGAGATCGAGGTCAAGGAGAAGAAGGACCGCGTCGAGGACGCCCTCAATGCCACCCGCGCGGCCGTGCAGGAAGGCATCGTG
>JBBRSX010000127.1:0-17757 GCA_038244925.1 Hyphomicrobiales bacterium | reverse complement strand
GATGCTGGACCACGATTTCGGCGTGCTGCTCGACAAGCTCGACGAACTCGGCGTGGCCGACAACACCATCGTCGTGATGTGCGGCGACAACGGCGCCGAGGATCATCTCGCCGGCCGTGGCACCGGCGGCTTCTTCGACGGTTCCTACTTCTCGTCGGCCGAAGGCGGCATCCGTACCCCGCTGCTGATCCGCTGGCCGGAGCACATTCCGGCGGGCATCGAAAGCAACGAGATGGTTCATGTCACCGACATGTTCACGACGCTGCTGTCGATGACCGGCTGCAAGGCGCCTGCTGACCGCCTGATCGACGGCGTCGATCAGAGTCCGTTCTTCCTCGGCAAGCAGACCACCTCCAACCGCGAATCCTGCATCGTCTGGCTGAAGGACGAACTGCACGCGGTGAAGTGGAAAGACTTCAAGATCAACTTCAAGCGACAGCAGCATTTCCACGATCCGGAATTGCCGCTCGGCTTTGCCCGAATCACGCATCTGCAGGAAGACCCGAAGGAACGTGAAGCCGTCAACCAGCGCTACGTGCGCTGGTGGGTGATGCAGCATGCGCAACGCATCATCCGGGATTTCGAGGACAGTGCGAAGAAGGAGGAACTGATTCCACCCGGTGCCGCCCTCGACTTCGTGCCCAAGCAATACGCCAAGGCCTGACACCATGACTGCACCGACGAGAGCGGAAACGATCGCGATGGGTGCAGCCGGCGATCGCCGGGGAGGGAGCTGTTGCTCGCTCTCCGGCAAGCCAAATGCGGGCGTTATGCCCGCCGCTGCCGACCGCGAGAACATGATCTATCTTGCGGGCGGCAACTTTCTCATGGGCTCCAACAGTTTCTATCGGGAAGAACGCCCGGTTCGTCCGGCGCATGTCGACGGCTTCTGGATCGACGTCTATCCCGTCACCAACGCCGAATTTCGAAAATTTTTCGATGCGACCGGATACGTTACCTATTCCGAACGTCCGCCGAACCCGGCGATGTATCCCGATGCCGACCCCGCGCTGCTGGTGCCGGGATCGCTGGTGTTCAGAAAGCCTGATCGCCCGGTCAGCCTGCGAGACAATCTCGCCTGGTGGGAATACAGGGTGGGCGCCGACTGGCGGCACCCGCAGGGGCCGCAGAGTTCGCTTGCCGGCCGCGACGATCATCCCGTGGTGCACATCGCCTATCAGGACGCGCTGGCCTATGCGGCGTGGTGCGGCAAGGAATTGCCGACCGAGGCCGAATGGGAATTCGCTGCGCGCGGCGGGCTGGAAGGCAAAGCCTATCCCTGGGGCGATGCTGCTAATCCCGAAGGCCGATTCCTGGCCAATACCTGGCAGGGACGCTTTCCCTACGAGGATATCGCCGAAGACGGCTACGAGGGCACGTCGCCGGTCGATGCGTTTCCGCCCAACGGCTACGGCCTGTTCGACATGGTCGGCAATGTCTGGGAATGGACCGCGAGTCACTATGACACCGTCCCGGATCAATCCCGGCAATCCTGCTGTCATTCCAGCGCGGCCAACGACAGCTCCACGCGCATGACGGTGAAGGGCGGTTCGCATCTGTGCGCGCCGAATTATTGCCTGCGCTACCGCCCGTCGGCTCGCCAAGGCGAAACCGTCGATTCTTCCACCTGCCACATCGGCTTCCGTTGCGTCTTGCGCAAACCGCGGGATGCCTGATCGAAATCGTCGCCACATTTTTCGGATATGAACCATGACAATCGACAGCTCCACCGCCACCCAAATGCAGTTCGAAGACTCGCCGCCAATATCGGAGGTGCTTCGCGCACCGAACCTGTTCGTGCGCGAGTCGCTCGCAGGCGTCGTCACGGCGCTGGCGCTGATTCCCGAAGTGATTTCGTTCTCCTTCGTCTCGGGCGTCGATCCCAAGGTGGCGCTGGTCTCCTCGATCGTGCTGTGCCTTGTCATGTCGGTGCTCGGCGGCCGGCCGGCGATGGTCACCGCCGCTGCCGGCTCGATCGCGCTGGTGATCGGGCCGATGGTGAAGCTGCATGGCGTCGGCTACATCCTGCCGACCATCCTTCTCGCGGGCGTGGTCCAGATCGCTTTCGGGGTGACCGGCCTGGCGCGGCTGATGCGTTTTGTCCCGCGCTCGGTGATGATCGGGTTCGTCAACGCACTCGGCATTTTGATTTTTGCCGCCCAAGTCCCTCACATCTTCAATGTGCCCTGGGCGGTCTATCCGCTGTTCGCCTTGACGATTGCTATCGTCCTTTTGATGCCGCGCCTCACCAATGCGGTGCCGGCGCCGCTGGTAGCGATCATCGTGGTCACCGCGATCGTGATCGTCGGCCACCTGGCGGTGCCCGATGTCGGCGGCAAGGGCGCGATGGCGCCCGGCTTGCCGGGCATCACCGCGTTCGCCGTTCCCATGGATATGGAAACCTTTCGCATCATCTGGCCGACCGCGCTCAGCGTCGCCTTTGTCGGCCTGCTCGAAACGCTATTGACCGCAAAACTGGTCGACGAACTCACCGACACACGGTCGCACAAGGGCAGGGAGTCCTGGGCGCTAGGGATTGCCAATATCGTCGCTGGATTCTATGGCGGCATTGGCGGTTGCGCGATGATCGCGCAGACCGTCGTCAACGTGAAGATCGGCAATGGCCGCACCCGGATCTCGACGGCGGTCGCCGCGATCGTGCTGCTGGTGCTGGTGACCGGCTTGAGCGATTTGATGGCGCAGATCCCGATGGTGGCGCTGGCTGCCGTGATGATGATCGCCGCTCTCAAGACCATCAACTGGCACAGCGTGCAGCTCGCGACGTTGAAGAGAATGCCGATCCCGGAAACGCTTGTGATGGCCTTGACCGTGGCGGTCACGGTCGCCACCAGCAACCTCGCTTTCGGCATCGCCGTCGGCGTGCTGCTGGCGATGGTCCTGTTCGCCCGCCGGGTCGCGCATGTCATTCGCGCCGAACGTACGCCGAGCCCGGACGGTCTGTCGGTCCGCTATAGCGTCCACGGGCCGCTGTTCTTCGGCAGCAGCAACGATCTCGTCGAACGGTTTTCCTACGGCGACGATCCCAAACGCGTCGCGATCGATCTCACCCATTCGCAGATCTGGGATGCGTCGAGCGTCGCGGCGCTGGACGCGATCGAAACAAAATACCGCGAACACGGCGCCACCGTCACCTTCACCGGGCTCGACCAGCGCAGTTCCTCGTTTCACGAGCGGCTGACCGGTCAGCTCGGCGCCTGAATTGCGGGATCGTGGAACGAAGGGAACGTTCGATGGCCATCTTCCAGGGGATAGCGACCCTCATCGCCAGGATCATGCGGGTCTTCGCCGGTCGCTATCGGCCGGAGCGGCATTATATGCGCGGGGCGGGACCGGCTTCGAAGCGAAGCCAACGCGCGGGTTGACCGCACAAAAAAGGCTCCGGAAAACCGGAGCCTTTTTTCGATCGGTCTGCCGAAGGCAATTCCGGCATGCGTTCAGGATTTGCCGTGTGTCTCGGGTGTCTTGCCGGCGAGGCCCTCGAAGGGTTCGAGAGTTTGCCTGGCAAGCTTGCGGTGCAGTTCGCGGATCTTCTGTGACTCGGTCACCGAGCTCTCGTAGGCCCGTTTCACGAATTCGGTTTGAACTTCAAACGCCTTGTCGAGCGAGCGGACGCCGCTGAGCTGCTCGAAGAACGACCCGAACTCCGCGAACGATTTCCTGGTGTAGTCGCGATAGGCGTTCGCGATGGTTTGCAGGGAAACCGGCGCAGGTTCGGACATTGCGGGTTCAGCCAGTGAAGGTTCGATCCGCGCGGGCTCGGCCGGCGAGGGCGCGGCGGTCGGAGGCACGTCAGCCGCGGCAACGGCCTCGATCGGCTCGTTGACGACTGGCTGCACCTCGGGTTCCGGGCTCGCCGCCGGGGCCGGCTCGGGTTGCAACTGTTGATCCGGTTCCGGATTTTGCGTTTGAACCGACGCCGCGCTCGCCAGTGAGTCCACCTTCTGGCGCCGTGTTCCACCTTTTTTGTTGCGTCGCCCGGATTTTCCCGCCGCTTTGGTCTCGTTTGTGCCCGACATCGCTTTCCCCTACTCCCGGCCGAATCAAACTTCAACGTTCCGCCACGTTTGCGCTGGAATCGCGGTTCTTGCTTGTCAGTTGCAGGGCACTCGCGTGATGACATTTTGGAGAACAGCTTGCGACGGGCAGGACTGCACAAAAAATGTTGGTAGACTGCATCGGAAACGTTCAGAAGTGACATTGCCGTCATCATGTTGGTAGTCATGGGATTGTTGCAGAGGAGAGCGGTATGCGGGCGATCATTCTGGCCATCATGATGGCGATGACGGCGTCCGTCGCTGTCGCCGATGAGACCGATGATGCGCATCGCCTGGCGATATCGGGGCGGGATGACTACTGGAACTGCCTCGCCCGGGAATTTCCGCGCGAAAGCAACAAGCGGCTGTCGGAACAGGATTTTGGCGCGCTGATCGCCAGCGCCTGTCCGTCCGAGCGGCAGAATTTCCGGGTCGCGCTGGTGGATTTTCTCGGGCTGCAATTCCCGAGCGATGAGGCGGGCGCCCACATGACGACCGCGAACAATGCCATCGCGCTGGCGCAAAAGGACATTGTGAACGCCTTCACCCGCCGCAAAGCCGCGGCGAAGTAACTCCGCGCGGCGCTATTCCTCCGTGCCGGTTTTCCGTGATATCTGTCTCTAGAGCGTTTTCGAGTGAAGTGGATACCGGTTCACACCAGGAAAACGCGTCAAAACAAAAGACTAGAGCCCGGTTCTGATTCAATCAGAACCGATCAGGCTCTGGATTAGGCGAGGGGATTGTCGGGTATGAACTCTCAGTCGGTGGCCGGCATTCTCGGTGCCATTATCGCGGCGATCGTGCTGGTGGCGGCGATCGTCTACGGACCGATCGGGCAGTTCGGCAAGCCTGCCAAACCGGCTGGCGTTCAGCCGGCGCAGGCGGTACCGGCGGCCCCGGTCGCACCTGCGCCCCGCGGGCCGGTGATCCGGGAAGTGCCCAATCAATAACGGGGCTGGAGCCCCTTGCGGAATGCACCGGGGATCCCCACCTAACTGCTAACGGCGACGTTGACGCTTCATAGCTCCGGCGCTGGGACGACCATGAATAGGCTGGCTGCGCCGGATGTACGCGCGCCCTCTGTTCGTGGTCGTTGGCATTTTTAGAGCGTTTTCAAGCGAAGTGGCGGCCGGTTCGCGTCAAGAAAACGCGTCGAACAAAAAAGAGGGTCATTTTGACCCGTTTTCCCCGCCATTTGACCGTTTCGGAGCCCGCGCTTGGCATCAATGACAGCTGCGGATATACGCTGCCGTCATGAATGAAGCCATCAAACCGGGCCCCGAAACCCCGTTGCAGGCCGCAGGTTTGCCGCAGCTTTCGGTCGTCGTCCCCACCTTCAACGAACGCGACAACGTCACGGTTCTGTACCGGCGGCTGGATGCCACGCTGGCCGGCATCGCCTGGGAGGTGGTGTTCGTCGACGACAATTCCCCGGACGGCACCTGGGAAGTGGTGCGCGGGCTGGCGCGGCAGGATTCTCGTGTTCGCTGCATCCGCCGGATCGGGCGGCGCGGTCTCTCGGGCGCCTGCATCGAAGGCATCTTGGCATCGAGCGCGCCCTATGCGGCGGTGATGGACGCCGATCTGCAGCACGACGAAACCCAGCTGCCGAAGATGGTCGGGCTATTGCAAAACGGGGAAGCCGAACTCGTGGTCGGCAGCCGTTATATCGAGGGCGGCAGCGCCGACAGTTTCAACAAGCAACGGGCAGGCGCCAGCCAGTTGGCGACCGAGGTCGCCAAGCGTGTGCTGAAGGTCGCAATCGCCGATCCCATGAGCGGCTTCTTCATGATCCGCCGCGACAAGTTCGAGCAACTGGCGCCAAAACTCTCGACCCAGGGCTTCAAGATACTGCTCGACATCGTCGCGACCGCGGAAGGCAGACTGCGCACCATCGAGGTGCCGTTCAAGTTCGGTTCGCGCCAGCACGGCGAGAGCAAGCTCGACTCCATGGTGGCGCTGGATTTCCTCGGCCTGGTGCTGGCGAAGCTGACCAACGACGTGGTGTCGTTGCGCTTCCTGCTGTTTGCGATGGTCGGCTCCATCGGCCTCGTCGTGCATCTGACGGCGCTGTTCATAGCACTCGAGATCTTCAACATGCCGTTCGCGGAAGCGCAGGGCATCGGCGCGCTGGTCGCCATGACCAGCAATTTCATCCTGAACAATTTTCTCACCTATCGCGACCAGCGGCTGAAGGGCTTTGCGATCCTGCGCGGGCTGTCGCTGTTCTATCTGGTCTGCAGCGTCGGGCTGTTCGCCAATGTCGGTGTCGCGTTCTCGGTCTACGACCAGGAGCCGATCTGGTGGCTGGCGGGGGCCGCCGGTGCGTTGATGGGCGTGGTCTGGAACTACGCGATGTCCGGACTGTTCGTCTGGCGTAAAAAATGATGCATAGCGTTTTCGAGCGAAGTGGCTACCTGGTTCGCGTGAAGAAAACGCGTCAAAAAAATAAACTGGAGTCCCGCGCTGATTCAATCTGCCCCGATAGGGCGACAAAATGAATCCGAACGAGGCGCGGTCTGTCCTCAACACGGTTCTGATCGTTCTGGCGCTGGTGGCGCTGCGCCTGGTCGCCGCCGCCTTCACGCCGATCACCTTCGACGAAGCCTATTATTGGATGTGGTCGAAGCATCTGGCCGGCGGCTATTACGATCATCCGCCGATGGTCGCCGTCGTGATCCGGCTCGGCACCCTGATCGCCGGCGATACCGAACTAGGCGTGCGGCTGGTCTCGATCCTGCTGGCGCTGCCGATGAGCTGGGCGGTGTACGAGGCGACCGTCGTGCTGTTTGGCAGCCGGCGCGTGGCGGCGACCTCGGCGATCCTGCTCAACGTCACGCTGATGGCGGCGGTCGGCACCATGATCGTGACGCCGGACGCGCCCTTGTTGGTGGCGTCGAGCTTTGTGCTGTTTGCGCTTGCCAAGGTGCTGCAGACCGGGCGCGGCGCCTGGTGGCTGGCGGTCGGCGCCGCCACCGGTTGCGCGCTGCTGTCGAAATACACCGCGCTGTTTTTCGGGCCGGCGATCCTGATCTGGCTCATTGTCGTTCCGAAATTGCGGCACTGGCTGATCTCGCCCTGGCTCTATCTCGGCGGCCTGGTCGCGCTCGGTCTGTTCGCGCCAGTCATCCTGTGGAACGCCGATCACCATTGGGTTTCCTTCATCAAGCAGATGGGCCGCGCGCGGATCGAGGATTTCCGTCCCGCCTTCATCGCCGAACTGATTCCGACCCAGTTCGTGTTTGCGACGCCGGCGGTGTGGATCCTCGGCGCCATGGGGCTGTATGCGCTCTCACAGCGCCGCGCCGGGGCGCTGGCGGCGCGGGTGCTGGTCAACACCATGTTCTGGACCATCGTCGCCTATTTCATCTGGCATTCGCTGCACGCGCGGGTCGAGGCGAACTGGTTTGCGCCGGTCTATCCGGCGTTTGTGATTGCTGCCGCCGTCGCGGCCCATCTCGTCCAATGGCAGCCGCGTGCGCAGCGCGTGGTCGAGTTCTGCGTGCGCTGGGCGTTGCCGGGAGGCGCTGTGGTGTTCGTGCTGCTGATCGTGCAGGCCAACACCGGCGTGCTGTCGGGCTATCGCCGCGACGCCACGGTGCGCAGTGTCGGCGTTGGCTGGCGCGAGATAGCTGGCGAGATCGAGGCGGTGCGAGCGCGCGTCGGAGCTACTTGCGTGCTGGCGCCGGACTACGGCACCACCGGCTGGCTCGCCTTCCATCTGCCGAAGGGCACATGTGTCGCGCAACAGAGCCAGCGTATTCGCTGGGTCAACATGCCCGAGCCCACGGCGGCGCAACTCGCCGGCAAGCTGCTGTATGTGCGCGACGTGGATCAGGCCTCGCTGAATGAGTTCTTTGTCCGCGCCGACAAAGTCGCCGAGGTCACGCGCAAACGAGGCCCGCTGTTGATCGAGACCTACGCGCTCGATGTGCTGGAGCAGCCGACGGACGGGGTGTTCGACCGTTCTCCGCCGCCGGAACTGAAGTAGAGCCGTTACTCCGCAGCGTCGGACCGCGCGCTGTTCTCCGCCGTTCGTTCGTCCCGCCACAGCCAGATCGTGAGCGAGCCGGACCTGCCGCGAATTCGGGTCTCGACGGGGCCGGTAAGGCTGCCGATCTTGAGCCGCGCGCCGCTGCGCTCCGCCTCGATCCGCAAGGTGTCGCTCAGCGCCACCCGCACATCCTGCTGGGCCGCTGCTTCCATCAAACGGCTCGACACGTTCACCGTATCTCCGCTGGCGGTGACGTGCTGGTGGCTGCGGCCGCCCAGTCTGGAAGCCGCGACCGGTCCGTAATGCGCGCCGATCTTGAAGCCTGTTCGTGCCGCGACCAGCGCTGGCTGTGTCTTGATCCAGCGTTCGGTCTTGATGCTGAGCCGGATCGCACATTCGGCCGCGCGTGCGGCGTCGTCATCCATCGGCTCCGGCAGGCCGAACAGGATCATCGCGCCATCGCCCTGGAATCCGGTGATCATGCCGCCGCAGCGGATCGCTTCCTTGTCGACCAGTGCATGAAACTCCTTGAGCAACTCCCGCACGGCGTCGGGGTCGAGCCGCTCGCTGAGCGAGGTAAATCCGGAAAGATCGATGAAGACGACGGCGGCATTCTGCCGGACCGGCTTTAGCAGGAAGTCGGGATCCCGATTGAGCCACGCCTGCAGGCCGGGCGCCTGGAATTGTTCGAGCGAGCGGTTTTGCGCGGCGAGACGCTGTGCGTTCCGCCGCCCCAGCCAGATTTGCACCGTGCCGAACAGGATCGCCGGCGGCGCCGCTGCGGCGATCGTTGCCGCGGCGTCGAGCCAGATCCCGTGCGCGAACGCGAACGCGTTTGCCACCGCCCATGCCGTCAATACCGCGGTCATCGTCAGCAGCGCGACCGTGCTTCGTCGCCACGCCAGCAGGCCGACCAGCAGCAGCGGAAGCAGGATCATCGTGACGATCTCGACGATACGGACCCGCCGGTCGCGGACGAGCCCGTTGCCGGTGACGAGATGGGTCACTGCCGTCGCAACGATCTCCGCGCCGGGCAGGCGGGAATCGAACGGCGTCGGAAAGAAATCGCCGACGCCGGTTGCGGTCACGCCGAGGACGACAATTCGATCCTGAATCGCTTCCCGGCCGACCTTGCCGTCGATCAGGCTTTCGGCGCTGACGGTACGAATGGTCCGGCGCGGGCCGTAATACGAAATCGGCAGCGAATAATCGGAAGCGGTCGTGATCGCGCGGTCGCCGAACAGCAGGCGATTTGGTTCGATCGTCAGCGGCTCTCCGATCGCAACGTGGGCAATGCGAAGCGGAAACGACAGTTCGATGTTGTCGCGGGTCCGGAACAGCATCGGGACCGACATCGGTGTGCCGGTCTGGCCGGTGGAGACGTTGGCTACCCCGACTTCGGCCAGTTCCGCAAATGCCGGCAGCGGCAGCAGCAGCCGATCGGCGCTGGGCAGGCGCGCCAGCGGCCCTTCGCTGTCGGACGGCAGCGGCTGGCTGTCGTCAGGAAACACGGCGGCGGCGGCCAGCACCGTCGGACGCGCCGCCAGCGATTTCGCCAGCGCCGCGTCGCCATCCGCCGGTCCCTTGTCGACCAGCAGCAGATCGATTGCGATGACCTTCGGCTCGAGCCGCGCGATGGCGTCGACGATCCCGGCGATATCCTTGCGCGAGAGCGGATAGGCCGCGCCATGCTTCACCATCGCGTCGTCGATGGCGACGATCGTGACGATATCGGGCGGCGCCCTGACGCCGCGGGCCAGCGTTCGCAGATCGACCAGAATTGCCTCGACACGGTCGAGGAAGCGCAAACGGCCGCTTTGTTGTCCCAGACAAATCGCGACCGCCCACACCGCCGTGCAGAGCAGCGCAATCAGAATTTGAATCCGCCGGCTGCTCATGGGCTTGCTGCTATTGCCCCAACCTCGCCATCAAGGCCGCGACCCGTGCAGGCGGCCAGCGCTTGATAATCAATTCTCCGGTGGCTTCGACATCGACGCCGTCGCCGGGCCCGAGAACGACCTGACCGCCGCCGGCGGGGCGGGTGACGTTGACGCTTCCATCGACGACAAAGACCGAGGTCTTGCCGTCCGCAGCATCGACGGTCCACTTGGTGCCGCGCACGGCTGCGATCGCCTGCGGCGTTATCACATTGAAGCGATTGCCGCCGGGCTTCTTCGGCACCTCGATCAGCAGGGCCTTGTGGCTCAGTTCGATGGAATCGACGCGGCCGTCGCGGTTGCTATCCCTGAGCTCGAATTTTGCGCCGTCCTCGGTCACGATCGTGATCGCCGTGGCGCATTGCAGGGTCTGTCCCCCCGCCGTCGGCCTCGACGTGCAGCCGAAATTGGCCGGCTGGGCCGCGGCGGAACCGGCGAGCAGGCAAAGACTTGCAAATGCGATCCAACCGGCGCGTGCCAGTGTTGTCATGGCAACTCCCCTTCGGGGTACGGCGAGCTATGGCGAGTAGGGATGATACGGAACCGTATCACGCACTGACGACCAGTGCAAAGCCCATGATGGGCGTAACAATATGTCGGCGTTGGGCCGGTAAGGTTCGACGAAAGCCTGATGCCGCAAACCGGCACAAAATGGCTTCCTTGCCCGTTCAAAACGCCGGATTCGGTGCTGAATTTCATGCCGCCAGTGTCGGAATGCGGCCGCTAGCCAGCCACCCAACCTGGCTCGCTCCCATGTCCGATACCGAACCGAAATCCGCAGCCGAACTCGCAGGCACCGGCGCGGTGCGCTTTCCCAACGAGAGAGCAGACTATCGCCGTGCTCCGCGAAAAATTGCTGGCCGAAGAGATCGAGCTGCGCTGTCACATCACGTCAAGAAAACGCGCCGGCGATAAATCGGCTGCAGGTCGCGATGGCTGACGGTCACGGGTTCGATCTGTTCAAGGATTAGCCGCAAATTTGCCCCGATACGGGACATCCGCCGCGTATCGCGCGGGATATAACGGATCGCGATCAAATCCGGATCATTACGGGGACAATTTCCGCAACAGTTCCATGCAGTTGAGCATGCCACGGAACCGCCCGCGTTTAATCCGCATTTAACTAAAACTCGCCTTAATGACGCTCAGCACCTCTGCGAAACGCTGCCCGGGATCTTGTCCGTTCGGCATCAAAGAGGGGCTTGGTGGAATTGTTTTGGACGGCGTGTAAATGAGTATGAGTACCCGTGCGTATGGCCCTGCGGCCCACAACCGCAGGAAGTCTTCCCGTCGAGTCATTCCGCAATATTTTCTCGGCAGCGCTGCAGTCGCAGGCCTTGTGCTGGGCTGCGCGTGGACCGTCTACAGCAACGTGTTCAGCGCCGGGCTGTATCCATCCATGAACAACGCCGCGGTCGACGCGCATGTGATCAAGCGATCGGTTGCCGCCTCCGCGCGCCCAGCGTCAGCAGTCGTCGACAGCGTGTTTGCCGCGCTATCCGATCCGGCCGCGCAAAGTTCGCGCGAGGAAACGCTTTCACCTTCGATTATGTTTAACGAAAGGTTTGCAGCGTCCTCGGCGCAAGGCGTCGCGCCCGCACCGATCGAAACCGTGAAGTTGGCGGAAGCATCACCGCCGAACGAGACGTCCGTGCAGGTTGCGAAGCCGGTCGGAGCACTGAAACTCGCCGTCGCGAAGAAGGTTGAGGCGCCGAAGTCGAAAGACAACACACCGGCTCAGGTCGCGCTGAACGTAACGACACCGGCCGATGCCAAGCCGGGCACTTCCGTGCGCGACATGGCGCAGCGCGCCAAGGCCGCGGTGATGTCGATTGCTTCTAACGAGAAGCAAACCATCGTCGAGAAATTATGGGGCAAGCAGTCCGGGCACGGATCGCTGTTGTCCTACGCCTCCGCCGACGCCAGCGTCACCGGCAGCCTGCCGGATACCAAGGCGCAAAATCCGATGCTCGGCGGCTCGCCGCCCTACGACAAGCAGACCGCGGTCTACGACATCGCCGCGCACATGGTCTATCTGCCCGACGGCACCAGACTGGAAGCGCATTCCGGCCTCGGCTCCAGGCTCGACGACGTGCGTTACTCGCATGTCCGGATGCAGGGCGTGACTCCGCCGCACATCTACGAACTGACGCCGCGCGAAGCGCTGTTCCACGGTGTGCCGGCGTTGCGGCTCAATCCGATCGGTGGCGAAGACAAGATCTTCGGCCGCTCGGGCTTGCTTGCGCACACCTACATGCTCGGGCCCAACGGCGACTCCAACGGCTGCGTGTCGTTCAAGGATTACTACGCGTTCCTGAACGCCTATCGCAACCAGGGCATCAAGCGCCTCGCGGTACTGGCGAAGGTGGAGTAGGCGAGTTCTCCAACGCTTCGCCGCATGGCGGTTGCGTCTGATTCAAACCAATGCGTCTTCACCACGGGCAATGATCGCGAAGCGATCGGACAGTTCGGCAAGGGCTACTTCGTGGACGGTGGCGGCCGCGATCGCCCCGCCGCGTCCATCCGGCAGGTCGCGCGTGGCGCAACTGTCGGCATCGACGGTGATCCGGTAACCGAGATCGAGCCCGGCGCGGGCGGTGGAGCTGATGCACATATGCGTCATCAGCCCGGCGAGGATGAGGTCCTTGCGCCCGACGGCGGCGAGTTGCGTCTCAAAGTCGGTGCCGGCAAACACGTTCGGCAAACTCTTCTCGATCACGGGTTCGCCGGGCAGCGGCGCCAGCGCGGCCACGATCGCGCCGCGCTCGGCGCTGCGGTCGAACAATCCGCCGGGGCGTCCCTTGTGGGCGATGTGGAAGATCGCGGCCCCGGCGTCGCGCGCCCGCGCCAATAGTTTTCCGGCGCTGGCGATCGCTGCCCCGGCGCCAGGCAGGGCGATCGGGCCGGTCAGATATTCGTTCTGCAGGTCGATCATCACGAGCACGGCGTCGCGCAGCCGTGGCGGCCGGAGATCGGCGCCGGAAAGTTCGAGCAGGGTTTTGGGGGTGGTCATGGCAATCTCCCGGTCTGAATTCGCCTCACGACCGGTATATAGCGTGAGACATTCCGGCATTTATGCAGGGATATTGCAGCCACTAGCTGCGAAAGTGCAGGACATGCGCGGACTTCGCAAACCGTTGTCAGACTAGGCGGCGGCGGGGCGCCGCGCTAGATTTCGCTCCATGCCCCAGCCCGATTTTCAACCGATCCTGGTCGGCCCCACCATCACCGTCAGGCCGATTGCGGCCGGCGACTGGAGCGAGCTGTTCGCGGCCGGCTCCGACCCGGAAATCTGGAAAGTCCATCCGGTGCCCGATCGCTACACCGAAGCGGGATTCCGAAAATTCTTCGACGGCGCGGTCGATTCGAAAATGGGATTTGTGTTCGTCGAGCGCGCCACCGGCCGGTTGATCGGTTCGAGCCGTTACTACGGCCATGAGTCAGCCTTGAGCGAAATCGAGATCGGCTGGACTTTTATTGCCCGCAGCCATTGGGGCGGCCGCGCCAACCGCGAAGTGAAGCGGTTGATGCTCGATCACGCCTTCACTTTCGTCGATACGGTGGTGTTCTGGGTCGGCGATGAAAACTGGCGCTCGCAGGGTGCGATGACCAAGATCGGCGGCATCAAGCGCGATGGTCTGTTCACGCGCGACCTGTCGAGCGACCGGCCGTATTTGATTTTCGAGATCGCGAAGGGGAGATACCAGCAAAGTGGGCGCGTGCTGTTGGATTGAGGTCAAGAGGCAAGATGCGCGCTGACACAAACCCCGGCAGCGTTGCCGGGGTTTTTTGTTGGACGGGCTGCACGGCAATTGCATTCGAACAGCGAGAGCATTTTGCGCCGTCGCAGGTGTCGCCGCTCCACTGTTGCGCAAATCACACTCAATCGTCGCCGTTCGTGGTCGTCTCCAGTCACCCCGCGATGCGGGTCAACATGAAAGGAAAAGACGATGCGTAACGCAGTTCTCAAGTTGGCGATGGCGGCTCTGGTGGCGGTGACCGCAACCTACGCCGGTATGTCGACCGGTTCGGCCGGTAACATGAATGGCAGCGGCCCGATGACCGGCATGGGTGACGGGTCCGGTGGCGGAACCAAGATGAAGTAACGCCCGCGATTTCGGCGGTGAACGCATTCGCGCATCGAATGCGGCTTCACTGACGGAAACGGAAGACCCCGGTGCAACCCCCCACCGGGGTCTTCCTGAAACGCCACCGGCAATCCGAACCTGTGGCCGCTGTGAAGCGTGTGGGCACTTCGGTCTGCCTTGAACGGGCATTGTGCCAATCCAAAGGATGAATCCATCATGAGCGTATTCGACCGCAGCACAGGCGACGCGCCAAGACTGATCCTCTCCGAGAAAAGACTGATCCTCTCCGACAATTTGAGGCTGGCGACGTTCATCGCGGCGATCTTCGCCAGCGCGGCGCTGCTGTTCACCGTCGAACCGATGTTCACCAAGATGGTGCTGCCGCGGCTGGGCGGTTCTGCCGCGGTCTGGACCACGGCGACCGTGTTCTTTCAGTCGATGCTGCTGGCGGGTTATGTCTACGCGCATCTGCTGACGAAGTACGCGCCGCTGCGTACCGCGCTGGTTGTCCATCTGTTGGTGATGGTCGCCGCCTGCGCGGCGCTTCCGCTTCACATCGCGACGGGATGGGGCAGGCCGCCGGCGGAGGGTGAATCGCTATGGCTGATCGGACTGTTCACGGCGTCGATCGGATTGCCGTTCTTTGCGCTCAGCGCCAACGGCCCGTTGCTGCAGGCCTGGTTCGCACGCACCGATCACCCCTCGGCGAAGGATCCATACTTTCTGTACGTGGCGAGCAATATCGGCAGTTTCCTGGCGCTGCTCGCCTATCCCTTTGCCGTCGAGCCGTTTGTCGGCCTGAGTGCACAGACGTCGGTCTGGACGACGGGATTTTATGGCCTGATCGTGCTGATCGGTGGCTGCGCCGGGTTATCTTCGCAGTCGCGCCATCTGCCGCGCGCGATCGCGGCGCCCGAAGCGTCGGGCGTTCGGCCTGGCTGGACGGAAGTCGTCACCTGTATGGGTTTGTCGGCCGTGCCCTCGGGCCTGCTGCTGGCGGTGACTTCCTATCTGTCGACGGACGTCGCTTCGGTGCCGCTGTTCTGGGTACTGCCGCTCGCGTTCTATCTGCTTAGTCTTGTCGTCGCGTTTCAGACCAATCCGCTCATTCCGCATGGGCTCGTGCTCAAGGCATTCCCGGTCTGCATCGTGCTGCTGACGGTGTTCGTGACGTTCAACCCGGTGGAATGGCTGATCAGTTCGCTGACGGTCCATCTCGCGGCCTTCTTCGTGACGGCGCTGATGTGTCACGGCGAACTCGCCCGCCGGCGCCCCGCGGCGCGCTATCTCACCAATTTCTACATCTGGCTGTCCGCCGGCGGATTGATCGGTGGTATCACCACCGGCCTGATGGCGCCGCATCTGTTCACCTGGGTGGCGGAATATCCGATCCTGATCGTGTCGGCGATCTTCTGTGTGCCGGCGGTGGCATCCACGACGGTGAAGGCGCTGACCGAGCGGGCGGTGGAACGGCTGCTGCTGCTGACGCTGGCCGTCGCCCTGGTGGCGCTGTTTGCCTTGAAGTGGCTCGACATCAAGTTCGGCGAGATCTCGGTCGTCACGATCACCGCCTTGCTGCTTGGCCTGACGGTGTATTGCTGGCGTAAACCGGTGTCGTTCGCGGCGATCATCGGCTTCATCTTCATCGCCAACGCCTACTGCTTCACCTATGACCGCGGCAACCACGTCGTGCGCAATTTCTTCGGCGTGCTCAATGCCGCCGAGACCGGCGACGGCCGCTTCCGCGTGCTCTGGCACGGCACCATCGGGCAGGGCTCGCAGCGGATTCGCGACGACAACGGCCACAAGCTGTCGGGGCGCCCGGAAGTGGTCGCGGAGTTCTTCGACGGCGCGGGTATCGCGCAAACCGTCGATGCGGTCCGTGCCCGGTTCGGCCGCCCGATCAACTACGCCGTGATCGGCCTCGGCACCGGCGCGATGACCTGCCGCGCCAGGGCAGGCGACACCGTGACGTTCTACGAGATCGATCCGGACGTGATCCGTGTCGCCCGCAATCCAAAACTGTTCAGCTACATCTCGGAATGCGCGCCTCAGACCGAGATCGTGCAGGGCGATGCGCGGCTGACACTGTCGGCATCTTCGGCAAAGCCCTACGACCTGATCTTCATCGACGCGTTCCTCGGGGCTGCGATCCCGACGCATCTGCTGACCCGCGAGGAGATGGCGATGTATTTTGGCAAGCTCAGCCCGCATGGCGTCGTCGCCGTACACGTCTCCAACCGCAACCTCGAACTGGCATCGGTCGTCGCCGGCGTCGCCAACGCCAACGGCGCCGTCGCCCGCTACTATCGCGGCGGTGACGTGCAGGAAAACGCCCACGAGAGCCGATGGGTGCCAAAGGTCGTCGCCGTTGCCCGCCAGGACGAAGACTTCGGCGTGCTGGCCCAATCGCGCTACTGGCCCGAGATCGATCGGGACCCGGGGCAGGTGGTGTGGTCCGACGACTATTCCAACGTGCTCGGCGCCGTGGTGCGCAAATGGAAAGAGCGGATGCGACTGACGTCGATCTCGATACCGCGCTAGACGAGGCTCAAACGAAAACCCCGGCAGCGATGCCGGAGTTTTTTGCGATTCTGATCGTCGATCGAATGTTGATCGCCCCGCAATCACAAACTATCCTCCGTCATTCCGGGCCCGCGCCAAGCGGCGCGTCCCGGAATGACGAGGCATAAGCACGGCTACCTTCGATGTCGTATTACGTCTACCTGCCTGCGAGCAAGAAACACGGCACGCTCTATCTCGGCGTCACGAACGATATCGTCCGGCGCGTCTATGAGAACCGGACCAAAGTCGTAAAAGGCTTCACTTCGCGATATGGCGTCGACAAGCTGGTCTGGTTCGAGATCTATGATGATGCGGTGAATGCCATCACGCGCGAAAAAGAACTGAAGAAATGGCGCCGTGACTGGAAGATACGCCTGATCGAAGAAAAGAATCCCGGTTGGGTCGATCTATATCCCGGCATCGCGAGTTGAGTTCTTGCGTCATTCCGGGGCGACGCGCAGCGTCGAGCCCGGAATCCATACTCCCGAATCGTGGTTATGGATTCTCTGATGTGCAATTGCACATCAAAGCCCGCGCCAAGTAGAGCGTCCCGGAATGACGGGGGGAGGGAGTTCACAAACGAAAACCCCGGCATCGCTGCCGGGGTTTTGCATTCTTGCGTATCGCCTGAGTGGCTGGACTTAGAAGTCCATGCCGCCCATGCCGCCGCCGGGGGGCATGCCACCGCCGCCGGCGCCGCCCTTCTTGGGCAGTTCGGCGATCATGGCTTCGGTCGTGATCAGGAGAGCCGCGACGGAAGCCGCGTTCTGGATCGCCGCACGAACCACCTTGGTCGGGTCGATGATGCCCTTGGCAACCAGGTTGCCGTATTCACCGGTCTGGGAGTCGAACCCGTAAGCGTACTGGTCCTTCTCGAGGATCTTGCCGACGATGACGGAGCCGTCTTCACCGGCGTTGATCGCGATCTGGCGGGCCGGCGCGGACAGCGCCTTGCGCACGATCTCGACGCCGGTCTTCTGGTCGTCGTTGGCGGTCTTGATGCGCTTGAGCTGCTCGGAGGCGCGGAGCAGGGCGACGCCGCCGCCGGGCACGATGCCTTCTTCAACCGCCGCACGGGTCGCATGCATCGCGTCATCCACGCGATCCTTGCGCTCCTT
>JBBRSX010000126.1:0-17948 GCA_038244925.1 Hyphomicrobiales bacterium | reverse complement strand
TTGTTGCCACCATCGCCATTGGAAGCTTTCGCTTCCGCCAACTTGACGCCAGCACCGGGGCGTCGGACCCTCACGATTTCGCCGTACGCATCTGCCGCGCTCGTCAGTCGCAGCCTACGCGTCCATCGCATCCCACCGCACGTCGTGACGATCGCGATCGCCCCTCAATCGGGTGAGACGGGCGTAGTTAGACCAATGATTTGCGCGACGCGGCAATCGGAATTTTGCCCGTCGGGTTAATTTGTCGCACCTCGTCGGGCAACGGTCGCAAGCCCGGTGCTCTCTTTTTATTTACCCGAGTGATGCCTCGTCCGGTGCGGCGCTGATGTCACGACCCGATCCGTATCGCCGCGATAGGCCGCCAACGCATCCGCCGCCGGCCGCGGCGATCCCGCATGAAGCACGTCGCCGTTTGGATGATAGAATGCGTACGCGCCGGGCTCCTGAATCGCAGCTTGGGCAAAAGCAGTCGTTGCCGACGCCGCCGAGAGAACCAACGCAGCGGCTATGAGTTTGAAACCAGTCATTTGTTCTCTCCACCTGTCCGACCCATCGCATGCGGTCGATTGTTTTGAAACCATGATCAGCAGATGTGTGCTGAACGGCTTTCGGCCAGAGCATTTTCAATCACGGTTCGGCGACCGCAGCTTTATTGCGCTTGCCTTCCGTCGGTCGTCTGCCGCGCGACGCGCGTATTTGCACGCAGCCGTCCAATCGAACCGGCGGCAATCTGCATCGTCACGCCGCCGAGCCACCAGGAGCCCACCACAAATTCCCAGAGGCGCTGCGGGGCTTCATCGAACACGATCGAAAACACCGAAATCAGCGCGGCAACCGTCGCCAGGAACGTGCCCGCCGCACTCAGCACTTCGACGGCATCGACGCTTTCCCGTTCGGATCTCGCCGGCACCCGCGGCACGTCGATGCCGACATAGAACGCGATCATTCCGATCAGAATCATCGACGCGATGAATCCGACCGATTCGAACAGCGCGACGTTGGCTTTCGCCAGTTGCGCGCCAACGAACGTCCCGCACATGGCACCGGCCATGGCGAGGCCGCTGCGCTCGATCACATGCGCGACCCGGCTGATCAGGATATAGTCCTGCATCGCGGTATTTCTCTTTGACATGACATGCTCCTGTT
Organism: Hyphomicrobiales bacterium; assembly: GCA_038244925.1. GTDB lineage: Bacteria > Pseudomonadota > Alphaproteobacteria > Rhizobiales > Xanthobacteraceae > Bradyrhizobium. The sequence goes on along the minus strand of JBBRSX010000126.1, from coordinate 16,802 downwards.
TCAGAACGGATAGTAACGAACCTGGGTCATGACGATGTGATCGTCGGTCTTCGGCGTGCCGCCGACGCCTGCGAAGGCGAAGCGCTGGTTGTAGGAATACTGCATGCCGAATTTCACCGCGCCGTAGTCGCCCTTGAGCACGGTGTTGTAGAAGCCCGCGGTGTATTGCCGAACTTCCGAGGTATTGCCGTTGCAAGTGGCGGCCGGCGAGTTCTCGATGTTGCAGCCGGTGTTGTTGTAGAGCGGGTTGCCGTAGCCGAACGGCACCGTGCCTACATTGGAGAAAGTGGCGCGGGCTTTTTCCATGCCCGCATAAGCGTAGAGATCGAGCGACGGCGTCGTGTGCCAGACCGCACCGGCCTGTATGGCGGTGATCGGCAGCACCTGCATCGAGCCGTCCTGCCGCAGCGTCACGTCCTGGAAAGGCGCCGCTGAAAAGCGGCCGAGCGCGCCCTGTGCGGCCGAGAAGGTCAGGTCGAGCGTCTTCGGGACCAGTTCCAGCGCGAGATGGCCGCCATAACTTACCGTGCCGATATTGTGGTTGGCGAAATTGAAGCGGTCGTAGAAATCGCGGTACAGCACCCAGCCTTCAGCGTGGAATTTTGTCGGGCCGAGCCGCGGGTCCCAGGCAGCCTTGATCGTCAGATCAGGCACGCGGTTGAGGCTGAGGTTGTTGGCGCTGTTGAAAAAGCTGCCGCCGGGACCGGGGAGGTTGACCAGCAGATTCGGGTTCAGCACGCCTTGCGGGCCGGTCGCCGGCGTGCCGACGAACGGCACGTTGCCACCGACGAACGAAGTCGCGGCGTTTTCCGCCGATACCGCGAGCTTGAACTCCGGTCCGAAGTCTTTCCAAACGCGTACGCCGGGCTGGCGCGCGGCGATGAAGCCGGGCACGGATTCGAAATCGATCACGCCGGGCGCGTCGACAGCGCGCGGATCGATGCCGGCGCGGCTCGGCGCATTCAGCGACCAGGACTGTCCGGCGAGAAAATGCAGACCGAGATCGGTGCGGTCGATTTCGATGCTGGCCTGCCGCATCCGCGGATTGAACGAATTGGTCGCGACCGAGTTCGCGGTTTGCGCCGCACCTTCGAAATCGATTTCACCGTAGCCCGCCAGATGCGTATCCGAACCGGCATCGGCCTCCGCCAGCAGCGAGAACCGGGTCTGCCGCGCCGAGAACCGCGTCTCCGGCGTATTGAAGTTCTTGCTCTGCTGGAACGGGATGAAGGAATAGACCGACCCGGTATCGGAGGCGAGGTTGCGGCTGCGGTAGATGCCGGCGAAATCGACCCAGCCGCCGAATGTCAGCGTGACGCCCTTGTAGCAGACCTTGCCTGCCGGACACGGATCGAATGCCGACGGCGCCTTGGCGGGGAGCCTCGCTTGCACCTGCTCGCGCCGCGCACGGTCGTCGATGCGCTGCTCGAGTTGCTTCAATCTCGCCTGCAACGCCTGAATTTCCGATTGCGCATCGTCAGCGGCAACGGCCTGACCGGCCCAGACCACGACACCGCCGAGTAGAATCCCCTTGAGTACTTTCACCTGAACCTCCCACGTGAGTATGTTTCCTCTGAAGGAGAGAGCGGCGATCACGCTCCGATATTCGCGGCCATGAAATATTTTCATTTCACGTTTCGCTCACGCTCATGTGCGGGAATATTTCGGACGTGAAGCCGATAGCGAGACAGCGGGACCGCGATCACAAACGAAACGAGCCCGGTCCGGTGAGGACTGGGCCCGCTTCAATTCGTGACGTACCTTTTACTTGCTGGATTTGGCCTGCCGCACCGGGTGACGCATGACCGGCCGCGGCGCCGGTGCCATCGCCTGTGCGTCGGCAGCAGGGCGCGACGATCCGATGCCAAGATCGCCATTGGGATGAACGAACGCGAACATACCGGGCTCGTCGATCATGTGCTCGGCCGATGCCGAAGTTACGATCAAGGTCGAAAGAATAGCGGCCGCACCAAGCAATTTTAACGTGGTCATTTTCTTCTCCTCGTTATCGACCCACGGTGTTGTCAGTGGATCGTCGAAGAGCAAGAGCTTGATTGAGGGCGCGGCATTCCCGACACGGTGATCACGGTTCGGCGAGCGGGAGTTGAGTGGAGGATGTGGTTAAGGATTCGCAGGGTGGGTGGAGTTAATCAAAACAGCGGCGGCAGTTGCGCCACTTTCACCGGACCGAAAAACACCACGCCGTCGACGAAGCGCAGCGGGAAGGCGCGGGCCTTCTTTCCTTCCAGTTCGGCCGCTGTGCCGAGCGAATTGATTCCCGCCGCGACGCCGGCATTGGCGTTCTGCTTGACGACCTTGCCGAGGCCGGGGATCGCCTTGTCGAGCGCGCCAAAGAGATTGTTGAGGTCCTGGCTCTTCACGCCCGGCGCCACACGGTCGAGGGTTGCCTGCGGCACGCCCTCTTCCAGCATTTTTTCGATCCCCAGCGCCGGAATCACTTTCTCGATGCCGGCCACCGTCATCTGCAACTCGCCGTCGATCCGGCCGCTGGCATTGAGGCCGAGCGTTCCCGCCGCGACCGCGATCATGTCGCCCTGCTGGATTCGCGAGCGCACGATCTCGACATGGCCGCCGGCGGCCTGAATTTCACGAAAACGCTCCGGCCACGGCTTTGGCGAAAAGTCCTTCAGTCCGGTCAGCCTGGTCTGGACGTCGGCATCGAAGGGAGCAGCCAGCAGCGGATGCACTTCCTGGATGGTGCCGGCTGCAATCTGCAGCACGCTCTCGATCACGGGATGGTCCTGAACTGAGCCTTCGGCGAGGCGGCCGTGCAACTCGACATGGCCGGCTTTCGCCAGCGGCGTCTGCACCGGCCCGTTGATGCGCTCGATCACGGGATTGTCGAACACGATGTCGGCGCGCTGCGGGTTATTCGGCAGTCCGGTGATGCTGCTGCGGCCGATGGTCCAGTTCACCTTCATCGACGGCGGCTGGTCGCGCTCGGCAATAGTCGCCGGCGCCTTGAAGTCGGCGATCAGCAGGTTCGGCTGGTAGATCTGTGCGATCACCATGATTTCGCCAAGCCGCGCGGTGAACGGCGACGCCGCGCCCGCTGTCTGCGACACCAGCGTCACGCTGGCGTCCTCGCAGCTCACTTCGAGGCGGAACGGATAACCGGCAACCGAACGCTTGCCGCAATCATAGACGCGGCCGGATTTCGCTTCCCGCGCCCGCCAGGCGTCGGCGCGGACGTCGACCTCGGAGGCCGCATAGAACCAGAACGCACTCCAGCCTATGGCGGCGACCACGAGCAGAGCGGGCAAGATGAACAGGCGCCAAAGCGGGCGACGGCGTGCGGGGATCATGTCAGGCATGCGGGTCCTTTGGCGGCCAATTTTGTCAAATGTAAGCATTCGGAGATCACAACAAAAGGCGTTGAAATCGCTTCGCATTGCCACTTTGTTCTGGTAGCGGTTTTGTCTGACGCGTTTTCTTTACGCGAACCGGCGTCCACTTCGCTCGAAAACGCTTTGCCTGATGTCCGCAACCACCTTGCAAGATACGGAATTCCCGACAGGCGACCTCTGGGTGTTCGGCTATGGCTCGCTGATGTGGCGGCCGGGCTTCGATTTCGTCGAACGGGTACCGGCGCGGCTGATCGGCGAACACCGCGCGCTCTGCGTCTATTCCTTCGTGCATCGCGGCACGCCGGAAAAGCCCGGCCTCGTGCTTGGGCTCGATCGCGGCGGCGCCTGCCGCGGCATTGCGTTCCGTGTTGCGGAAAAGCAGCGCGACGCGACCGTCGCTTACTTGCGCGAGCGCGAGCAGGTGACATCGGTCTATCGCGAGGTCAAACGCTCGGTGTGGCTGGAGAACGAGGCGCGGCAACGCGTCAGCGCGCTGGCGTATGTGGTCGATCGCGGCCATGTGCAATATGCCGGACGATTGACGCTGGCCGATCAGTTGCGCCACGTGCTGCAGGGCCACGGCCAGTCCGGCGTCAACCGCGATTACGTGCACGCGACCGTGAAGGCGATCGAAGCGGAAGGCTTTCGCGATCCGCAACTGCACCAGCTCGCGATGATGCTGCACGATCAACATGCGGTGCCGGCCCGGGATGGAAATGAAGAGCGGTAGGCCGTGTACTCATAAATTCGAGCCATCGCGGGTCTGGCAGCATGCTGCTTAAGCCCCGAAAGCAGACATCAGTCCAGCAGGCCGGCATGTCAGAAAAGTGCCGATAAGCGATGTCAGGGGTTGATCGCGCGAACCGAGAACGTTTGCGAATGAACGCTCCGTACCGTTTGTCGGGTCATCTGCGTCCGAACAGTCCGCCCATCACCCCGCCAATCAGTCCACCCGGACCACCCCCGCTGCGGTGATGGTGAGCAGTACCCGCGCCTCGACGATGGGCCGGATCACCGTTATCGGATTGGTCGCTGCTGTTGAAGCTCGCGGTCGCCGCCGAGACGGACTCGGTCATTAGCGCCTGATGCTGCAGCTTATTCAGGAAGCCAGTCTTCGGGTAGCCGCGTGCCGCCTGCCAGCGCGTGATGACTGCGCGTGTGGACTCGCCGAACCGACCGTTCACTTTGGTATCGAAGCCAAGACCGGTCAGTCGGCGCTGCACGTCGCGACGCTTTCCCTTGTTGAGGCCTATCTGATCTTCGGTTTCCTGAGTCGCTTCGTCGGCAAAGGCCACTGGATCGACGGATGCCACCATGTCGCGGTCGATCGTGCTCGGACCGGCTTTGGCAACATTTGCACTGGTCAGAATTCCCAACACCGACAATGCGAGGATGAAGACACGCAATGGCTCATTATTCCCTGATCTTGAAGTCGCTCAATAATTTCGCTTTGAGAACCTATTTCGGTTCAAATACACCGCGTGAATTCGAACTCTCGGCGGCGTCGAAATCAAAGTTCAACTCCGGTTACGTTGCGAGATAACTGGCATTCAGATCACTTGTTCCGCAGCGCGCGCCGAAAGTTACACCGCATTGCACTGGAGCTACCCAACAGAAGAAACGGCCCGGAGAGAGCAGTCCGCTCGCCCGACGTCCGCTTCGGCCATTAGCCGACGTCGCGGTTCCCGGCCTTCGAAGTCCGCTTTACCCCCAGCAGCGGACATCGCCCATCGCAGCCGTTAGGTCACTTCTCAGCTGGTTTTATGAATACACGCCTTGATCAATTCGCCTGCGCCGTCGCGGGCCGGCGCGACAGCGCACCGCTCGGCTGTTCGGCAAGGTCCGGCGCCAGATCGATCCCGGCATCGGCCAGCCGCACGCGTAATTCGGCGGCGACATACTTTGCGTATTCCGACAGCAGCAGGCGGAAGGTAGGACCACTGGTCCACCATGGCTCGTCGCGCCATTTGTCGCCGACCACCGCGAACGGAATAAGCTGGATATCCGGCATCGCATGCGACAATTCGACGATGGCGCGCGGCATGTGATAGTTCGACGTCACCACGATCAGCGACTTGAAGCCGCGCTCGCGGGCCCAGCGCCGGGTCTCGGCGGCGTTGCTGCGGGTGTTGATGGCGGAGCGATCTAGATCGACGCAGCAGCCGAGCAGCGACTGGTTGTCCGGCAGCGAGCGGGAGATATCGCTGGCGGCGTTGGTCGGATGCACGCCCGAGATCAGGAGGCGCTTGCCGTAGCCGCCGGCCAGCAATTCCATCGCATCCGACACCCGCGACGAACCGCCGGTCAGAACCACGATGCCGTCGGCGTTGCGGGCGGGCTGGGTTTCGACGCCGCGGAGCTGCGAGAGAAAGGCGACGAAGCCCACGGCCGCGCCGACAAAGGCGATCGACAGGGTCGCGACCACGGTCGCACGAAGCCAGCCTCGCGGCGGCGCGGCCGGCGGTTCAGGCGAGCTATCGTCGGACGGTAAACTCATGTGGTCGTGCTGGTCCTCTCCCCACGCAATTCTAGAAGGTTTTCAGGCGAAGTGGAATCTGCTTCGCGGGCTCTAGTCGATATCATCCAGTGTCGCGAACAGCGTGCGCCGCGAGGCCCAGGCGGTGATCGCGGCAATCAGCACCGCCTGCGCCGCCAGCGCCAGATAACCGGACGCGGGCAGCGAAAACGTCCCCAGCAAAGCCGCGAACTGATCGCCGACCGGGGTGCCGGAGAACCAGCTCGCGATCGATTCGGAGAAGCCGAACGCCAGCATCGCGGCACCGCCGCCGATCATTCCGCCTTCAAGGCCGAGCCGGAGAAAATGCCGCAGGAAGCGGTTGGCTATATAGGTGTCGCCGGCGCCGACGAAATGCAGCACTTCGACGATCGGACGGTTCGCCGCCATCGCGCCGCGGGTGGCGAACGAAACCGAAATGATGGTCGCCGCGATCACCAGCGCCAGAATGGCGATGCCTGCAAACACCGTGGCGCCGGTCATCGAACGCATGCGCTCGATCCAGGCGCGGTGATCGTCGACGCTGGCCGACGGCGCCACCTGAACCACCCGTCCGCGCAGCGCGGCGAGGTCGAGTGTCGCACCGGGCTGCACACGGGCGACAATGACGCGCGGCACCGGCAACTGGTCGATCGACAGCCCGGTGCCGAGCCACGGCTCCAGCAGTTTCGCCGACTCGTCCTTGGTGAAGGGGCGGACCTGGACGATGTTGGCCTGGGTGCGCATCGCTTCGGCCGCCGCCGCCGCGTCGCGATCGAGGTCGCGGCCGGCCACGGGGCGGACCTGCACGGTGATTTCGCTGGCGACTTCCGACTGCCATTCGGCGGCCGAGGCGCTCACCAGCAGCACGGTGCCTGTGGTGATCGACGCCAGGAACGTCATGATCGCGACCACGGCGACCAGCGCGCGGCCGGAGATCGACGCCCGCGGCACGATCGGCGACATGTTGCGCGCCCGCGCCGCGACCTGCGGGCGTTCGTTGCCGAGGTCCACCAGCGGGATATGTTCTTCGCCAGATCTAGTCACAGATTTGCCCGGTCATCGAAGCCTATTCATAGATATGCAGCCGTCCCTGATGCAGCACCAGCCGCCGCGCCTCGTACTGGTCCATCAGCGTGATGTCGTGGGTCGCGATGATGACAGCGGTGCCCGATTTATTCAATTCGATGAACAGCCGCAGCAGGCGCCGACCCAGGGTCGGATCGACGCTGCCGGTCGGCTCGTCCGCCAGCAACAGTTGCGGTCGCGAAATTACCGCGCGCGCGATTGCGGCGCGTTGTTTCTCGCCGCCCGAGAGAATCGGCGGCAGCGCGTCCATGCGCTCGCCGAGGCCGACCCATTTCAACAGATCGATCACCTCGCGGCGGTAGCTGGATTCCTCGCGGCCCATCACCCGGAACGGGAGTGCTACGTTCTCGTAGGTCGTCATGTGGTCGAGCAGCCGAAAATCCTGCAGCACGATGCCGATGCGTTTGCGCAAATCCGCTATCTGGTCTTTCCCCAGCAGCGAAACGTCGTGGCCGAACAGGTTGACCAAACCCCGCGTCGGACGCATCGACAGGAACAGCAGCCGCAACAGCGAGGTCTTGCCGGCGCCCGACGGGCCGGTGAGGAACTGGAACGAATGCGCCGGGATCAGGAACGACAGGTCGCGCAAAATCTCCGGGCCAAGCCCGTACCGCAATCCGACATTTTCGAACCGAACCAAGCTCAGCTCCGATCGAGTTGGGCTGTGGCCGAGCGTCGCTCGGCATGAACCGTGGCCGGAAACCCCGGATCTGAGCCGGAACCCCGGGCGCGCCACCCGCCGATCCCGGTCTGAACCCGACAAAACGGTTGTGCGACCGTTATGGTTTCCGGTTCGTTAACGGTCGCTCTATAGCATCCGGGCAAAGACACGGTGAAATTGGGCTCCATGCACATCGTTTGCCCCCATTGTACAACATCTTACGCCATCAAACCGGCCACCCTAGGGGCGGCCGGACGGACAGTGCGCTGTTCCCGCTGCAAGGAGACCTGGCTGGCCCGTCCCGAGGACGCCATCGAGATCCCGGCTGCGGTGCCGGCGATGGCGGCATCGAGCCAGACGGCCGAAAACGATGCCGCCGCCGACTGGGACGCGATGGCGCGCGAGGAAAGCAGCCAGGATGCCGGCCAGGACGCGCCGGTCGTCGACAGCCCCTCGATTTCGGCCGATATGCCCGCCGAGGGTGATACCGACTGGCCGTCGGTGGCCCGGCAGGATGCCGAGGCGCATGAGGAAATCGCGGCCAGCAGCCACCGGCAGCGGCTGGCCCGGCTGTTCAAACTGCCTTCCCTGCCCCGCATTCCCTTCCTGCCGCGCATCCCCTACATGCCTGCTGTCGGCCTGCCGACCGCCTGCGCCGCGATGGGCGCACTGCTGCTGGCGCTGGTGATCTGGCGCGGCGACGTCGTCCGTCTGCTGCCGCAGACGGCAACCTTCTACAAATTGGTCGGGCTCGAGGTGAACCTGCGCGGGCTGGCGTTCAAGGACATCAAGATCACCAACGAGATGGTCGAAGGCAAACCGGTGCTGGTGATCGAAGGTGCCATCGTCGGCGCCACCGGCAGGCCGGTCGAACTGCCGCGGCTGCGCTTTTCGGTTCGCGACGAGCAGGGCGCCGAGATCTACGCCTGGAACGCGGTGCTCGAACAGACCGTGCTGAAGCCGGGCGAGCGCGCGTTTTTCAAGTCACGGCTGGCCTCGCCACCCCCCGAAGGCCGCAATATTGATGTACGCTTCTTCAACAAGCGGGACCTGACCGGCGGCCACGCCTGAACGGCGCCGGGCCTCCCGCTCGCAAATGAGCCTTGCCGATGCCGCGTGTATTGATCGCCGATGACGAAGATTCGATGCGCCTTTTGGTGGCGCGCGCGATCGCCCTGGACGGCCATGACACCGTCACCGCCGAGGACGGCGCCGAGGCGCTCGACATCCTGACCCGCGAGCGCGGCGCGTTCGACCTGCTGTTGACCGATATCCAGATGCCTGTGATGGACGGCATCGCGCTGGCGCTGGCGGCGGCGCGCGATTTTCCGGACCTGAAGATTCTATTGATGACCGGTTTCGCCGATCAGCGCGAACGCGCCTCCGGCCTCAATGCCATCGTGCACGACGTGGTGACGAAACCGTTTTCGGTGGCCGATATCCGCATCGCGGTGGCGGACGCGCTGGCGGCAAGGAAGGCGTAGCGGGACCGTCATTGCGAGGAGCGCAGCGACCGAAGCAATCCACTCTTCCTACGTGTGGCGCGATGGATTGCTTCGCTTCGCTCGCAATGACGACGAGCCCTCAATAATCCTTCAGCAGCCGCTCGATGTAATCGAGTTCGATCTGCGGGCGGGCCGGATCGGCGAGACGGCGGCGCAGTTCTTCGAGAATCCGGCGCACCCGCTGGACATCGATTTCGCCGGGGATCTTCACCGAATAATCGTCGCTGAACTCGTTGTGGCGCATCGGGCGTCCCAGCGGATCGGTGCCGTTCTGCGCACCCTGCTGGCGGCCCTTGGCGTTGCCCGGGCCGTCGCCGGGCTGGTCGCCGTCGCCCTGCTGCATCGCTTCGGCGAGCGACTGGGCGCCCTTGCGCAGGGCGTCCAGCGCGCGGCCTTGCGAATCCACCGCCCCGTCGGCGTTGCCTTCACCGAGCCGGCCACCGGCGTCGCCCATCGCACCATCGGCCTGGTCGAGCCCGTCCTCGCCGTCGCCCTGGTCGCCGCCGGGCCGGCCCTGCTGCCCCTGTTCGCCGCGCTGGCCCTTCTCGCCGCGCTGGCCTTGTCCCATGCCGCGCTTGGCCAGTTCTTCCTGCAATTTCTTCAGCCGGTCGCGCAGGCCCTGCTGGTCCTGCTGCAGGTCGCCCATGCTCTGGTCGCCCTGCTTGCCGCGCATGCGGTCGCGCCGGGAATCCTGGCCCTGCTTGAAGGTCTTGTCGCGCAACTGCTGCTGCTTGCGGATCATGTCGCCGAGTTCGTTCAGCGCCTGCTCCATGTCGCCGTCGCCGGACTGGCCGGGCTGCGCCATCTGCAGGTTTTCCAGCATCTGCTGCAGCTGTTCGAGGAGTTGCTTGGCGGCGTCCTTGTCGCCGGAGCGCGACATTCGCTCGAGCCGGTCGAGCATGCTCTTGAGATCCTGCTGGCTCAGCATCTTGGTGTTGGGATCGAGCGGCCGGGCCAGTTGCTGCGGGTTGTTGCGCAGCTGCTCGGCGAGTTGACGCAGGAAATTATCCAGCGCTGCGCGCAGATTGTCGGTGAGCTTCTTGATCTCCTCGTCGCTGGCGCCGCGCTCCAGCGCCTGCTTCAGCGCCTCCTGCGCCGCGCGAAGTGCCTTGTCGACGTCGCTGATATTGCCGTCCTCGATGGTGACGGCGAGCGCCCAGATGCTCGCGACCACGTCGCGCAAGGAAGCATCGGTGCGCGCGGCTTCGAGCTGCCGCATCACGCTATGGAGGCCGAGATAATGGCCGGTCTCCGGCGTGAACACCTCCGGCGCGATCATCAGCGCGTCGAGCGCGGTATAGACCTGCGAATTCTGGTTGGCGTCGAGCGCGAGAATCCGGCGCTGCTCGATCAAAGCGCGTGCCAGCGGTTTGGTGAAGAGACGCTCGGGCAAACGCATGCTGAACGGTTCGCTTCGGCCCTCGTTGCCGGCTTCATCCTTGGCCGTCAGCGTCAGCGTGACCTCGGCGCCTGCATAGGGGTCCTCGCTGAGATCCTTGACGGTCTGGCCGACGCCGTTGCGGGTGCGCGCATTCGGCAGCACCAGCGGAAACGACGGCGCATCGAACAGCGGCCGTGGCTCGGCCACCTTGGTATCTTTGGCCGCATCCTTGGCGGTTTCCTTGGCCGTTTCCTTGCCGACCGGCCTGCCGGATTCCCTGGCCTCGCTGCGGCGGGCAGCGAACTGGGCGCGGGCTTCGGTGACGCCGTAATCGTCCTCGAGCTTGTAGGACATCTGCAGCGAGCCGCGGGCCTGACGCTCGGGGTCCTTGACCAGCGAGATTTTCGGCGGCTCGTCGCGCACAGCCTTGAATTTCCACAGCGGCTGACCGGCCGGCGCGCGGACATGCACGGTGCCGTCGCCGGCAATCTTGAAATGCCGCTCGTTGGTGCCCTGGGGGGCGGCGTCACCCGGCGCGATCTCGGTGACGCCATCGCCAACCACGACATCGATGGTGCCACCGCTGGAGCGCACCAACAGCGTGCTACCCGCCGGAACCGACAACGGCCCGCTGTCGGGCCCGCCGGCATCCTTGTTGGCGGCGGAAAGAATGATCGGGGGCTTGCCGGTATAGACCGGCGGCGTCACCCATGCATCGACCCGGACATTGGCCGGCGCCAGCACACCGTTCCAGTCGAACGCCGCGGCCACCCGCATCGAACGCTCGTCGCCGGCGGCAATGTAAGCGGCGGCGATCATCACCATGACCAGCGCGCGCAAGGCCCAGGGATCGTGGATCGGCAATCGCGGCGACGGCAAACCCGCGCGGATGCGCTTGATCGATGCCAGCGTGCGCTCGCGCTGTTCTCGCCACAGCGCCTGCGCGATCGGATCCTGCGTAGCGAGCGTATCGGTCAGCGCGGTCGCCGGGCGATGACGGACGCCGGTGCCACGATCGAGCCGGCCAAGCGCGTCTTCGCGGGAAGGCCAGCGGAAACGGATCAGCGGATACAGCGCCCCGAGCGTCAAAAGCGCGAACACGGCGATGCCGATGGCACGCGCCAGGAACGGCAGCGCCAGCCACAGCCCGGCCCACGACACCACCAGAAACAGTCCGGCTACGCTTAAAAGCCGGGCGAGACCCGGCCAGGCGCGCTCCCACGCGGTCGCATATTTGGCCCGTTGCAGGGCCTGCGTCAGCTGGAGCCGCGCGACAGCATCCGGCTCGCGCGCGGGCTGTGAGGGGTCGGGTGTGGCACCGTTCAAAAAACTCTCCGGGTTGCCGGCAAATCATCCTAGCACGGCGGCGGCAATGAGGCACCCCTGCTTCCGGCGGTTCCCACACCCGGAAATACGCATAACACGAAGGCGTGACTGTGGCCCTGCGACCCCGTAACCTCAGTCGCGAACCGTAAAATACCGGGGAAACGCTTTTTCCGCCTTCGCTCTTCGAGCTTCGGCGAGACAAGCCACCTCGCAACGACGAAATTGAGGGAAACTCACTATGGAAATCGGATTCATCGGCCTCGGGAAAATGGGTTTTCCGATGGCGCGGCGCCTGATCGAGGCCAAGCATCAGCTCACCGTGTTCGACACCCGCAAGGAAGCGGTCGACAAGCTGGTCGCGCTCGGCGCCCAGGCGGCCTCCTCGCCGAAAGACATCGCCGACCGCTGCGAGACCGTGATGGCGAGCCTGCCGTCGCTGCAGGCCTCGCTCGAGGTCGCGACCGGCGCCGGCGGCGTCATCGACGGCAAACGGGTCAAGCGCTTCATCGATCTGTCCACCGTCGGCTCGCACATGGCGACAAAAATTCACGGACTGCTGACGAAGAAAAACATCGTGCAGCTCGACAGCCCCGTCAGCGGCGGCGTCGGCGGCGCCGAAAAGGGCACCCTGGCGGTGATGGTCTCCGGCCCGCGCGCCGATTTCGAGATCGCAAAACCCGCGCTCGACGTCATTGGAAAAGTGTTCTTCATCGGCGAAAAATCCGGCTCGGCGCAGACCATGAAGCTCGCCAACAATTTCCTGTCGGCAACCGCCATGGTGGCGACCTCGGAAGCGGTGGTGATGGGCGTCAAGGCAGGGCTCGATCCCGCCGTCATGATCGACGTCATTAACTCCGGATCGGGGCTCAATACCGCCAGCCGCGACAAGTTTCCGCGCGCGGTGCTGCCGCGCAGCTTCGATTTCGGCTTCGCCACCGGGTTGATGGTGAAGGACGTCCGGCTCGCGCTGGAAGAAATGAAATCGCTGGGCCTGTCGATGGAAGTCGCCGAAGCGGTCGGCCGGCTCTGGGAAGTCGTGATCCGCGACCAGGGCCCGGAAAGCGATTTCACCGAAGCGATCAAGCCGATCGAGAAAGCGGCGGGGGTTATCGGCGGTGGCGCCAAGGGCGGCGCGACGGGGAAGTGATTGACTGCTCAACTCTTGTTATCGCTTCGGCCCTGATGCGCAATTGCGCATCGGGGCCGAAGCCTACTCTACCGCTGTTATTGTTGCAGGCGTCAGGCGGCGCGCACCGTCGCCAGGAACTTGCCGACCTCCAGCTTGAGGCGGTTGCTGTCGCCGGACAAGGACTGTGCTGCCGATAGAACCTGTGAGGATGCAGAGCCGGTTTCGCTGGCTCCGCGCTGCACGTCGGTAATGTTGGAGGAAACCTCCTGCGTTCCCTGCGCCGCCTGCTGAACGTTGCGGGATATCTCCTGCGTCGCCGCGCCCTGTTCTTCCACCGCAGCCGCGATGGTCGAAGAAATCTCCGACAGCTTTTCGATGGTACCGCTGATTTCCTTGATCGCGCCTACCGACTCCTGCGTTGCCGCCTGAATGCCGGCAATCTGCTGCCCGATCTCGCCGGTCGCCTTTGCCGTTTGTTCCGCCAATGCCTTCACCTCAGAAGCCACCACCGCAAATCCACGGCCCGCCTCACCCGCTCGCGCCGCTTCGATGGTCGCATTGAGAGCCAGCAGGTTGGTTTGGCCTGCAATGGTGTTGATCAACTCGACGACATCGCCGATCCGGCTTGCCGCCTTCGATAGTTCTCCGACACGATCATTGGTCTGGCGCGCCTGGCCGACCGCCTCGTTGGCGATCCGGGCCGATTCCTGCACCTGACGGCTGATCTCGTTGACCGAGGACGACAGTTCCTCCGTCGCCGAAGCCACCGATTGCACGTTGGTCGAGGCTTCCTCGGACGCCGCCGCCACCATGATCGTAAGCTGCTGCGCGCGTTCCGCGGTCGAAGTCAACGTTCCAGCGGACGCTTCAAGTTCGGTTGAAGCTGACGACACGGTTTCGATGATTTCACCGACCGCGCCTTCAAAGTCGTCGGCTAGCTTGATCATATCCGCCTTGCGCTGCTGCGCGGCGATTTGATCCTGCTTCATCTTGGCTTCGGCTTCGTCACGCGCCTTTTGCTCGGCCTTTACCTTGAAGGTCTCGACGGCTTGCGCCATGTCGCCGACTTCGTCGCCACGGCCGAGGCCCGGCAGCACGACCTGGAAATTGCCTTCGGCGAGTTCCCGCATCCCGGCGCACAGCCCGACCACCGGTTTGGAAATCGCGCGTCCAATCAGCCAGGCGAGCACAATGCCGATCATCATGCCGCCGACAGCTGCCCAAAGCACCATGGTATTGGCAAAGGTGATCAGGCTGGCCACTTCATGCTCGATTTGATGCTCCTCGGCCGTTATGCTGTCCTTCATCGCGGCGGCATCGGCGGCGATCGCTCGCGCCGCCTTGCGCATCTCGCCGTTCATGATCGTGTCGATCTCCTTGGAGTCGTGCATGGCCTTGACGAAAGCGTCGTGGTATCGATCGGCGCTAGACTTGACGTCATCGATCTGTTTGCGCGCCTCGGCATTTGTGATCGCCTTGTCGAGCGAGGCCAGCACCAGCTTGAGATCTGCGAACGCGGTCTCGGCGGCCTTGACGAAGGCCTCGTCATGAAGGTTAAGCGATTTGTCGGCGTTGAGGCGAACTTGCATGACGAGCTTGATGGCTTCGCCCGACAGCACCAGCGTATTGCTGTTGCCGGCCTGAACGGCGGAATTTTTCTGCAATTGCTCAAGTTCGTTGCGGAGCTTCTGACCGACCGGATCGAGCACGTCCTTGATCAGCTTGGCCTGTTCGCGCCGCATCGGCGTGACCTTGTCGTAGTCCTTTGAATAGAGATCGAACTGATCGGCGAGATTCTTCACTTTCGCAAGACGTTCGGAATTGTTGGTCGATTTCACGACCTGATCGAGACGCTCGCGCACGATCTTGCGTGCGTTCTCTGCGCCAGCGGTGTTCTCTTCCAGATTTTGCGAGACTTCACCGGCGTAGCGGCGGAGCGCCAGGAATTGACGATCGATGTCACTGATGAGCGAGCTGTTGCTGACTTTGCGGGAATAGTCGGATACGTCGCGCTCGACCTTGCCGAACTCGATATAGGACATCGCTGATATCGCACTCATCAGGAGGAGAATGCAGCCGAAGCCGATCGCGATCTTGGTGTTGATCCTGCGGTTGGTGAAAACGCCGAACAGGCTGGAAGGCGGGGTTGCGGCGGTTTGGGAGAGATTGCTCACGTGCGTGTCCTTCAATTCTTTGGTGATGCGGAGGTCAGGAAGCGTCGATCAGGAAGCGATGGTTGCGCTTCTGAAGCGGACGGGCGTTTGCGGGGAACAGCGCCGCGAATTTCTGGATCTGTGCGACCGACGCCTCGACCGGCTCCTTGTGAACCGTCCAGGTCAGCCCTTCCGAACAAGGCGGCGTCGTCAGCGAGCCCATGTAGCGGAAGTAGCCGCCGGTCTTCGGCAGGATGGCCGCGACATTGATCGTGCCGCCAGCCTTCAACTCCGGGCCTTCCTTGGCAGGCATCGAATCGAAGAACGTCTTCAGGGCCGCGCTCTCTGCGCCCGGCCGGATGAACACACCGGTCACCGCGAGGGCGCCCGCGGCCGACTTGTGAACGAAGTGGCATTCGAGATCAAAGTTTTTTCCCGCCAGCAAATGCTCGCTCGGATGGTGAAGATGAAATTGCAGCAGTTCGTAGCGCGCTCCATTGATCACACAGGCGCTGCCCGGATCGGCATTGAACTGAATGGTGTGGCCGTTGTTCACGATGCGGAGCGGCAACGGCTTGTAATCGTAATCGACAGAACCAACGTCGCCTTTGATGCCGTCGCTGAGGTCGATCGGGGTTTGCTCCAGACCCAGCTGGCACATCCTGAAATCGGATTGCAGCTCTCCCCATTTCTCGGGATTGCCGTCACCTTCATAGCTCCAGTGAGCCGCGCGTGCTCCATGGGCGGGCGCGTCAGACGCTATCGTTGCCCCGGCTTTGAGACAGCAGGCGCAAGCGAGTGCGCCGCGCAGCAGTGTTCGACGATCGATCGACATTTCATTCTCCAGTTTGAGATTTGCACATCGCGTTTTTATGAGAGAGGGGGTGCAGTGTTGTTGACGAAGCTTCGTATCTCAGAAATCCCGCGCCATTTCTCTTGCGAGCTGCAGCAGGTCTTCGATAATAGCGATTTGCGCATTGAGGCGCTGTTTGGCCGCCGGATCAGGAACGTACGCTGCGAGCTGGTGCGCACGTTGTGCGGCAATGTCGAGCATCAGGATCGCACGGCAGATGCCGTCCTTCGCCTTCGATTGCAGGCCGACGGCTTCGACCGAGATATCCAAAATATCGACCGGCGCGGCAGCTCGCGGTGACGACGATGCCCTGCGTCGGATTGTCGCTTCTTGAAAATCCACGATGTTCAACATGCTGGCCAATCGATCCTCCACCGAGCTGGTGCGTCGATGCCAGAATAGTTTATTCATGCTAGCAACTGCTGAGACCGCGCCGTGCCAGTGCAAGCCGCATTCTGCCATCCCGTGAGGGTTGACGGATGAAGCCCGCAGGAGAGTTGGCACCACTCGGTCTTTGTTGGCGTAATTTGGTTTGAACGTGCCGTTAACGGCTTGCAGGATGCCCGTACAACTACGGAATTGGTTGGTACTGCGCCTTTTAAGCCTGCAAGTCGCTAAGCTTGCGCGAATCATTGGCTGACTTCATCCATGCCGCTCCGATCAACGCCGTTGAGCAACTATCCGGTGATGAACGCTCGCGATCCGGAGTTCATCCGCGACCGGCTGTTTGGATTTTACGGTGCCAGCAGCTTCGGCATCGCTGGGGGCAAGAACGATTTCGCGGTTCGTGCGAACCATTTGCAGATTGGCAGCCTTGGCCTGTCGTTTTGCGACTACGCCAAC
>JBBRSX010000125.1:0-18335 GCA_038244925.1 Hyphomicrobiales bacterium | reverse complement strand
TCGAGATAATCGAAGGCGTGTTCCATGATGCGGGCGGCGATTTCGGCGCCGACGCCGCTCTGCTGCCAGCCTTCCTCCACCGTGACCGCGCGCCCGGTCTTCTTGACGGAGGCGACGATGGTGTCGGTATCCATCGGACGCAGCGTGCGCAGGTCGATCACCTCGGCCTCGATGCCTTCCTTGGCGAGTTCGTCGGCCGCCTTCAGCGCGTAGGACATGCCGTTCGACCACGAGATCAGCGTGACATGACTTCCGGCTCGCGCGATCTTGGCCTTGCCGATCGGCACAACATAATCGTCGAGTTTCGGGACCTCGCCGGTGTGGCCGTAGAGCATTTCATTTTCGAGGAAGATGACAGGATTGGGATCGCGGATCGCGGCCTTCAACAGCCCCTTGTAGTCGGCGGCCGAATACGGCGCGACCACCTTGAGGCCCGGCACCTGTGAATACCAGGCCGAGTAGTCCTGGCTGTGCTGGGCGGCGACGCGGGACGCAGCACCATTCGGACCGCGAAACACCATTTGGCAAGTCATCTGGCCGCCGGACATGTACAGCGTCTTGGCCGCGGAATTGATGATCTGGTCGATCGCCTGCATCGCGAAGTTGAAGGTCATGAATTCGACGATCGGCTTCAAACCCGCCATCGCCGCGCCGACGCCGATGCCGGCAAAGCCATGCTCGGTGATCGGCGTATCGATGACGCGCTTGTCGCCGAACTCCTGCAGCAGGCCCTGGGTGACCTTGTAAGCGCCCTGATACTCGGCGACCTCTTCGCCCATGATGAACACATCGGGGTCGCGCCGCATTTCCTCGGCCATCGCGTCGCGCAGCGCTTCGCGGATGGTCATCGACACCATCTCGGTGCCGGCAGGAATTTCCGGATCGGGCGCGGCGACTGCCGCAGGTGCCTTGGCAGCAGGCTGAGGCGCGTCAGCTTTCGCAGCGGTCGGGGCAGCGGCTTCTGGGGCCTTCGGGGGTGCTGCAGCCGGGGCCTTGCCGAGATCGGCGGCGGTTTCGCCATCCACCAGAATGGTCGCGATCGGCGTGTTGACCGCGACGTCGTTGGTGCCTTCGGGGATCAATATCTTGCCGAGCGTACCCTCATCGGTCGCCTCGACTTCCATCGTCGCCTTGTCGGTTTCGATCTCGGCGATGACATCGCCCGACTTGATGGTCTCGCCTTCCTTTTTCAGCCACTTGGAAAGGTTGCCCTTTTCCATCGTGGGCGAAAGCACAGGCATCAATACTTGAATGGGCATATCGGCTCCCGAAATCACTCTTAGTTTTGTTCTGCGCTCATCTTGTCGCCACGTATTCTGATCGCAAAACGGTCTCCAGTTTTGCGGGATACGTGGTGTCGGAATTTATCGGTAGATATCCGTCCACAGCTCGGACGCCTCGGGCTCGGGATCGTGCTGGGCGAAATCGGCGGCGTCGTTGACGATCTCGCGGACCTCGGCGTCGATCGCCTTCAATTCCTGCTCGGTGACCTTGGCCGCCAGCAGGCGACCACGCACCTGCTCGATCGGATCCTGGTCCTGGCGAACCTTCTCGACCTCCTCGCGGGTACGGTACTTGGCCGGATCCGACATCGAGTGGCCGCGATAGCGATAGGTCTGCATCTCCAGGATGAAGGGCCCCTTGCCGGCGCGGCACCAGGCGACCGCCTCGTCGCCCGCGGCCTTGACGGCGCGAACGTCCATGCCGTCGACCTGCTGGCCGGGAATGTTGAAGGAAACACCGCGCTTGGAAAAATCGGTCTGGGCGGAGGAGCGCGTCACCGAGGTGCCCATGGCGTAACGGTTGTTCTCGATGATGTAGATCACCGGGAGCTTCCACAGCTCCGCCATGTTGAAGCTCTCATAGACCTGGCCCTGGTTCGAGGCGCCGTCGCCGAAATAGGCCAGACTGACGAAGTCATTGCCGCGGTAGCGGTTGGCGAACGCCAGACCGGTGCCGAGCGAAACCTGGGCGCCGACGATGCCGTGACCGCCGTAGAAATTCTTCTCCTTGCTGAACATGTGCATGGAGCCGCCCTTGCCCTTGGAATAGCCGCCTCGGCGTCCGGTCAGTTCGGCCATCACACCCCTGGATTCCATTCCACAGGCCAGCATGTGACCGTGGTCGCGGTATCCGGTTATGACCTGATCGCCCTTTTTCAGGGCCATCTGCATGCCGACGACGATGGCTTCCTGGCCGATATAGAGGTGGCAGAAGCCGCCGATTGCACCCATGCCGTAGAGCTGGCCGGCCTTTTCCTCAAAGCGGCGGATCAGGAGCATGTCCCGGAGCGCGGCCAGTTCCTGCGCCCTGGTGAAATCCGGAGGGGACCCCTTTGCGTTCTCCTGCCCTGCTTCCTTGTCAGCGCTTTTCTTGGGTGCGGCCATGGCAATTCCGGATGAGAGAGACGATCAGCCCTCTCTATCCCAACTCAAACCGCCGTGAAAGGATTGCGTGCGCGCGCGAAAATATTGCTATGCCGCACTGCAACGCGACGCGACATTTTCGAAATTGATTTTGCAGTTTTTTGAAATTTGCGGACTGGACTTGGTCGTCAAGCTGAGGTGCGAGCCAAAGGGTCCGCGCGAAGCGCGGCCCGATGACAGGCTCCACGAGCCTCGAAGCATGCAACCCAGATCCCCGTCCTTTGAGGCGCACAAGGTCGCGTACCTCAGGACGACGCTGGCGTGTGTAAAATCAACGCGCCGTGATGGTCCGGACCAGATCGCGCGGGCTGACATAGTCGAGCTGAAAGCGCGCGCGCTCGTCCAGCATGTCGGGATCGACCCGGTCGGAGCGCAGCAGCGAAACCCGCTGCTCGCCCTGCGCCCGCTCCCGCTTCAGCCGCGCCAGTTCCGAGGTCAGCGCGACAATCTCCTGATCGAGTTCCTGCCGCGCGTTCAGCCCGTATTTGCCGGTATAGGCGTTGACCCCGAAATAGCCGACCATCAGCGCCGCCATCGTGTAGAGGGCGAGCCCGGTCAGCAGCGATTTCAGTCGGGTACGGGAGACCATGGCAGCAAGATGCGACGGTCTGGTTAAGGGAAGCCTAAGACGGCCGGTCCTGCGCAAAAATCGGGCATTGAGGCCGTCATTGCGAGCGCCAGCGAAGCAATCCATCCCAGCGCAAGGAAAGTGTGGATTGCTGCGCTTCGCTCGCAATGACGCGGAGAGACCTCAGCCCGGCCTTAGCGGTTCTGCTTGTCCACGAACACCGCAAACGCTTCGAGGTACTGCTGCAACACATTCTGCAGCGGTTCCTTGATGAGATTGCCCTTGTCGTCGAAGGCGTCGCCGACGGCGTTCAGGTAGGCCTCGGGCTGCCCCATGATCGGGCCGGAAATGCCCGGCAAAATGTTCTGCAGAGTCTTGGCCGCACTGACGCCACCGAGCGGTCCCGGAGAGTTGCTGATAATGCCGACCGGCTTGCCAAGGAACGAGCTCTTGCCGTAAGGGCGCGAGCCGACGTCGATTGCGTTCTTCAGCACGCCGGGGATCGCGCGGTTATATTCGGGGGTCACGAACAGCACGCCGTCCGACTTCTGCAGCTTTTCCCGGAACGCCAGCCAGTCGGCCGGAGGCGCCGCTTCCAGGTCCTGGTTGAAGAAGGAAATGCCGCCCAGCGTCGTGACGTCGAGCTTCAGCGACGCCGGTGCCAGCTTGGCCATCGCATTGGCAATCTTGAGCGAAAAGCTCTCCTTGCGGAGACTGCCGACGATGGTGACGATGGTGTGGGTGGCCATTGGATTTCCCTTTTGAAGCAAAAACGCCCAGCACGCACTTAGCCAGATCGGCAGATGGATGCAAGTGCATGAATTGGTGTTTGCGGCCGCTTAGGGAGAATAATCCTGCCGCAGTAGTGCCTCCACGCAGGCAGCCTTTCCGGACGGCCTGCGACGTCAATGAGCGACCTCGCGCTCAGATCACCGGATTCCAGGCGACCGGCACCAGCCGGTATTTCGCGCCGTCCTTCTCGACATGGCCGATCGAGGGGAAGGTGAAGTGGAAGCCGACCACCAGCGCCTTCTCGGCCGCAGCCATGTCGTAGAACTTGTGACGGGTGGTCTGGGCCACCGCAGGGTCGACGTCATAGGCAACGTGCCAGTCCGGATTGCGCAGGAAGAATTCCGGAATGTTGGTGACGTCGGACTGGATCAGGATCTTCGAGCCGCCCGAGGCGATCGCGAACGCGCTGTGGCCGGGGGTGTGGCCCGGGGCCTCGATCGAGGTGATGCCGGGGGCTACTTCCTTGCCCCAGTCGTATTTCGTCACCTTGGATTCAATGCCGGCAAACGTCTTCTTCACGTTGGCAAAGTAGTTCTTCATCATTGCGTTGGATTCTGCTTTCGCGGCGTTCTCGTCGCTGGTCCAGAACGCCCAGTCCACCGAGGGCACCATGATCTCGGCATTCGGAAACGCCATCGAGCCATCCAGCGCGCGGATGCCGTTGGTGTGGTCGGGATGCAAATGCGACAACAGCACAACGTCGATGCTCTTGGGATCGACGCCGGCGGCGGCGAGATTTTGCAAGGTGCGGCCGACCGCGCCTTTGCTCGGCTCGAAATTGGCGACGCCGTTGCCGCTGTCGATCAGCACCAGCTTGCTGCCGGTGTTGATCAGTTGCGGATTGAACGGCACCGTCACCATGCCCTTCGGCATGTAGGCGGCTTCGGCGGCGGCCAGCGCCTCCTCCTTCGGCACGTTCTTCACAAACGTATCCGGCATCGGAAACGACCGCGCGCCGTCATTGATCGACGTGCACTCGTAGCTGCCGACCTTGTAGCGGTAGAAGCCGGGTGCCTGGCTGCCTGGCTGCGGCACCGCGGCCCGCGCCGTCGATGTTCCAAACGAATTCAGCGCGGCCGATGCTCCAACAGCCGCAGCCCCCGCCAGTAGCTGGCGGCGATCCAGATCAGTCATGGCGAATACTCCCCTTTTCCCCTGCGGTTTTCCCGCATTCAGCGCGGCAAATGTTCTCCCGTTGCCGGGAGAACGCAAGCCCCGAAGTCGGAGGGGGGGAGCCGGAAGCCTCAGCCCTTGTTCGGGTTGATCAGGAATTTCTCGCCGGTGGCGCGCTTGTTGTAGACGGCGATGTTGGACATCTGCAGCACCTCCGGCAGCGACACCACCCGGGTGTAATGGCTGGCAAAGGTGGTCTTCAATTCAGAGACCACGCGCTGGCGCAGCCGGCCGATATCGGCCGGACCGATCTTCTGCAGGAATGGCGTCAGCAGCCAGCCGCTGACCGACCAGCTCAGGCCGAACGAACGGCTCAACTCGGTCGGACCGGTATTGAGGCTGCCGTAGATGTAAACCTGCTTGAACACGCTTGAGCCGTAGCGGCTGTATTCCTTGGCGGTCTTGTTGGCGGCGATTTCCATGCCGGTCAGGATTTGCCCGGCGAGCTTGCCGCCGCCGATGGCGTCGAACGCGATCGTGGCACCGGTCTCGACCAGCGCGTTGGTGAGATCGTCCATGAAGGTCGGAGCGGTGGAATCGACGACATACTTGGCGCCGATCTTGTGCAGGATATCGGCCTGCTCCTTGCTGCGCACGATGTTGACGAGGCCGATACCGTCCTTGATGCAGATCTTGTTGAGCATCTGCCCGAGATTGGAAGCGGCAGCCGTATGCACCAGCGCCTTGTGGTTCTCGCGCCGCATGGTCTCGGTCATGCCGAGCGCGGTCAGCGGATTGACGAACCAGGAGGCGCCGTCGGCGGCGGTGGTGCCTGACGGCAGCGGCATGACGTCGCGCGCCTTGACGCATCGGTACTGGGTGTACATCGCGCCGCCGATGACGGAGACCAGCTTGCCCATCAGCGCCTTGGCAGCATCCGACGAGCCGGTCTTGATCACGGTGCCGGCGCCCTCATTGCCGACCGGCAAGGATTGATCGAGTCGAGCGCCCATCATCTTCACCGCCGCTTCCGGCATCTTGGCGGTGATGACGGGCAAGTCTTTCGAGCCCGCAACGACCGCTGTCGACATGTCGGCCGGACCGATCAGAAGCCCGAGGTCGGACGGGTTGATCGGCGTCGCCTCGACCCGAACCACGACTTCATCCTCGGCCGGTTCAGGCGTCGGGATGTTCACCAGCGACAGTTCGAGTTCGCCGCTCTTCTTGAGCAGCGAACGCAGTTGCAGGCCGCTTTTGCCGTCACTCATCGCCAATCCTCCCGTTTGTGTTTGTTATATCTTGGTGCGCCGTCGCGTTACGCCAGAGCCTTGAAAACCGCTTTGCCGGCATATTTCGCCTGCGCGCCGAGCTGCTGCTCGATGCGCAAAAGCTGGTTGTATTTGGCGGTGCGGTCGGAACGCGCCAGCGAGCCGGTTTTGATCTGGCCGCAATTGGTGGCGACTGCGAGGTCGGCGATGGTGGAATCCTCGGTCTCGCCCGAGCGATGCGACATCACGGCGGTGTAGCCGGCCTTGTAGGCCATCTCGACCGCGGACAGCGTTTCGGTCAGCGTGCCGATCTGGTTGACCTTGATCAGGATCGAGTTGGCGCGGCCGTTCTTGATGCCATCGGCCAGTCGCATCACGTTGGTGACGAACAGATCGTCGCCGACCAGCTGGCACTTGGTGCCGACCAGATCGGTCAATTCCTTCCAGCCGTCCATGTCGTCTTCCGACATGCCGTCCTCGATCGAGACGATCGGGTAGCGCTTCACGAGATCGGCGAGATACTTCGCCTGCTCGGAGCGCGAGCGGGTCTTGTTCTCGCCGCCATAGACGTAAGCACCGTCCTTGAAGAACTCGGTCGCAGCACAATCGAGGCCGAGCATGACGTCCTTGCCGGCGGTGTAGCCGGCCTTGCCGATCGCGCTGACCACGAATTCAAGCGCCGCATCCGCCGACGGCAGGTTCGGCGCAAAGCCGCCCTCGTCGCCGACGTTGGTGTTGTGGCCGGCCTTCTTCAGCTCGCCCTTCAGCGTGTGGAAGATTTCCGAGCCGCAGCGCAACGCTTCGGCAAAGGTCGCAGCGCCCACCGGCAGGATCATGAATTCCTGGAAATCGATCGGGTTGTCGGCATGCACGCCGCCGTTGATGATGTTCATCATCGGCACCGGCAGGGTCCGCGCCGAGGTGCCGCCGACATAACGGTAGAGCGGCATGTCGAAGGATTCGGCGGCCGCCTTGGCGCAGGCCAGCGAGACGCCGAGGATGGCGTTGGCGCCCAGCCGGCTCTTGTTCGGGGTGCCGTCGAGGTCGATCATGATCTGGTCGATCTGGACTTGCTCTTCGACCGCCTGGTCGCTCAGCGCCTCGAAGATTTCGCCGTTGATGGCTTCAACTGCCTTCAGCACGCCCTTGCCGAGGTAGCGCTTCTTGTCGCCGTCCCGCAGTTCCACCGCCTCATGGGCGCCGGTGGAGGCGCCCGAGGGCACCGCCGCCCGGCCGATCGAACCGTCTTCCAGCACCACATCGACCTCAACCGTGGGATTGCCCCGGCTATCGAGAATTTCGCGGCCGATGATGTCGACGATGGCGGTCATGGGAGCCTCTTGGAATGGCAGGAAAGGACGTTTGGCGCTGCTTCTACAGCAAGGTTGCGGTGCGGAAAAGGCCGCCCTCGCCCGTGACGCTGGCGGCCGAATTGTCTAATAGAGCCGCAGCGGAGACCCACAATGTCGAAAACCCCTGTTAAAGTCCCGAAGTCGTCCGGCCTGCAGCTTGGCCGTGCCGTGGAATGGCCGGATAGCCCCGAAAAGGCGAAGCTGGACCGTGTTCCCAATCCGCAAGCCGACACCAACTACGTCGTGCGGTTTACCGCGCCGGACTTCACCTCGCTCTGCCCGGTCACGGGACAGCCGGATTTCGCGCATCTGATGATCGATTACGTGCCGGGCCGCTGGCTGCTGGAATCAAAATCGCTGAAGCTTTATGTCGCGAGCTTCCGCAACCACGGCGCGTTCCACGAGGATTGCACTGTCATGATCGGCAAGCGGATCGCCGCCGAGATCGGGCCGAAGTTCCTGCGGATTGGCGGCTACTGGTATCCGCGCGGCGGCATCCCGATCGACGTGTTCTGGCAGACCGGCAAGCTGCCCAAGGGCATGTGGATGCCCGACCAGGGCGTCGCACCCTATCGCGGGCGGGGATGATCCGCGCTGCGCGCCGCTTGAACCGGATCGCCGGCGCCACCGACCACCAGACATGCACAAGGCCTTATTCCCGATTTCAGGATTTTTCACCCCGGTTCTGCTGATCGCAACCCTCACAACGGCCCTCGCCGCGCCGCCGGCCGCCGAGGACCGCTACGTCGCCGCGCGCGATGCCGCGATCGAGAAATTGTCCGCGATCTACGATGCCGGGAAGTTCGACGATGCCGCGAAAAAGGACGAGGAAGCCGCGACCGCCGACCTGACGGCACAGATGGCCGCGATCCTCAACGAGCCCGCACGCGCTGGCTTTGGACCGGCAAAACTCAATCTCGGAAGCTTCTACAAGGGCGACGAGGATTTCGGCACGCTCGACGGCCTGCGCTTCGACGCGCTGCTCGGCGCGAACGGCCAGAAAGCCGGCAGCAACGGCGCCGACGACAAATATATCGAGCCGAAAGCGCACATCGTCGTCACCACGCAGACGCTGTTCGAGCGCTGGCTGCGCGCCCACAAGGAATGGTGGGGCGACAAAGTCAAAAATGTGCCGCAGCAGATCGCCAAGGCGCTGAGCGACGAAAGCTTTTATACCCAGGCGATTTCCAACGGCGCGGCGGTGGTCAAGTTCAGTCCGCTGCCGATCGCCAAGCCCGCCGGAGCTACATTCGCGTTCGCGATGCTGGCAGGAAGGACCCAGTCCGAACTTCCCGATTCAGCGGACGAAGTGATCGTGGCCGCCGTCGCCAACGGCAAGGTCTATGTTGCCGAAGGATCAATCGAGCCCAACGTGCGGATTGCGGCCTGCCTTGCCAACAAGAAGGCCGAGCCGCTGGACGACAAGCGCCGCCAAAACAGTGAAGAGGCCTATGCGCGCTGCTTCGCCCAGCGAGCGCCGCAGCAGCCGTCGTTTGCGCTGGCGACCAAACAGGCCCAGGCGCTGCTGGCGGCGGCGCTCGGAAAATAGGCGGGTTGTCCACGCTCAGTCCAGCGGCTCGACCTTGACGATCGAGGCGCCGTCGTTGCTGCCGACCCAGAACGACACCGGCGTCGTCGAATTGTCGACGAAGACCCGGCGGATATTGGTGGAGCGCGGCAACAGGTAGTCGACCATTTCGCCGGTCCTGGTGTTGAGCCGCGTCACCTGATCCGTCACCATCGATCCGGTCCAGGCATCGCCGTTCTTGTCGAGCATGACGTCATAGGGTGCCGCCCAGCGCGTATTGAGTTTCCACTCCTTGAACGTGCTGCTCCTGGTGTCGAACATCCCGATCCGGTCGCCGCGATATTCGCCGAACCAGAGCCGGTCCTGCGCATCCATGTTGCCGCGCCGAGGCGCCGAGCGCGGCGTCGGCGTCTGGAACAGCGTGACCTCGCCGGTTTTGGCATCGATACGGCCGATCTGCCCCTGGCGGAAGTCGGTGAAGAAGGCGTTGTTGTTCGAGTCCGGAATCACGTCGTAGATGTTGTGCGGTTCGCCCTTGCGCGCGCTCTTGAACGGCTGCCAGGTTTCGATCTTGCCGGTGGCGAGGTCGAGGCGGTGCACGCCGGCAAAGCCGTTGTTCTGGGTCCACACCTTGCCGTCGATATGCGAGCTTTGCGGGCTCACCATGTTGATCTGCGCCGCAGCGATATTCTGCTCGGCCGGCAGCGTCCAGAACTGGAATTTTTCGGTGTTCGGATCGAATTTGACGATCGCCGCCTGATACATGTTGCCGAGCCACAGATTTCCTGTGCTGTCGGCGCGCAGGCCCAGACTGCCGGTCGGCGCCTCCTGCCGGTGTTTCGGATACGGAAATTCCGTGACCTTGCCGGTTTTGGGATCGAGCCGGCCGAGGTTCTGTTCACCAAAACTCGAGAACCAGACCGTGCCGTTCTTGTCCACCATCGTATCGTGGGGCGCCACTTCCTCGCGCGGCAGATCGTATTCGGTATAGATCACCCGCGTCGCGCGGGCCGTGGGCCGCGCAAACGTCTTGAGCGGATATTGCCATGTCTCGGTCTTGCTGAGGTTGATCGTGCCGAGATACTCCGCCACGTTGCGGTAAACCTCGATACGGTCTTCGCCCTGCTCTTCCATCAGGCGCTCCGCCGGACGCAGTTGCGGATGAATCGGCAGGCTCTGCTGCACGTAGCTCTGCATCCGCGGCAGGATCTGGGTGAGAAAACCATCGGTGTCGTATTTCGAGCGCATGATGCGTTCGACACGGTGGCAACCGACGCAGTTCAGCAACTGTCCCTTCTGCTGATCGCTGCCGGGGATGCTGGAGAGCCATTCGCCGTTCGACAATTGCGCGGCGAGGTCTTTGGTCTTGCCGAGCTTGAGATCCTGTACGGCGGTTTTCTGACCGGCAACCTGCACTGCCGCTGGCGGATCGAGCTCATAGCCGACCGCACGCACGGTCAAATTGTACTGGCCGGGCGCGAGGCGATTCGCCGGAAAGCTGAAGCGGCCGTCGGCGCCGGTAACGACGGTCACCGTGATGGTCGAGCTGGTACTGGCGGCGCTGACCAGCACGCCTTCCATCGCCGCTTCTCCGGACGAACTGACGACACCGGTGAGCGCCGCGGCGGGTGCTTGCGCCGATGCCGGAAACGCAAATGCGAAAGCCAAGCTCGCGGCGGCGAGAAGCGGATGACGCATGGTCTCCTCCCGGGCAGTTTTTTATATTGCAGCCAGCATAGGCCTCGCGGCCTGCGCGCAGCAAGTCAAACGGCAACGGGAACAAAGCAACCTGGAACAAGGAAAGCCGCGATGCCCGGCAGGCGTCCGGTCAGGCCTCGACGTCCGGCCTCGCCGCCGCGTCCACCGGCCGCGTCTGCCGCAACAGCCGGGCGCAGACGAAGCCGAGCGAGATGATGACGGCTGCCGCGATCAGCAAGGTCGGAACCTTGCCGGCGTGCAGGATACCGAAGCCGTAGGCGATCGGGCCGATGGTCTGCCCCATGAAAAAGAAGAACGAATGCAGCGACAGCGCGGTCGCGCGTGCTTCCACCGACAATTCGCTGGCGAACACCTGCAGGCAACCGTGGATCATGTAAAAACCCCAGCCCATGAAGATCAGGCTCAGGGTTTGCAGCTTCCATCCCGGCCCGGTCGCAACCGCCATCAGTTGCAGCCCGACCAGCGCGGCGCCCGCGATCATCATGCCCTTGACGCCGATCCTCGGCAGCAACCGCGAAACGGTGAGCGTGTAGACCAGGCCGCCGACGGCAAAGCCCGCGATCACGACCCCGGCAATCGAAAGCGAGGTTTCGCCGAGATCGAACAGGAAGGATGCGATGTAGGGAAACAGGCCGAGCACGCAGCAGCCTTCGACGAACACCGCGACGTAACAGAACGCGTTGGGGTTGGCGAAGATGGTGCAGTAGCCGTGCCGCAGCGCCGCCAGGTTGGTTTTGGGAGGCCGGGTCAACGCGGCGCCGCGAAAGCCCATCAGGACCGCGAATGAAGCCACAATGACCAGCACCCCAAGAATGGCCAGCACGCCGCGCCAGCCCATGAAGTCGCCGATCAGGCCGGAGACCGAGGCGCCGAGCAGGTTTCCCGTCATCGAGCCCATCAGCGTCCGGCCGATCGCGATCTGCCGCTTTTCCGGACCGACGAGATCGCTGGTCAGGCTGAGGGCGACTGGAAACACGCCGCCGGAGCCGATGCCGGCCAGAATCCGCGAGGCGAACAGCAGCCAGAACGACGTCGCCATTGCGCCGAGGATGTTGGCGACGCCGAGCAGCACCAGGCACACCACCATCAGCCGCGCCTTGCCGAACAGATCGGCGGCGGCGCCCAGCACCGGCTGGATGATCGCGAAAGTGAAGGCGAATACGGAGGCGAAACCTGCGGCCGTCGTAATGCTGATGCCGAAATCGTCGGCGACATGCGGCAGCACCGGATCGAGCGCGCGCGCCGACAGGCTGGCCGCAAAGGTCGCGAGTGTAATGATGTTGAGCGCCGGAGGCAGACGGCTGGTAGCGGTCACAACGATATCCGCGTCATCAACTCGCTGTGCTCTTCGTGAGATTCTTGGCCAGCGCATCGAAGCCCATCAGGGTTTTGACCAGCGCTTCGAACTCGCGCAGCGGCACCATATTGGGCCCATCCGACGGCGCCTTGTCCGGATCGGGATGGGTCTCGATGAAGACGCCGGCGACGCCGACCGCGACCGCGGCGCGTGCCAGCACCGGCACGAACTCGCGCTCGCCGCCCGAGGACGCGCCCTTGCCGCCCGGCTGCTGCACCGAATGGGTGGCGTCGAAAATCACCGGCGCGCGGGTCGTGCGCGCCATGATCGGCAGCGCGCGCATATCAGACACCAGCGTGTTGTAGCCGAACGACGCGCCGCGCTCGGTGACAAGCACGTTCGGATTGCCGCCGCCGGTGATCTTGCTGACCACGTTGGCCATGTCCCACGGTGCCAGAAATTGGCCTTTCTTGACGTTGACGACCTTGCCGGTCGCCGCCGCCGCCAACAGCAAATCAGTCTGCCGGCACAGGAAAGCCGGGATCTGCAGCACGTCCACCGCCTGCGCAACCTCGGCGCATTGCGTGGCCTCATGCACGTCGGTCAGCACGGGCAATCCGAGCGAGGACCGTATTTCAGCAAAGATCGGCAGCGCCTGGTTAAGCCCGATGCCGCGCGCGGCGGTGCCGCTGGTACGGTTGGCCTTGTCGAACGAGGTCTTGTAGACGAGGCCTATTCCGAGCCTTGCGGCGATCTCTTTCAGCGCGCCCGCGACTTCCAGCGCATGGGCGCGGCTCTCGAGCTGGCACGGCCCGGCAATGATCGAAATCGGCAGATCGTTGCCGAATTTGACCGGGCCGGCTGAGACCACCGGTGCTGCTGTGAGGTTCGCGTTCAAGGGGTTTTCCTTATTCCGGCGCGGACCATGCCGGTCCGCGCTATCAGGATCAACCCCGTAAAGACCCCGAATATCAGGGTTGCATCGCCGGTTATTTTACCGACGAGAACGGCGTCGGCACCAGCAACTGGCTGACGATGTTGTCGATGATCTGGCCGTCGTCCTCGCTCTTGGCGCGGCCGGAAATCCAGTCCGGGTCGGCCTGAAAAGCGGTCCATTTCTTCTCGCGATCGGCGAGAGAATCCCACGCCACGAAATAGGTCAGTTCCTGATTGGATGTGCCGATCAGCGTGGTGAAGAACCCGGCCTGCTTGATGCCGTGCTTCTCCCACAGTTTCAGCGTCAGCGTATCGAAGCGCTTCATCAGCGCCGGCAGACGGCCCGGCAAACAGCGATAGACGCGCATTTCCATGATCATTGGCTTCATTCCCTGAGTTATTGTTCTTGCAGGATACGGGAGCGGTTTGTCGCAACAATTGGCGCGTTCGTCAAAGGCGACGAACGGATGCCCTTACACCAGCCGCGACTGCACCATCGCGGCCTGAATAAACGACGCAAACAGCGGATGCGGATCGAACGGACGGGACTTCAGCTCGGGGTGAAATTGCACACCGATGAACCAGGGATGGTCCTCGTATTCGACGATCTCCGGCAGCACCCCGTCGGGCGACAGCCCCGAGAAACGCAGGCCGTGCTGTTCGAGGCGATCCTTGTAGGCGGTGTTGACCTCGTAGCGGTGACGGTGGCGTTCGGAAATCTCGGTGGCGCCGCCATAGACTTGCGACACCCGGCTGCCGCGGTTCAGCGCCGCCGGGTAAGCTCCGAGCCGCATGGTGCCGCCGAGGTCGCCGGCCTTCGTGCGCTTCTCGAGTTCGTTGCCGCGTGCCCATTCCGTCATCAGGCCGACCAGCGGCTCTTTCGTCGGGCCGAACTCGGTGGAGTTCGCGCCCTCGATGCCGACCAGATTGCGCGCGGCCTCGATGACAGCCATTTGCATGCCGAAGCAGATGCCGAAATACGGGACGCGACGCTCCCGCGCGAACTGCGCCGCCCGGATCTTGCCCTCGGCGCCGCGGTGGCCAAAGCCGCCGGGCACCAGGATGCCATTGACGTGTTCGAGGAACGGCGCCGGATCCTCGTGCTCGAAGACTTCGCTTTCGATCCAGTCGAGATTGACCTTCACTTTATTCGCGATGCCGCCATGCGACAGCGCCTCGATCAGCGATTTGTAGGCGTCCTTCATGCCGGTGTACTTGCCGACGATGGCAATCGTCACCGCGCCCTCGGGATTGCGCACGCGTTCGTTGATGACGTTCCAGCTCTGCAGCGCCGGCGGAATTTTCGGGGTGATGCCGAATGCGGCCAGCACTTCGTCGTCGAGACCGGCGGCGTGATAGGCCGCGGGCACGGCGTAGATGTTGTCGACGTCCCTCGCCTCGATCACGGCACTTTCGCGCACGTTGCAGAACAGGCCGAGCTTGCGCCGCTCTTCCTTCGGAATTTCACGGTCGGTGCGGCACAGCAGGATATCCGGCTGGATGCCGATCGAGCGCAGTTCCTTGACCGAGTGCTGGGTCGGTTTCGTCTTCAGCTCGCCGGCGCTCGGGATGAACGGCAGCAGCGTCAGGTGAATGTAGACGGCGTGCTCGCGCGGCAGTTCGTTCTTGAGCTGGCGGATCGCCTCGAAGAACGGCAGGCCCTCGATGTCGCCGACGGTGCCGCCGATCTCGACCAGCACGAAATCATATTCGTCGTTGCCGGAGAGGACGAATTCCTTGATCGCATTGGTGACGTGCGGGACGACCTGAATCGTAGCGCCGAGATAATCGCCGCGGCGTTCCTTGGTGATGATGTCCTGGTAGATGCGCCCGGTCGTGATGTTGTCGGCCTTGGTGGCCGGACGCCCGGTGAAGCGCTCGTAATGGCCGAGATCGAGATCGGTCTCGGCGCCGTCGTCGGTCACGAACACCTCGCCGTGCTGATACGGCGACATCGTTCCGGGATCGAGGTTGAGATAGGGGTCGAGCTTTCGGAGACGGACCTTGTACCCGCGGGACTGCAGCAGGGCACCGAGTGCCGCTGAAGCCAGACCCTTTCCGAGCGAAGAAACCACGCCGCCGGTGATGAATATGTACCGCGCCATGGGACCCAACCTTTAAGGCCACTGCCCCGATTCGCAAAACGAATCGGATCCAACGGCAAACATTCTGCCGGGCTGTGGGTGACGTGAAAACCAAAGCGATATCAGAGCATTGATGGGGAGTTCTGATGCAGGACGGTAGACGCCGTCATGCATAGCGCCCCTGCTTTATTGCGAACGCGGCGCCTGCGGGCCTGTCGGTGCCGGCTGTTGGCCCTGCTGTTCGTCGACCTTCTTGAGCGTATCCAGAACGCCGCCGCTGGTCGGTGGAGCGATCGGCGAAGCACCGCCGGCGGGCTGTGACTGCGTTGCCGGCGTGCCGAGACTCGAGCTCGGTTTGCGGTCGGCGCCTGCGATCCAGGCCAGCCCCATGCTGGTCAGAAAGAACAGGCCTGCCAGGATTGCCGTCGTGCGCGACAAGAGATTGGCGGTGCCGCGGCTCGACATGAAGCCGGCGCCGCCACCCATGCCGAGGCCGCCGCCTTCGGATTTCTGCAGCAGCACCGCGCCGATCAGCACGGAAACGATCATGAGGTGAACGACGATAATGACGGTCTGCATTTCCAACCTTCCGTCACAAGCCGAGAGCGCCGGGCTTCGGCTGCGTCATGGGCTTGCGGGTTTTCCTGAAGTTGCGCGGTGTTACACGATCGGACGGTGTATTGTCACCCCCAACCGCTGCGTGGGAGATAATTGCCGCAGCCGTTGGGGACAAGGAATTGAGCCCCGCCTTGTTCTGCCAATTCGGACTTGAGCGGGCACTTATTTCTTCTATAATAGACAAATGGATACTATTATAGACGATCTGAGCAACCGGCTGGCCCACCGCCTGCGGCTCGAACGCGACAGCCGCGGCTGGTCGCTGGCCGACCTCGCCGAGCGCTCGGGCGTCTCCAAAGCCACCATCAGCAAGATCGAGCGCGCCGAGGTCAGCCCGACCGCCGTCGTGCTGGTGCGGCTGGCGAGCGCCTTCGACCTGACACTGGCGGGCCTGATGCTGCGTGCCGAAGGCCAGGGAGCGCGTCTTTCGCGGGCCGCCGACCAGCCGGTGTGGCGCGATAACGAGACCGGCTATCTGCGCCGGCAGGTGTTCGGTCGTCCCGATAACCCGATCGAAATCGTCAGGGTCGAAATGCCGGCGCGTCAGCAGGTGACGCTGCCGGCCTCGTCCTACGCCCATATCCGCCAGACCCTCTGGGTGCAGTCGGGCGCGCTCGTCATCATCGAGGCCGGCGAACGGCACGAGCTTGGCACCGGCGACTGCCTCGGATTCGGCCCGCCCGCGGAAACCACCTTTGCCAACGAGACGGGGGCGCCTTGCGTCTATGTCGTTGCCCTCGCCCGGAGCTGAAAGCATGACATCGATCAGGATCGCGCCGCTGAAGGCCTCGCCGGACATCTGCGCGGCGTTGAGCGAAATGCTGGTGGAAACCGTCGCGCATGGCGGTTCGGTCAGCTTCATGCATCCGCTGCCCCTGGAAGCTGCGGAAACGTTCTGGCGCGACTCGCTTGGGGCGGCAGCCCGTGGCGAGCGGATCGTGCTCGGCGCCTTTGACGGCGACGTTCTGATCGGCACCGTCACGCTGCTGCTGAACCTGCCGCCGAACCAGCCGCATCGCGCCGAGATCGCGAAGATGATGACGCGCCTCAGTCACCGCCATCGCGGTGTCGCCACCGTGTTGCTGCGCGCGGCAGAACGCATCGCGATCGAAAGTGGGCGCTGGCTGCTGGTGCTCGATACCGCCGAGGACGAAGGCGCGGCGGGACTCTACGAGCGGCTCGGATTCAAGCTGACCGGCGTGATTCCGGATTACGCGCTAAAACCCCACGGCGGCCTCACCGGCACGTTGATTTACTGGAAGCGGCTGATGAGAGAGACCCTGCCCGCCTGAGCTAGCATCCCGCCGCGATCGCCAGGAAATCCGAAGCTTTCAGGCTGGCGCCGCCGACCAGGGCGCCATTGACGTTGGCGACCGCCATCAGCTCGGCGGCGTTCGAGGGCTTTACCGAGCCACCGTAAAGAATCCGGATCTTGCTGCCCTCGGCCTTGAATCGATCGGTCAGCACACCCCGGATAAACCGGTGAACCTGCTCGACATCTGCGGTCGTCGGGGTCAGCCCGGTGCCGATCGCCCAGACCGGCTCATAGGCCACCACCAGATTGGCCGAGGTGGCGCCTTCCGGCAGCGATCCCGCCAACTGGCCGCCGCAGATATCCAGGGTTTGCCCGGCATCGCGCTGCTTCTGGGTCTCACCGATGCAGACGATGGCGACAAGCCCGGCGCGCCAGGCGGCTTCCGCCTTCTGCCGGACCAGCGCATCGGTTTCGCCGTGATCAGCGCGGCGCTCGGAATGGCCAACAATGATGGCTGCGGCACCGGCATCGCCGAACATTTCCGCCGAGAGATCGCCGGTATGGGCGCCGGAGGCCTTGGGATGGCAATCCTGGGCGCCGACCGCGATTTTGGAGCCCTTGGCCTTGGCCGCAAAGCACGCGACCAGCGTCGCCGGCGGGCAGACCAGCAGATCGGCCTTTGCGGCCACCGTGGCGGCACCCGCAATCATGGCGTCGAATTCACTTATGGCCGATTTCAGGCCGTTCATTTTCCAGTTGCCCGCAATCAGCGGCCGGATGGCGTCGGTCATGTAAAAACTCTCGCAATGTCAGCGTTACAGATGCGCTAGCAGAGGCTTGCGGCCAGTTCCAGATGCGGGCAAGAGCCATCCCCGGCCGTTAACCGCTTCAATTGGCCCGCGCTGCTGAGGTTGCGACCGGGCCACTGCCACTTTATGATGCTTTATCAACTCGGTGACGCCCTTTTCGGTATCCATCAAGGATCTGGCCAAGGCGCGACCCGGTTCCCTCCTAATCAGACAAGTTGGACCCATGCTTCGAGGAATACGCAAGGCCTCATCAAACTGGCTCGGCAAGGCCGTAATGAGCGTCGTGATGGGCGTGCTGATCATCAGTTTCGGAGTCTGGGGCATCGCCGACATCTTCAAGGGCTTTGGACAGTCGTCGCTGGCCAAGATCGGCAGCACCGAGATTTCGATCGAGCAGTTCCGCCAGATCTATACCGACAAGCTGCAGCAGCTCGGCCGCAGTTTTGGCCGCCCGCTGACCATGGACCAGGCCCGCGCCTTCGGGCTTGATCGTCAGGTGCTGCAGCAGACCATCGCCGAAGCCGCCCTCGACGAGGAAGCGCGACGCATGGGGCTCGGCCAGTCCCAGGA
>JBBRSX010000124.1:0-18370 GCA_038244925.1 Hyphomicrobiales bacterium | reverse complement strand
GCTTTTGCCCCTAGCATCGGCCACAATCATGGTCTATTCGACGAAGCATGATCAAAGCGCGCACCGCCAAGTTTCAGATCGGGCAGATTGTCCGCCACCGGGTGTTCTCGTTCCGGGGCGTGATTTTCGACATCGATCCGGAATTCAACAATACCGAGGAGTGGTGGTTGTCGATCCCCGAGGAAGTCCGGCCTCACAAGGATCAGCCTTTCTATCATTTGCTGGCGGAGAATTCGGAGTCTGAATACGTCGCTTACGTCTCCGAACAGAATCTGTTGCCCGACGATTCCGGCGAGCCGATCCGGCATTCGCAGGTCGCCGAAATTTTTATCAAGGACAAATCGGGCGGCTACCGTCCGCGCAATCCGTCGTTGAATTAGCCATCTCTGCAACGACAAACCTTCAACGAAGAGCAATTTCAGCAACGCACTGGTCGAAAACGAAAAGGCGCCCGATCGGGCGCCTTTTGTTTGTCTGATGGCGCGTGTCTTACTTCGCGGCCGGAGGGGCAGACTGCTCGAGCTTCTTGCGCTGCTCTTCAGCACGCTTCTGCAGTTCTTCCTGCAGCTTCTTCTGGTTTTCCTCGAACACCTTCGGATCGGTCGGCGGGCCGTCATAGGCCTTGGCGAATTCACCGACCAGCGGCAACGGCAGCGTCAGCGGCGCGCCGTTGGAGTTGATGGCCTGAACCACGAGGTTCTGCCCCTTCTTCAGGCTGGCGATCAATTCGGGGGTCGCTTCGTAGTCGGACATGCAGCCGTTCTGGAAGCAGATGACATAGGGGCTCTGCTGCGGCGCATTGGCGTCGACGATGATGCGGGTTCCGTGCACGAGCTGCATGCCGAGCGGCAGCGTCACGCGCAGAATCTTCTTCGGCTCGCCTTCGGGCTCGATGATGACGGCGGCGATGACCGGCTGGCCAGACTCGATGCGGCCGTCCTTGCCGGTGAAGCAAACCTGCTTGGCGCCGGCGTCCTGGCCCTTCAGGCAGAACTTGGTCCAGGGGGCGTAAATCAGCTGGACCTGCTGTTCCGGAGGCTGGGCGGCTGCGGCGGGTGCGCCAGCGGCCGGCGGGGCCTGCGC
Source organism: Hyphomicrobiales bacterium (assembly GCA_038244925.1). Lineage (GTDB taxonomy): Bacteria > Pseudomonadota > Alphaproteobacteria > Rhizobiales > Xanthobacteraceae > Bradyrhizobium. The sequence continues at coordinate 17,287 of JBBRSX010000124.1, read as the reverse complement.
GGCCGGAGCCTGGGCTGCGCCGGGCGCCTTGGGGGCGGCCTTCGGGGCTGCCTTGGGAGCGGCCTTGGGAGCGGCGGGCGCGGGCGCCTGGGCCTGGGCACCGGAGGCGATCAGCGCCGCGGACAATGCGGTTGCCGCCAACAGAGCGGAAACCCGCCCAAGCGGCCGGACCGACGCGGCCAAACTACGGAAATTCATTGCGGAAAACCCTTTCTGAACCGGAGCGCCCGAAACCGCTGCAGACGCCGACACCTAGCCGCTTGGGCGGCTGTCTCCTAACCAATTGAGGCGGATACGTGACAGGCGCTGCCACCGAGGTCAATTGCACGCCTTCAATACAGCGACAGGCGAAAAGATCAATGCCGACAGGCATCTTTGATGCAGTTAGCTGGCGGATGCCAAGCCCTATGGTCAAGGCCTATGGTAAAGCTCGGCAGTGTACATTTTCGAATCAAATCCGCGCGTCGCAGTGACCGCCTTTGGACGTATCCGCCTTGGTATTTTGGCATCGGCCGTACTGGCGCTCGCGCTGGCGCCGGTCGCCGCGCTCAGAGAGGCGCGGGCCGCCGAGTCCTTTGGGATCGCCATGCACGGCGCGCCTGTTCTGCCCGCCGGTTTCACCCACATGCCCTACGCCAATCCCGATGCGCCGAAAGGCGGCCGGCTGGTCTGGGGCCTGCCCGGCACCTTCGATAGCCTGAACCCGCTGATCGTCCGCGGCCTCGCCGTCCAGCAGATCCGCGGCTACGTCGTCGAGAGCCTGATGTCGCGCGGCAATGACGAGGCCTTCACGCTCTACGGCTTGCTGGCCAGGAGCGTCGAGACCGACGATGCGCGGACCTATGTCAGCTTCCATCTCGACCCCCGCGCGCGCTTCTCTGACGGCAAGCCGGTCACGGCCGAAGACGTATTGTTCTCGTGGGCGCTGTTGCGCGACAAGGGCCGCCCCAACCACCGCCAGTATTATTCCAAGGTGACGAAAGCCGAAGCGCCGGATCCGCTCACGGTGCGGTTCGACCTCTCGGGCGCCAACGACCGCGAGCTGCCGCTGATCCTCGGCCTGATTCCGGTGTTGCCGCGCCACGCCGTCGACCCCGAGAAGTTCGAGGAAACCACGATGACGGGGCCGATCGGTTCCGGTCCCTACCGCGTCAGCGCGGTGAAGCCGGGTTCTTCGGTCACGCTGACCCGCAATCCCGATTACTGGGGCCGCGACCTGCCGGTGAACCGCGGCCTGTGGAATTTCGACGAGCTCAGGCTCGACTTCTACCGCGAGGCCAACGGCCAGTTCGAAGCGTTCAAGCGCGGGCTGTATGACTTCCGCGTCGAAACCGAGCCGCTGCGCTGGCACGATGGCTATGATTTCCCCGCGGCCCGAACCGGCGAGTTGATCCGCGACACCATCAAGACCGGAATGCCGCAGCCGTCGGAATTTCTGGTGTTCAACACCCGCCGCCCGATGTTTTCCGACATCAGGGTACGTCAGGCGCTGACGCTGCTTTTTGATTTCGAATGGATCAACCGCAATTACTTCTTCGGGCTCTACGCGCGTTCGGCCGGCTTCTTCGCGGGCTCGGAATTGTCAGCCTATGGCCGCAGTCCCGACGAACGCGAGCGTGAGCTTCTCAAACCCTACGCCTCCCACATCCCGGCGGATATTCTCGACGGCAGTTACCGCCTGCCGGTCACCGACGCTTCCGGCCGCGATCGCGCGGCCTTGCGCAGCGCGCTGACGCTGCTGTCGGACGCCGGCTACGATCTCGACGGCACCGTGTTGCGACAGCGCTCGACCAAAGCGCCCCTCACCTTCGAAATCCTGGTGACCACGCGCGATCAGGAACGGATTGCGCTGGCTTACACGCGCGACCTCAAGCGCGCCGGCATCGAGGCCGGCGTGCGCGCGGTCGATCCCGTGCAGTTTGACCAGCGAAAGCTCGGTTACGAATTCGACATGCTGCAAAACCGCTGGGACCAGTCGCTGTCCCCCGGCAACGAACAATCCTTCTATTGGGGCAGTCAGGCCGCCGATATCCCGGGTACCCGGAACTACATGGGCGCCAGGGACCCGGCCATCGACGCCCTGATTGCAGCACTGCTCGAAGCGCACGAGCGGCCGGCCTTCGTCTCCGCGGTACGGGCGCTGGACCGGACCTTGATGTCCGGCTTCTACGCTATCCCGCTGTTTAACGTTCAGGAACAATGGATCGCGCGATGGAATCGGATAGAACGGCCTGAGAAGACCGCGTTGACCGGCTATCTGCCGGAGACGTGGTGGCACAAGCCCGACACGCAGCCGCAACCCAAATGATACCAGCTCAAGTGACGCCAACCCAAGTGGTACTAACCCAAGTGACACCGTGACCCCACCGAACGCTTCGCCAACGCTCGATACGCTGTTCAAACGCGTCCTGTCACGGCGGCCGGATACGCTGGCGCTGATCGATCCCGCCGACAAGCGGCGCATTACCGGCGAGGCGCCGCAGCAACTGACCTTTGCGCAGGCCGACCGCGTGATCTCGTCGTTGGCCGCGCATTTCATCGAATCCGGATTGCCGGCCAACTCCGTGATCGCGGTGCAGCTGCCGAACACCGTCGAATTCGCCCTCACCGTTCTCGCGGCCTATCGCGCCGGCCTCGTGGTCGCAGTGCTGCCGCTGCTGTGGCGGCAGGCCGAACTGACCATGGCGCTGAATCGTACCGCCGCGCGTGCCATCGTGACGTCGAGCAAGGTCGATGGCATCGTCTATTCTGATTTGGCCATGAATGCCGCCGCCGAGGCGTTCTCGATCCGCCATGTCTGCGGCTTCGGCGCCGATTTGCCCGAAGGCATGGCCTCGCTCGACCAGGCGATCGCAAGGGAATCGGCCACCACGCGCGCGGTGATCCAGGACGGCCGCAAGGCGGCGCTGATCACCTTCGACGTCACCGCGGACGGCTTCCGTCCAGTGCCGCGGGCCCATCTCGGCCTGATCGCCGGCGGACTTGCGATATCGCTGGAAAGCGACGTGCCGCAGGGCGCAACCATCCTGTCGGCGTTCGCGCCGATGTCGTTTGCCGGCCTCGCCTCCTCGCTGGTGGTATGGCTGCTGTCGGGTGGAACGCTGGTGCTGCATCATCCGTTCGACGAGGACGTACTGGAGCAGGACATCAACGAGCATTCCTGCGATACGCTGATCGCGCCGGCGCAACTGGCGCTGCGGCTGGACGAACTCGATCTCGCCGAGCGCATGCCGAGCCTGCGCCACGTCATCGGCCTCTGGCGCGCGCCCGAACAGGTTGCCTCCAGCGCCGCCTGGTCCTCGCAGCAGGCCTCCCTGACCGACGTCTATCTGTTCGGCGAGGCCGGACTGTTCGGCGCCCGCCGAAATGCCGAGGACGGCTCTCCGGCCCGGATCAAGCCCGGCCCGCACGGCGCGCCGCGCGAATTGCCGGGCTCCTCGATCGCCGGCGAAATCCTGTTGACGCCGCGGGGTACCTTGGGACTGCGCGGCCCGATGGTACCGGTCGCGGCCTACGCTCCGCCGCCGCCGCCGAGCGATTCCATGATCGCAGCGCCGCCGCGCGATTTCGTCGATACTGATTACGCCGCACGGCTCGACCGCGCGAGCGGCGCGATCAATATCGCGATCCATATCACGGCGCCCCCGTCCGGGATCATGGCCGTCGGCGGCTACCGCTTCCTCGCCCACGACCTGCAGGAATGGGCCAGACGGCTGGGCCAGGGTGCGCTGCTGACGGCACTCCCCGATCGCCTGAGCGGACACCGGCTCGCCGGCCGCGCCCACGACAATGCCAGAGCCCGCGACGCGCTCTCGGAACTCGGCCTTAACCCGTTGATGGTCGAGGCCTTTCGCGATCGCAGCAGCGCCAACTGAGCGCCGCCGAGGCCCCCTGCGTTGACGCACCATTAAGCCCGGCCGACTAGGATTACGTGTTCCACAAGCGCTTGATCCGAGTTGCAGATGTCCCAGCAAGGCCCGATCCTCGTCGTCTCGACCGCACCACCGCCGTCCTTTGCCGCCGGACTCGCCGCCGCCGGAATGTTTCCGGTGGTAGAGGCCGAATGGGCGGACGCCGCGCGCGCGGTCGACCAGGTACAGCCTGCCGCGGTCGTGGCCGCCTCGTCTGACATCGACCCGGCTGGACTGGCCGCACTCGCCGCGCGTACGGCGGCATGCCGCCCCTATCTGCCGCTGATTGCGGTGGATCCGCGGATTCCGGTTCCCGATAACGCGATTCCATTTTTTCAGACCCAGGAAAACATCGAGGGTCGCCCGGATCGACTGATTGCGCGGCTGGGCGCCGCACTGCGAATTCGATCCCTGCATGCGACCGTGATGCGCCGACAAACGCCGGCGGCGTTGATCGCATCGTCGGATATCGACATGGCCCGGGACGCGACCGTGCTGCTGATCGGCCGCGGCGGCGCTTATCCGACGCTGTCGGTCACGCTCGGCGAGCGGGCCGGCGTCGTCGGTGCGCTTTCGATCGAGGCCGCGGCCAAGCATCTCAACGTCAGGGAAATCGACGGCATCGTGCTCTGCGAGGGTTTTAGCCTGCGCGTGATCGACGCCTTCCTCACGGTGCTGGCCGAGGATGCCCGCTTCCGTCGTCTGCCGGTCGTGGTGACGGCGGCCGATCTGGTGCCGGCCTATGACCTGCCGAACCTCGAGATCATGTCAGCCGACGCCGCGCAGGTCGTGGCGACGGTGTTGCCGCTGATCCGCCAGCACGCCTTCGAAGCCCATTTGAGCCGGACGCTGAAAGCGATCGACGCCGACGGCCTGATCGACGCCCAGACCGGCCTGCTGACGTCGGCCGCGTTCGCGCGCGATTTTGCCAGCGCCGTCTATCACACCCAGGAACGCGGCGGCGGATTGTCGGTGGCGCGCTTTGCCTTCGATCCGGCGCACCCGCGCGCGCAAATCGACGGCGCGCGGATCATCGGCCGACTGATGCGCCAGATGGACTTTGGTGCGGTTCAGAACGACGGATCGGTTGTCGTTGCTTTTGCCGAGACCGACCTGAAGACGGCGCATGCGATTGCGCGGCGGTTGTCGAGTGTCATGCGCCACACCAGCCACGGCGCCCGCGACACACGATCGGAACCGGTCGTGACGGTCGCGTCCTTGCTGCCGAAGGATTCCGCGAAGTCGCTGCTGTCGCGGCTGGACGAAGACGCGCATCGCGCCGCGTCGTAAATGTTCCGCGATATTTGACGGAACAAGAATGCATCTCCAGCATTGTAGAGCATCATTTCTACACTGGAGGAAGACATGAAGAAGATTGCACTGATCACCGCGTCGCTGGCCCTGCTCGCAAGTCCGGTTCTCGCCGAGGAAGCCAGGACCGTCGGCACTGCGCCGGCCGAAGCGAAGTTTTCGACGGTCTCGGGGAACGAAATGTTCTCATCGAAACTCAAGGGCCTCAACGTCTATAACCAGAAGGACGAGTCGGTCGGCGAGATCACCGACATCGCCATCAAGAACAACGCGGTCGATGCGCTGATCCTCTCGGTCGGCGGCTTCCTCGGCATGGGCGAGCACTATGTCGCGGTGTCGCCGTCCTCGGTCAGCGTGAAGCGTGACGCCAAGAACGACAAATGGATGGCGTCGATGAACACGACCAAAGAATCGCTGAAGGCCGCCCCGGAATTCAAGTATCCGAAGTAAGCGCGGCTAACGTCGCCACGTCAGAACGGCCGTCGGTAGCAATGCCGGCGGCTGTTTACGTTTGTCGTCATTGCGAGGAGCGAAGCGACAAAGCAATCCACACTTGCTTTGTCGCAGTATGGATTGCTTCGCTTCGCTCGTAATGACATGGATGGAGCGAACTAAGCCGCCTTCTTGTTCTCTGCGAGATTGGCGAGCTGTCGTAAAATCTCGGTCGTGCCCATCAGGCGCTCCTCCGGGGTTTTCCATACCTGCAGGAATACCACCTTCATGTCCGGCCGCACTTTCGCGGCCTGGCCGTGCTGGCGAATGAAGAACACCAGTCGATCCGGCTGCGCGAACTTGTTGTCGCGGAAGGTGATCACCGCGCCCTTTGGTCCGGCATCGACCTTCTCGACATTGGCGCGACGGCAATAGGCCTTGATCGCGGCGACCTTGAACAGATAGCGCACCTCATCCGGCAACACGCCGAAACGGTCGCGCATTTCGGCGGCAAAGTTGTCGATTTCCTCGTCGGTTTCGAGATCGGCGAGCCTGCGATACAGCGACAGCCGCACCGCGAGGTCGGCGACGTAGTCTTCCGGGATCAGCACCGGCATGCCGATGGTGATTTGCGGCGACCAGCGATCGGCGACCGGCTCGGACACGCCGGCCTTGAGGTTGAGGATCGCCTCCTCCAGCATCGACTGATAAAGCTCGAAGCCGACTTCCTTGATGTGGCCGGACTGTTCCTCGCCCAACAAATTGCCGGCGCCGCGGATATCGAGGTCGTGCGAGGCGAGCTGGAAGCCCGCGCCGAGTGTTTCCAGCGACTGCAGCACCTTGAGCCGCCGTTCGGCCTGTGCCGTGATCTTCTGCTGCGCCGGCAGCGTGAACAGCGCATAGGCGCGCAGCTTCGAGCGCCCGACCCGGCCGCGCAGCTGATAGAGCTGCGCCAGGCCGAACATGTCGGCGCGGTGCACGATCAGCGTGTTCGCGGTGGGTATATCGAGGCCGGATTCGATGATCGTGGTCGAGAGCAGGATGTCGTATTTGCCGTCGTAGAACGCCGACATGATGTCTTCGATCACGGTCGGCGGCATCTGGCCATGGGCGACCGCGACCTTCATCTCCGGGACGTTCTTGTCGAGGAAATCCTTGACGCTGGCGAGATCCTCGATCCGCGGCACCACATAGAACGCCTGCCCGCCGCGATAACGCTCGCGCAGCAACGCCTCGCGAATCATCAGCGGATCGTGCGGCGCCACGAAGGTGCGCACCGCGAGGCGGTCGACCGGCGGCGAAGCAATGATCGAGAGATCGCGGACGCCGGTCAGCGCCAGTTGCAGCGTGCGCGGGATTGGCGTCGCGCTCAGCGTCAGCACGTGCACCTGCGCGCGCAACTGCTTCAGCCGCTCTTTGTGGCTAACGCCAAAGTGCTGTTCCTCGTCGACGATCAGCAGGCCGAGATCGCGGAACTTGATCGCTTTGCCGAGCAACGCGTGGGTGCCGATCACGATATCGACGCCGCCATCGGTCAGGCCCTTCTTGACCAGCGTCATTTCCTTCGGCGGGATCAGGCGGGAGGCCTGCGCGACGTTGACCGGGAAGCCTCGGAAGCGTTCGGCAAAGTTCTTGGTGTGCTGCCGGGCCAGCAGCGTCGTCGGCACCACCACGGCGACCTGCTTGCCGTCCAGCGCTACGGCAAATGCCGCGCGCAACGCCACCTCGGTCTTGCCGAACCCGACGTCGCCGCAAATCAGCCGATCCATCGGCCGGCCGCTTTCGAGATCCTTCAGCGTCGCGGTGATCGCCCCGAGCTGGTCCTCGGTCTCTTCGTAGGGGAAGCGCGCGCAGAACTCGTCATAGGCATGCGGCTGCACCGGCATTTTCGGCGCTTCGTGCAGGTGACGTTCCGCGGCGATCTTGATCAATTCGCCGGCGATCTCTCGAATGCGGTTCTTCAGCTTGGCCTTGCGCGCCTGCCAGCCGCCGCCACCCAGCCGGTCCAATTCGACATTGGCGTGGTCGGAGCCATAGCGCGACAGCAGTTCGATGTTCTCGACCGGCAGGAACAGCTTTGTCTCGGCGGCATAATGCAGCTCGAGACAGTCATGCGGCGCGCCGCCGACCTCGATGGTTTGAAGCCCCACGAAGCGGCCGATGCCGTGCTCGACATGGACCACGAGGTCCCCGGTCGAAAGGCTCGTGACCTCGGATATGAAGTTGTCGAGCTTGCGGCTGGATTTGCGCGGGCGTACCAGGCGGTCGCCCAGAATATCCTGCTCGCTGATGACGGCGACGTCGTCGGTCTCGAACCCGCTTTCCATGCCGACCACGGCCAGCATGGCCTCGTTGCGCGGCGTCGCCAGCACCGTGCGCCAGGTGTTGACGCTGGTGAGGTTGAGCAGCTTGTGATCGCGCAGCATGCTGCCCATGCGGTCGCGCGAGCCTTCGCTCCACAGCGAGATCACCACTTTCTTGCGCTGAGCCTGCAGCGCCAGCACATGCGCCACCACGGCTTCGAACACGTTGACCGTGGTATCGGCGCGTTCCGGCGCAAAACTGCGGCCCTGCCGGGCGCCGGCGTCGAACACATCGGCTCCATCTTCCGGCACCGCAAACGGCGTCAGCCGTGCCAGCGCGCCTTCGCTCAATTGCGTCGTCCATTCGGCGTCAGTCAGATAGAGCCGGTCCGGCGGCAGCGGCTTGTAGATCGCGCCACCGCCCGGATGGTCCAGCGCCTCGCGCCGCGCCTCGTAGTAGTCGGCGATCTGCTTGAAGCGTTCGCGCGCGGCATCCTCGGCCTGCGGTTCGATCGCGACCGGTGCGCCGTCGAGATAGTCGAACAGCGTATCCATCCGCTCCTGAAACAGCGGCAGCCAGTGTTCCATGCCGGGATGACGGCGGCCTTCGCTGACGGCTTCATAGAGCAGATCGTCGCGCTGCGGCGCGCCGAAGGTCGCGACATAGCCCATGCGAAAGCGGCGGATAGTTTCGGTGACGAGCTGGAATTCCGAGATCGGCACCAGATCGAGCGCGCGCATGTCGAGCAGCGTGCGCTGGGTTTCCGCATCGAAGGTGCGGATCGATTCGAGGCTGTCGCCGAAGAAATCAAATCGTACCGGCTGTTCGAGCCCGGCCGGAAACAGATCGAGGATGCCGCCGCGCACGGCGTATTCGCCGGGTTCGCGCACGGTAGACGAGCGGTTGTAGCCGTTGTGCTCAAGCCAGGCGACGATGGAATCCATCGGCACAACATGGCCGGGGGCGACCGACAGCGCCTGCGCCGCGACCACTTCGCGCGCTGGCACCCGCTGGACGACGGCGTTGACGGTCGTCAGCACGATCAGCGGCTTGTCGCTGCCCTTCAGGCGGGACAACCGCGCCAACGTGGTCAGGCGCTGCGCCAGGACGCCGCCATGCGGCGACACCCGGTCATAGGGCTGGCAGTCCCAGGCCGGGAACTGCATGACCGGCAAATCCGGCGCGAAGAATTCCAGCGCGCGCGCCAGTTGCTGCATGCGGGGTCCGTCGCGGCAGACCACCGCCAAACTCACTGCCGACGGCTTTGGTTTTGCGGCTACCGCCCGCGCCAGATCGGCGACAACGAGCCCTTCCGCGCCCTCGGCGACATTGGCGAAGGTCAGTGCGCGGCCGGGGGCGAGCAGCGTGGCGGGCGATTTGGTCGGAGCCTTCATGCGTCGTGATCCACGGCGCGACGGGCCCTGATGCGGTCGTACAGCGCGCTGGCATATTCCGGCGCCGGCGGCTTGTCGCCGGTCAGCGCGGCATAGAGATCGGGATCGGGCACCTCGATCAGGTGTTCGAGCGTGGCCAGTTCGTCGTCGCGCAGGGTAGCGATCTCGGCATCGGCAAACCGGCCGAGGATCAGGTCCATTTCGCGGGTGCCGCGATGCCAGCAGCGAAACAGCAGCCGCTTGCGACGGTCATCGAGGCCGCTGCTTGATCGTGTCGATCCCGTCATGTTCCCAATCCACTTCCGAACGCCAAAAGCCCGGACGTGCCGGGCGGGGTTGATATAGCGAGTGATATTGCCAATGTCAGCCCTTCCTATTCGGTGAATTATCATAAGCGTCGTCACGGCCGGGCTTGACCCGGCCATCCATCCTCTTGAAGAGGGATGTATGCGCCCCAACCTGCTCAATCCGCTGTTTGCGCCGGTCACGACCCTTCCCGGTGTCGGGCCGAAGCAGGACAAGTTGCTGCGCTATCTGCTGAGCCGCAGCGAGACGCCGCGGCTGGTTGATCTGCTGCTGCATCTGCCGGCCAGCGTAATTGACCGCCGGGCGCGGCCGAAGATTCGCGACGCGGTGCAGGGAACCGTGGTGACGCTGGAGGTCACCGTCGACCGCCACCGTCCGCCGCCGCCGCGCAACGCCCGCGCGCCGTTCCTCGTCTATGCCAGCGACGATACCGGCGATGTGGTGCTGACGTTTTTCCGGGCCAAGCCGGGTTATGTCGAGAAATTGCTGCCGGTCGGCGAGAAGCGCTACGTTTCCGGCACGCTGCAGATGTATGACGGCATTCCGCAGATCGTGCATCCCGAACGCGTCATCGATGAAGCCGGTTTTTCCAAGCTCACCGGGATCGACCCGGTCTATCCGCTGACGGAGGGCCTTGCGCTGGGATCGCTGCGCCGGGCGATCGCGCAGGCGCTGACGAAACTGCCGGAATTGCCGGAATGGATCAGTCCCGAGGTGCTGCGCCGCTGCCAGTTTCCGCCGGTTCGGGAGGCGCTCAATCGGGTGCACGTCCCGGTCGAACTCACGGACATCCTGCCCGACGGCCCGTTCTGGTCGCGGCTGGCGTTCGACGAACTGCTGGCCGGCCAGTTGGCGCTGGCGCTGGTGCGCGCGCAGTTGCGGCGTCCGGCCGGCGATCGCCATGCCGGCGACGGGCATCTGCGCAACAGGATCATCGACGCCCTGCCCTACGCGCTGACGGGATCGCAACGCGAGGCGGTGGCCGCCATCACCGAGGATTTGCGCCAGCCGGTGCGGATGCTGCGGCTGCTGCAGGGCGATGTCGGATCGGGCAAGACGGTGGTGGCGCTGCTCGCTGCCGCTGCCGTGACCGAGGCCGGCAAGCAGGCCGCGCTGATGGCGCCGACCGAAATTCTGGCGCGCCAGCACATCAAGACCATCACGCCGCTGGCGGAACGCGCCGGCATGCGGGTCGCGATCCTGACCGGCCGCGAGAAGGGCAAGGAGCGCCGCGAGATTCTGGCGCGGCTGGAGGCCGGCGAGATCGATCTGCTGGTCGGCACCCATGCGCTGATCCAGGACGACGTGGTGTTCAAGGCATTGGCGCTGGCCGTGGTCGACGAACAGCATCGCTTTGGCGTCCGCGAGCGGCTCGCGCTCACCAACAAGGGGGAGGCCGTGGACGTCCTGGTGCTGAGCGCGACACCGATCCCGCGCACGCTGGTGCTGACATACTTCGGCGATATGGACGTTTCCGAGTTGCGCGAGAAGCCGGCCGGCCGGCAGCCGATCGATACCCGCACCGTGCCAAACAGCCGGCTCGATGAGGTGACGGAGGGCGTCGGCCGCGCGCTCAAGGCCGGCAAGCTGGTGTACTGGATCTGCCCGCTGGTCGAGGAATCCGAAGCCGAGGGCACCGAACATCTCACCAATGCCACCGAGCGTTTCGAACGCCTGCGCGAACGGTTCGGCGAGCGCGTCGGGTTGGTACATGGCCAGATGAAGGGCACCGAGAAGGATCGCGTGATGGCGCAATTCGCCGCCCATGAGATCGGCCTCTTGGTCGCGACCACCGTGGTCGAGGTCGGCGTCGACGTGCCCGCCGCCTCGATCATGGTGATCGAGAATGCCGAGCGGTTTGGGCTGGCGCAGCTGCATCAGTTGCGCGGCCGGATCGGCCGCGGCTCCGAGGCCTCGACCTGCCTGCTGCTTTACAAGGAACCGCTCGGCGAGATGTCGACGGCGCGACTGAAGGTGATCCGCGAGACATCAGACGGTTTCCGGATCGCCGAGGAGGACCTGAAGCTGCGCGGCGAAGGCGACGTGCTCGGCATCCGCCAGAGCGGCCTGCCCGGCTATCGCATCGCGCGCTCCGAGGTCCACGGCCAATTGATCACGCAGGCGCGCGACGAGGCGCTGCGCATCCTCAAGGACGATCCGAAACTGAAGGGCGAGCGCGGTGAGGCGCTGCGGTGTTTGCTTTATCTGTACGAGCGCGATGAAGCCGTGCCGCTGATCGGGGCCGGGTGAATCTCGCCGTCATTCGGGCTTCGATGCTTCGCATCGCCCCGGAATGGCGACGACCTATTCCACCTTCGCAGGCTGCAGCGAGCCTGAATTCGCTACCCGTGCCGCGTTCGCCATTTCGGCCAATGCCGCGATCTTTTTCTGCGGATCGGAGCCGGGCTGCACCACGCCCGCCGACATGATCAGGGTCGCGGCATCTTCCGCGCTCATGTCGACTTCGATGATCTTGCTTCGCGGCACGTAGAAGAAAAAGCCCGTGGTCGGGTTCGGCGCGCAGGGCAAAAATACCGAGACCTGTTCCTCATCGCCGGGAAGCTTGTTGGCGATCTCGACGCTGGGCGGCTGCGAGATCAGCACGATCGACCACATCCCCGGCGAAGGAAACTCGACGAGGCCGACGCGGCGGAAGCTCGATCCCGAGCCCGAAAACAGCGTCTCGAACACCTGCTTCAGGCCGCGATAGATTGCGCGCACCACCGGCATCCGGCCGAGCAGCCGTTCGCCGAGATCGACCAGCGTGCGCCCGATCAGGTTGGCGGTGAGGAAGCCCAACAACGTCAGCGCGATCACGGCGACGATCAGGCCCGAGCCCGGCAGCCCGAACGGCAGGTAGGTTTCCGGCCGGTAGGCGATCGGCACGAACGGGCGGACCAGGTTGTCGACCCAGTTCACGAACCACCAGGTCAAATAGAAGGTGATGGCGATCGGGCCGGCGACGATCAGTCCGGTCAAAAAGTAGTTCCGGAACCGGGCCATCAGGCCGCGCGGGTGATCGGGTGGGATTTCTTCGGAGGCGGAGGTCGGGGGCAGTTCTTCGCGGTTCATTGCGGTTCCAGGTGGTCTACCAAGCGGTCACACAGCCGTTAACGCCACATCGGGGGCGCGACTGCCCCCGGGGACGCGAACGCCTCCTTTGCCAGCTAAGCCATCCTAGCAGGTTTTTGAAGACCCGGCGTGACAGCCGATCGGCTTTAAGCCTATTCGACCGTTACCGATTTCGCGAGATTTCGCGGCTGGTCGACGTCGGTGCCCATAATCACGGCGGTATGATAGGCCAACAGCTGCACCGGGATGGCGTAGACCATCGGCGTAAATGTCGCAGCCATGTCGGGCAAAATGATCGTGACCAGGGACTCGATGGTGGCTTCCGCCGCCCCCTTGGCGTCGGTCATCAGGATGATGTTGCCGCCGCGGGCGGCGACTTCCTGCATGTTGGAGACGGTCTTCTCGAACACCCGGTCGAATGGCGCGATCACCACGACCGGCATGTTCTCGTCGATCAGCGCGATCGGCCCGTGCTTGAGTTCGCCGGCGGCATAGCCCTCGGCGTGGATGTAGGAAATTTCCTTCAGCTTCAGCGCGCCTTCCAACGCCAGCGGATAGCTGGTGCCGCGGCCGAGATAGAGCACGTCCTTGGATTTCGACAGCTCGCGCGCGAGCTTTTCGATTTGCGGCTCGATCGTCAGCGCCGCCGCCATCAGCCGCGGGATTTCAATCAGGCCATGCACCAGCTTGGTTTCGTCTTCATCCGACAATTCGCCCCTCGCCTTGCCGGCGGCAACCGCCAGCGAGGCCAGCACCATCAACTGGCAGGTAAAGGCCTTGGTCGAGGCGACGCCGATCTCGGGACCCGCCAGCGTCTGCAGCATGGTCTCGCTTTCGCGTGCAATCGTCGAGGTCGGCACGTTGACCACCGCGAGCGTGTGAACGCCTGACGCCTTGGCGTAACGCAATGCCGCCAGCGTGTCGGCGGTCTCGCCGGACTGCGAAATGAAGATCGCCAGATCGCCCTTGCGCAGCGGCGCCTCGCGGTAGCGGAATTCGGAGGCGACATCGACTTCGACCGGCACGCGGCCGAGCCGCTCGAACCAGTATTTGGCGACATAGCCGGCATAGCTCGCAGTGCCGCAGGCAACGATCGAGATGCGCTGGATGTCCTTGAAATCGAACGGCAGCTTCGGCAGCATCACGCGCTCGCTCGCCATGTCGACATAGCGAGCCAGGGTGTGGCCGACCACTTCCGGCTGTTCGTGGATTTCCTTGGCCATGAAGTGGCGATAGTTCGCCTTGTCGACCAGGAACGACGACGCGCCGGATTTGATCACTTCGCGATTGGCGACCGCGTTATGCTCGTCATAGATCACGCTGACTTCGCGCGACAGCACCACCCAGTCGCCGTCCTCGAGATAGCTGATGGTGTCGGTGAACGGCGCCAGCGCGATCGCGTCCGAGCCCAGATACATCTCGCCGTCGCCATGGCCGACCGCGAGCGGCGAGCCTTTTCGAGCACCGATCATCAGATCGTTGTGACCCCTGAACACGAACGCCAGCGCGAACGCGCCACGCAACTGCGGCAGGGTTTTCTTCACCGCGTCCTGCGGCGTGTCGCCCTTCAGCAGATAGGAATTGACGAGATGGGCGACGACCTCGGTATCGGTCTCGCTGGTGAATTTGGCGCCCTGCTTCTCGAGCATGATCCGCAGGTCGCGAAAATTCTCGATGATGCCGTTATGGACGACGGCGACGTTTTCGGTCGCGTGCGGATGCGCGTTGCTTTCGGTCGGCTTGCCATGGGTGGCCCAGCGGGTGTGGCCGATGCCGGTGTGGCCGGCCAGCGGTTCGGCCTGTAGCCGCTTTTCCAGATTCTTGAGCTTGCCCTCGGCGCGGCGCCGCTCCAGGTGATCGCCTTCCAGCGTAGCGACGCCTGCGGAATCGTAGCCGCGATATTCCAGGCGTTTGAGCGAATCGACCAGCAGCTCCGCGACCGGGCTGCGTCCGAGAATGCCGACAATGCCGCACATGCGGTAAGATATCCCCAAATCGTCGAAAATTTGCCAAATCAGCGCCAGCTTCTCTTAACGAAAAACGGCGGCGTCCAGATACTCAATAATTATTGCGGATTGAGACAGTCTTAAGCGGAAAGCTTAATAGCGCGATGCCGGCCTGGAATCGAGCTGGCCGGGCCGCCTGGCCAGCCCGCGCAGACATGCGTTAACGATCTCGCGGCGTTGATCGCCCGGAGTTTTGCATGTCGTTGGCTCCCTCGAAAACAGAACACTCCGGCCTTCCCCGCGCAATGGCTTTACGGCTTACTTCGTGATCACCCCGGCGACCGGCTTGTTGTCACCGTCATCAGTGGAAGCGTTAGCTTCTCACGTACTTGACGCCAGCACCGGGGCGTCAGGTCCACACGGCCTGACGTCAAGGCCATTTTTCCCGGTGTTTTCGTAGGTTCCAGCGGCTGGGCCCGGATAGGCCCTAGTTCAAGTATGGCCCCCAGCGGGACTAGCTGACACATGATGATCTGGGTTTTGTACGGGATGGATTTAGGCTATCCTATTGTTCGCAGCCCCGGCCTTCCGGTACTCAGGATCGTCCGGCTCAAAAACCAGCAAATCAAAAATCGCAGGCTTCGACCGGGCATTGACTTGCCGCCCGCTGTAACCCTCAGCAACGGGAGGCCTTGCGATGGCCGGACTGCGCAAGATGATGCGTGAAGACGAAGTGCTTGAAGTCATTCCAGTGTCGCGTTCGACCCTGCTGAGAATGGCGAAGACCGGAAAATTTCCACGCCCGACGCACATCTCACCGAACCGGCGGTGCTGGTACGAGGACGAAATCATCGCGTGGCAAAATTCGGTGGATGAATTTCAACCGAACCGTGGTCGGGGCAAGGGACGACCTAAGCGCAAGGCGCTTGGCGACGAAAATCTCCTCGCCGCAGACCATCCGGTTTGAGCAATGGAGCAACAAAATGGCCGCCCCGATGATCTGCAATCATCGGGAGCGGCGGTTCTTGGTAACGCGTCAGGCGAAGTCAAGGCCAATAACCTAAATGGTCGGAATACGCCAGCCAATGCGGGTGGCCCCGCACCCGACCACGCAACAATTTCCGAGTTTCTCTATGCTTTATTCAAGCCGGCATTCGTTCACGACTATCCCGGCGGGCTGTTAGAGATCGCTTGGGGCCGACCGGACGGCGATCTCAATAAATGCGAACATTTCTCCGCGTTCGATCTGAAGGCCGCTGTTGATTGTGTCGTCAAAAGAAACCGGCAAGGCCACAACGTCTACGTTATCCCGGCACTGCTCAAGCCCGGCACACCCGCAGGCCGCGCTGAAGATAACAACGTGCTGGCATCGTCCGTCGCATGGGCGGAATACGATCAAGTTGGCGATGCCGAGCGTATCGATAAGATTATGAAAACCCATTTCCTTGTGGCCAATCCAGTCGTCACCACCGGTACGTTCCCGTGTTTGCGCCAACATATATATTTCGGAATAAACGGTGGTGTCACCGACGCCATTAAGTTGCGGGCCGCCAACACTGCATTGAAAACTCTGTTTGGCAGCGATGCCGTGCAAAATCCTGCGCGGCTGATGCGAATTGGCGGAAGCGTCAACTATCCGTCAGAGAAGAAACGGGCGAAAGGTTACGAGGTAGAATTGACGACCGCGGCGATCCATACAACTACGCTGCCGGGTTATCCGATTGATGGCCTTTGCAATCTGGCCGGATCAATCACCGCAAGGATCGCAACACCTTCGTCAGCACGGCAGTACGAAAATAATTTTTTAGCCTACGCCGCGCAGTACGGCAGTGACAACCGCCTGACCGACGATCAAATGTCAGCGCTGCTCAAAGGCCATGAAGGCGGCGCTGGTGACAACTGGCATACCGACCTTCTGGCCGTCGGATGGGAAATGCTCATTCGTGGTTCGGATATCGGCACCATTGCCTTCGCGCTGGCACCGTATTGCAAGAATGGCATCCACGACAAAGACATCGGCCCGTTGATCGAAAAGAAATGGTTAGAGCTTAAACGTGAGCGCGAAGCAGATGTTGCCGAGCAATCGAAACCGAAAGCGACGCAAGCACCCCTGATCGTTTCAAGCGCTGATTTTATTGCAGGCTTTGTGCCGCCCGATTACCTCATCGATGGGTTGATACAGAAGCGGTTCATCTATTCGTTCACTGCACCGACCGGCAGCGGGAAGACTGCGATTGCTCTTTTGTGTGCTGCCCATGTTGCGCTCGGTCGCCCCATTGGTAAGTACGAAGTCGCTCAAGGCCGCGTGCTCTATCTCGCTGGCGAAAACCCTGACGACATCCGCATGCGCATGCTGGCCATGGCGGAGCTTATGGAATTCGATATCAACACCATCGATATCCACTTCCTGCCCGGCACCTTCAAGCTGTCCAAGATCGCCGCTCGCATCAAAGCCGAAGTCGAGAAGATAGGCCCCGTTGCCTTGGTGATCGTCGATACCAGTGCCGCCTATTTCGAGGGCGACGATGAGAATGGAAACGTGCAGATGGGTATTCACGCGCGGCGCTTGCGTGGCCTCGTCACCTTGCCCGGTGAACCCTGCGTTCTGGTC
>JBBRSX010000123.1:0-18423 GCA_038244925.1 Hyphomicrobiales bacterium | reverse complement strand
CTGGGGTAGCGCAAATGGCTGCGGTCATACCGCGCGCGGTTTTCATTCGTCCACATCGGCGGCCCCTCCGAATCAGGCCACCTCTCTTGAATCACAAATGATTCATAAGATTCAACTTCTTCCCGGACAGACACTTAGTGTGGGACTGTTCTTAACCTTATCAACGTTGTCGAGTCCTTCTCATGCACAACGCTCTCCCGATACGCTGCCGGCCGTAACAGTCGATTGCTTTCAGTCATTCGCCGTAAAGACGCAATTGCCGGAACTTCCCTCCAAGGAAGTGGCCCTTGACGCAGGTAACTTCGAAGCCCCGCCGGCACGCTACCGACTTCAAGTTGTTGAGAAAACCATCCTCAAGATAATCAAGGACCCAAGCCGGCCTGCATTTCGAACCGAACACGGCAGGAGCATCTGGGAGATGACGCGAGATTTTACGAGTAGCCATCAGGTTGTAGGTTGGAAGGAAGAGCTTCCTGGCGGAATCTTGAGGCTGTACACATTCGACTTTGAGGACCTCTTATTCACTACAATCGACATCTCGCCTGCGCGTTCTCCCGTCGCCGGCATAGAACTCCATGCCATGAAATGCACTAAGGCGACATAGCGAGCGAGCGAACCGCCGATGATGGAAAGCAAGGGAGGAAACATGGATCTTGAGAAGCAGGCGACGGTTCTCTCCAACGATGGCAAGCCGAGGCAAGTAGCTCTGTTCGACGCCGTTCGAGAGTGGACTAACGCCGAAGGTGTCGGCGGCATTGAAGTTGAATTCGACGGCCAGCGTATTGCACCGGAACAATTGCAAGAAATCGCCCATTCGGCAGATTACAAAGCCAAGCTGATGGCTTTCTTTGAAAGGCGCGATTGATGCCAAGACCGCGCCAGCGGGTATGTTGCAGGACGGACTAAAGCTCGACCTCGCTCGGCTGGAACGCAACGGCTTCGCCCGATTTGGCTCGAATATCGGATTGCGCAGAATCTGAACCGCCCCGGGTTTGCCGGAGGCTCCAACTCCTGAGAGGATGGAGCCATGACAATCAAGACGACGAACAAGTTTTCACCCGAGGTCCGGGCCCGAGCGGTTCGGATGGTTCTGGATCACGCCGGCGAGCACCCGTCTCGATGGGCGGCGGTGACTTCCGTTGCGGCCAAGATCGGCTGCACGCCGCAGACGCTGCATGACTGAGTCAAGAAGGCCGAGGTCGACAGCGGGCAGCGTGCCGGCGTTCCAACCAACATGGCCGACAAGCTGAAGGCTCTTGAGCGGGAGAACCGCGAGCTACGGCAGGCCAACGAGATCCTGCGTAAGGCAAGCGCTTATTTTGCGATGGCGGAGCTCGACCGCCGGTCCAAGCCATGATCGCCTTCATCGACGATCATCGTGGGGCGCATGGGGTCGAGCCGATCTGCAAGGTCTTGCCGATCGCCCCTTCGACCTACCACGCCCATGCCGCCAAGCGGCGCGATCCGGACAGGCTGTCGGCGCGCGCCAGGCAGGATGCCAGGCTGAAGATCGAGGTCCGGCGCGTCTTTGACGAGAACTTCCGAGTCTATGGCGTGCGCAAGGTATGGCGACAGCTCAGGCGTGAAGGCTTCGACGTTGCCCGTTGCACAGTGGCGCGGCTGATGCGGGACATGGGCTTACAAGGGGTTATCCGCGGCAAACCGGTCAAGACCACGATCAGCGACAAAGCCGCGCCGTGCCCGCTGGATCACGTCAATCGCCAGTTCAAGGCGCCAAGGCCGAATGTCCTCTGGCTCTCCGACTTCACCTATGTCGCGACCTGGACCGGCTTTGTCTACGTCGCCTTCGTGATCGACGCCTATGCCCGCAGGATCGTGGGCTCGCGGGTATCACGCACAGCGCATGCTGGCTTCGTGCTCGATGCGCTGGAGCAGGCACTGCATGATCGACGGCCGGTCCATCGTGGCGGGCTCGTGCACCACAGCGACAGAGGCAGCCAAGGCGGATTCAAGCGGTCGTCGCAACACTCGCACATTGGAGGTTGCGATGAGTATTCGAGGACGGAGATCGGCACGGTCTGGACGAGCGCCATTGCCGTCGCCGGGGCGACCACAGGTGGCGGGGCGTGATGAACAGAGCAGATTTTGGCGGGGGATTGCCGCGGGGCTGAGCAGCGAAGCAGCTGCGTTCGAAGCCGGAGTATCGCAGCCTGTCGGATACAGATTGTTCCGAAAGGCGGGCGGGATGCCACCAGCAATGTTCCGGTCGGCAAAGCCGCTCTCCGGGCGGTACCTGTCGTTGGCCGAGCGCGAGGAGATCGCACTTCTCAAGGTGCAGGGCCACTCCATGCAAGAGATCGGGCGCCGCCTCGGTCGGTCCGCCTCGACAATCTCCCGTGAACTACGACGCAACGCGGCTACCCGAAGCGGCGGGTTGGAGTATCGGGCGACGATCCCAGTGGCATGCAGACCGATCGGCATGTCGGCCCAAGCTGACCAAACTTGCGCTCAGCAAAACCTTGCGCACTTATGTGGAGGAGAGACTTGCCGGCGTCGTCGTGGCACCGAGCGGTGCTCCCGTTCCCGGCCCGGTCGTTCCGTGGAAGGGTCGCCGGCATGGCCCGCGAAAAGATCGGCGATGGGCCAAGGCCTGGAGCCCGGAGCAGATCGCGCGACGCTTGCCGATAGACTTCCCGGACGACAACACGATGCGCATCAGCCACGAAGCCATCTATCAGGCCCTCTTCGTTCAAGGCCGGGGAGCGCTACGCCGCGAACTGACGGCCTGCTTGCGAACGGGACGCGTGCTAAGGGTGCCTAGAGCGCGCGTAAGAAGGCGGGGCAAGGGCTTTGTCTCGCCGGAGATCATGATCAGTCAACGCCCCGCCGAAGCAGCCGATCGAGCAGTGCCGGGACACTGGGAGGGAGATCTCATCCTGGGTCTTGGCAGCTCAGCAATTGGTACGCTGGTCGAGCGTACTACGCGGTTCACGATGCTGCTCCATCTTCCCCCGTCTCGTGGGGCACGGCGAAGCTCTGCGCATCAAGAACGGACCTGCGCTCGCGGGACACGGAGCTGAAGCCGTAAGGGACGCGATTACTCGTACCATCACCACCTTGCCACAAGAACTGCGCCGTTCGCTGACCTGGGACCAAGGGGCCGAAATGGCCCAACATGATCGTCTCAAGATCGATGCAGGCGTGCAAGTCTACTTTTGCGATCCGCAAAGTCCATGGCAGCGCGGCACAAACGAGAACACCAACGGGCTGCTGCGTCAGTACTTCCCCAAAGGCACTGATCTCAGCGTCCATAGCATCGACGAGATCACCGCCGTTGCTGCCGCCCTCAACGCCCGACCGAGAAAAACGCTGGGATGGAAAACGCCGGCGGAGGCGCTTGACGAGTGGCTATCATGAGTGAACACAATCGATGTTGCGACGACCGCTTGAATCCGCCCAATACGTATCCATCAAGTACACCGAGCGCTTGGCTGAAGCTGGTGTTGAACCTTCTGTCGGCAGCGTCGGAGATTCCTATGACAACGCTCTCGCCGAAACCATCAACGGCTGTCGCGAGCAGCTTGCCCATCTTTGTTAGCGACGACCCATCGACGCGCATTCCCATCAGCTATAATGGATTATTGCTGGATGTACCCTCGTCGCAAGCGCCTTTGTACGGATTGGCATTGGTCGTTTTGTACGCCATCGCCTTGGCTGGGAATACGATCAAGGCCTTATACGGCGCAAGGATTGCTTTCGCTGAATTTGTCACGGACGCAATGTGGTTTTTTCCAACTCCCGTCAAGACGGCGGGTGAGATTACGCTAGCGGCCGTTTCGTCTTATGCGCTAACAATATGGTCATACGGGCTAGCGTACTATTTTCTCTTGCACCGGTTGGATTGTTATCTTTTCAATGCGCCTGCCAACGATACGGTGTTCACTTGGCTGTACTTCAGCTTAGTGACAATGGCGACCGTTGGCTTTGGTGAAGTTACTCCGCAAACGGATTGGGCCAGGGCGCCTGTTTCTTCTGAAATCATCTTGGGCGTGGCCTACCAGATTTTCCTTTTTTCGATAGTCGCCAGCTTCGTGCGCGAACGTACCAGGCGGTAACCGCCCATACCTGATTTCGCGACATTTGTCGAAGTTGGGGCCGCCGAAGATCCTCGGGAAGGCACTGGTCATCCGCCACCGCGATGAGAGGCCCAGCTATTTCGAACATGGTTGGGAGGCTGCACGGAGGGGCTGAACCCTTCATTCATCTCACTATTGAAGATGCACGGGGGGAAGAACGCATTATACGCTCCTGCCAATGGAAAGAAGCTGGCAGCGTCCCACGCGGGCGCAGTGGCCAAACGAACCGATAGCGAATTAAGCCTGTGCCCGTATGTCTCGATGAGGTTTTGAGAACGATGTTCTCATAATAGATCATCAGAAAAGGCCCCGAACGTTTTCCGCCGGGGAACATCAATTACTGTACTACGCTTCGCGCGTCACGTTGACACGATCAGAATCAAAGTGTGTGCTGTTGGGACTGCAACCGTCAGACCGTGCGAACATCCTTGGCTCCGGAACCGGTCTGATCAGAACTCAGATTATCCGATCCGAATCCCGCGCTCACGGATCAAGATAACCCTGGCTAGGTAGAAGGAATGCTAACGGGAGGGAGAACGCTTCGCGCTTGACCCTCGCCCCCTGATTCAGCGTTCACAGTCGCAGAACTTGAGGCGATGATGCCCTGCAACTTCGTATCTGAACGCAAGCCAACAGGAAGTTGGGGGAAATCCACCTCGACATCAGTTTCCCGGAGGTTGAGCTCCGGGCCAAAATGTTGATCTTCATATTGGAGGCCACTTCGATTTATCGTTCTGGCGGAACAGGTTGAAAAATTGTCAGGTGGTCTCGGGACCTTTGATCAGTACCGTAACATGGCATGTGCGAATCCTTGTCGCGGCAGCATGCTGCTCTTTGCGGTCGATCGCGCGTCACTTTGGAAGACCTACATCAACCATCAGCCGCGAAGTCCAGCTTAATAGCGGGATGGATCGCTATCGGGCTGCTGGGTCCGATCGGGCGCGCCTAGCGAAATTGGCATCGCTTACGCGCCAAAATAGGCGCCGCCGTTGGCGTGGATCGCCTGCCCGTTGATGTAGCGCGCGCCGGGCCCGCAGAGGAATCGCACGGCCGCGGCGACGTCTTCCGGCCGGCCCCGCTCGCCGGTGATAGTGCCGTGGGTCAGATGATGTGCCGGTTCCGGTTTGTCCTTGGGACGCGGCGTGCCGATCAGGCCCGGAACCACGCAGTTCACGGTGATGCCGTCATCGGCAAGATCATGGGCGAGCGCGCGGGTGAAGCCGATGATCCCGGCCTTGGCGGTCACCACATGCGCGCGATTTTTTGCACCGGTATGGGCGCTGAGCCCGCCGATATTGACGATCGCACCGTTGCCGGATTGGCGCAACGCCGGCAGGCAGGCCTTGACGCAATGAAAGGTGCCGTCGAGCGTGACGTCCATGATCTCGCGCCATTCGGCGTAGCTCATCTCGGCGAACGGCTTCTCCCGCCGCAACGCCGCATTGTTGACGAGGATGTCGATCCGGCCGAATTGCTTGACAGCTCCGTCCGCCATCGCCTGGACGGATTTGGCATCCGCGACGTCGCCGATATGAACCAGCGCCTTGCCGCCGGCCGCCTCGATCTCGCGCGCGACGGCCTCCGCCTCGGCCCGGTTGCTGCGGGCGTTCACCAGGATGGAGGCGCCGCCCTCCGCCAGGGTCAGCGCGATCGCGCGGCCAATGTTGCGGCCTGCGCCGGTGACGACGGCGACCTTGCCGGCGAGTTCGTCTCTATTCATCCAGCTTTCCCCTGATGCTTACACTCACGTCCGCCTTGAATCTGTGATCGGCTTCTCAAACGCCCGGCGAATTCCGTCCTAGGATAGGCTGACAGCGGAGAGACTGGAAGCACAGGGAGAGCCGTCATGGTCGAGGTCACGTTCCCGGGCGTGTTCATCGAGGAAATCCCATCCGGCGTCCATGAGATCAAGGGCGTACCAACCAGCACCGCGGCATTTCTCGGCGAAGTCGCCCGCGGCGGCATCAAGCCGCGTCTGGCGACGAGCTACAACGATTATCTTCACTGGTTTGGCGGCAACTCCGGTCCGGACAAGTTCATGCCCGATGCCGTCAAGGGCTTTTTCGAGAACGGCGGTCAGCGGCTGTATATCTGCCGCATCATCGGACGCGCGGCGAAGCCGGCCGAGGCCGTGTTCGGGGATTTCGCCGTGCGAGCCGCCGACCCCGGAAGCTGGGGTAACCGGATCTGGGCCAGGATCGACGACTGCACGACCAAACAGCCGGACGGCAGCAGCGCCGGCTTTCGGTTGCGGCTGGCTTATTGGGACGGCAACACCGAGCCATTCGACCCGTTCACATCGGAAGGGGCGTCGAAGCGTCCTCAACCGGTTCAGGTCGAGGATTTTGACGATCTGACCCTCGATGAGAGCTCACGCCGCTATTTCGGCAAGTGCATTCCGTTCATCGACCTTGGCAAGGGCAGAGAGAACCAGGGGCCGGAAAGCTCTGCTCTGGGGATGCTCATCCGCCATGCCGGCGTTGCGGCAACCCAGCGGCCGGGAAATGGCAGTCTGCGACTGGCCGGCGGGATCGACGATGACCATGCACCCGGCCCGGACGACTATCGCGGTGAACCGAACGCAAGCCGCAGCGAAGCGCAGGGCCTCGCCGCGCTCGAATCCAAACTCTATCGCGATGTGGCCCTGGTCTACGCGCCCGCTGCCTCGACCGCGATCGCGGCGCATATCATCGCGCATTGCGAACGGCAGCGCTTTCGATTTGCCGTTATCGACGGTCAGATGGGGCAAAGCGTAATGGCGCTCCATCCCCGCAGCGATCTCGGTGCCGACACCAGCCATGCGGCGTTCTATTACCCCTGGATCGCGGTCTCCGAGCCCGGCGCCGGAGTGCGCAGGCTGGTTCCCCCTGGCGGCCACTGTGCCGGCCTCTATGCGCGAGTGGACACTGAGCGCGGGGTATTCAAGGCGCCCGCCGGCGAACCGCTTCGTGGCGCGATCGAGGTCGAATTCGATATCAGCGGCCGGGCGCAGGATGATCTGAACGCCCGGGGCGTGAACATCATCCGCCACTTTCCGGACCGTGGAATCGTGGTTTGGGGGGCGCACACCCTGTCCTCCGATCCACAGTGGAAGTACGTCAACGTGCAGCGCCTTTTGATCTTCCTCGAGAACTCCATCGACCAGGGCACACAATGGGTGGCGTTCGAGCCGAACAATCCACCGCTATGGGCGTGTGTGACGAACAGCATTCAGCGGTTCCTGGGGACGCAATGGCGATCGGGCGCGCTGACCGGCACAACAAAGAATCAGGCGTTCTTCGTCCGCTGCGACCGGACCGTGATGACGGAAGACGACATCCTGAATGGCCGGCTGGTCTGCGAGATCGGCGTTGCACCTTTTCGCCCCGCCGAATTCATCATCCTGCGGATTTTCCAGCGCACGGCGATCACGAAGGCATAGAGCGCTAGTTTCGCAGCACGCTCAGGTCGATCGCTCCGCCATATAACCCCGCGATCACCCGCAACGCCGCGTCGCCCTGCGCCGCGCTCCAGCCGCCGCGCTGCACGTTGAGCGCGAACTTGTCGATCACATCCTGTCGCGTCAGCGGCTCCTGCGCGCCGCCGCGCATGTAAGGCTGCCGCTCCTCGACGACGCTACCGTCCCTCAGCGTGGCGCGGATATGGCCGGTGTAGTTGCTCGGATAGGGATTGTCCGGGTCGATCACGAACTTCACTTTCGCGGCCAGCGCTAGCACGCGCGCATCGCTGATGGCGTTCTCGGTGAAGGCGCCGAGCCCGACGCCACCGTGCACGAAGGCGGTGGAGAGCAGATACGGCGTCGCGAACTTAGCGGCGTAGCCGTTGCGCGGACGCTGCTTGTCGGCGAGCGGTTCCCACAGCCGGTGCACCGTCCCTTCCGCGACCTCGCAGACGATCTCGGTGACATCCTCCGGCTTGATGCCGCGCACAGCCAGCCGCCGGGCGCAGTCGATATAGGGCTGCGCCATCGTTCCACACGGGTAAGGCTTGAACGCCAGCGTGTCCGTTACCCAGCGGGTGCCGAGATCACCTAGCAGCGCATCGTAGTCGCCGTGGGTGGTATGGGCAAAACCATGAAACAGGCCGTGGACGCCTTCGAACACCGTGCGGGGGCCGACGAAACCGCCCCGCGCCAACAGCGCCGCGCGGATGCCGGACTGAGCCGCCCAACCGGCATGCATCCGCTTGGTCCAGGCGCCTTCGGCGAGATATTCGATGATGCCGCCGGCCATACTGCCGGCGACACCGAGCGCATCGACGATTTGCTTTGCGTTGAGGCCGAGCGCCGCGCCGACGCCGGCCGCCGCGCCCATCGCGCCAAAGACAGCGGTCGGGTGGAAGCCGGCCTTGTGCACGGCTTTCGGCACCACGAGACTGAGACGGCACAGCACCTCGGTGCCGACCGCGATCCCGATCAGCGCCATGCGCCCGTCCGGATTGTGGCGCTCGCAGGCCGCCAGCACCGCCGGCACGATCACCGCACCGGCATGCACCGGGCCGCCTTCAAAAGTGTCGTCGAAATCCTCGCCATGCGCCGCGGTGCCGTTGACGAAAGCAGCACCGGCGGCAGTCAGCGTGCGCCGATGCCCGATCGCCGTGCAGGGACCATCATCGTCACAGCCTGCCAGTGCGCTCCTGACATAATCCTCGTTACGCGCGGTGACGCAGAGACCGATGACGTCGACCAAAAGATCTTTACATTTGTGCGTGGTTACAGCCGGAAGCCTGCCCGGCTTCAAGGCGGTGATTTTTTCGGCAAGCGTTTCCGCGACCGAGAGCTTCGGAAGTCCTGAGCTCATGCCAGTCAGACGCGAAAGATCTTGGTGTAGCGCGCCTTGATAGACTCGCCTGCTTTTTCCACCGCCGCAGCGTCGTCCTTCATCGTCTTGATCTCCTTGAGCGGTTTGCGGCCCGCTTTCTCGTTGGTTTGCGAATGCACCGAACGGAGGCCTCCGACATCGATGATCAGCTGTTGCGCTTCGCGGCCGAGGCTGAACGACTGGAATAGTTTTGCTGCGTTCGGATGCGGCGCGTCCTTGAAGATGCCGTTCGGCCCGATGATCAGCGGCGACCCCTCCGCCGCATAGACCGGCTCGACCGGCCGGCCTGTTTCCCTCATCTGGAAGATGTTGTACTCGTTGCCGTCGGCCATCACGGCGCGCTCGCCAAGATCGAGCTTCTTCGGCGGATCGGCCGACGATTGCACCTGCATGATGTTCTGCTTGGCGAGCTGGTCGAAGAAGGTCCAGCCGAGATCGCGCTGCATCTGGTAGGTCGCGGTCATGATGGTGCCGCTATAGCCGGGATGCGCCTTGACGATCTTGCCTTTCCATTTCGGATCGAGCAGGTCTGCAAAACTCTTCGGCGCATCTTCCGCCTTCACCAGATTGGTGTTGTAGGCGATGATGCTGAGCCAGACGCGGAAGCTGGCAAACTGGCCGTCGGGATCCCTGTGCTCCGCTGGGTAAAATTTTGCGACTTCCTCCGGCACGTAAGGCGCCAGAATGCCATCGCGCTTCCAGACGATGAAGTGGGCGGCATCGGACGAATTGACGACGTCGACGGCGTGAATGTTGCTGGAATATTCCTGGCCGATACGTTGGAACACGCGCTCGGCACCGGTGCGCTCGACGCGGACGGCGATATCAGAATATTTCGCCTCAAACGCCTTGGCCAGCTTCTCCGCGACCGGCAAGTCGGTCGAGGTGTAATAGATCACCTGGCCTTCCTTTTTCGCGGCAGCGATCAGCGCCGGCGTCACCGGTTCCGCTGCCGGGGCGGCAGCCATCACGCCGGTCGAAAATGCTGCGCCTGCGAGCACCGCGCCGGTGCCCTTGAGCACATCGCGACGCGAAATCGAATTCATCATGGGCGTTTCCATCTGCTTGTTATAAAGCTGTTCTTGCAGGGTCGCTTACCCCGCATGTTATCTTTTATTCCTATGGCGCACACCTGAGTCTTTCGTCGACAGCCCCTTCGCATTGCAGCTAAGCTTGCGGCAAGGAACAAGACAAGAGTTCGGGAGATAGACGATGACGTGCCCAAGGATTATCCTCGCGCTGGCTGCCATTTTGCTAGTGACGCCCATCCCTGGTTCGCCGGCGTGGGCACAGGATTATCCGTTACGGCCGGTCAAGATCCTCGTTCCCTTTGGCGCCGGGGGACCCGCCGACGTTACTGCCCGCCAGATCGGCAGCATTCTGCAGGAGAGTTTCGGCCAGCCCTTTGTGGTCGAGAACCGCACCGGCGCGGGCGGCGTAATCGGCACGGTGGAAGCGGCCAAGTCGCCGCCTGACGGCTATACGCTCCTGATGATGTCGAACACCCAGACCGCGAACGAATCGCTGGTGCCGCAGCGCAAGTACGAATTGATGCGCGATTTGGCGCCGATCGCACCGGTCAATTATTCGGATCTGGTGATTGTGGTTCACCCGAGTGTTCCCGCAAAGACGTTGCAGGAATTCATCGCGCTGGCCAAGACACAGCCCGGCAAACTGAACTACGCGTCATCGGGCCAGGGCACGCCCTATCACATGGCCGGCGAACTGTTCAAAGCCATGGCCGGCATCGATGTCCTGCACGTGCCCTACCGCAACAGCGGCGAAGCGCGCAGCGGCGTGATCGGCGGCCAGGTGCAGATGATGATCGACGCGGTGCCGGCGATGGCGCCCAACATCGCGGAAAACCAGGTGCGCGCGCTCGCCACCACCGGAAAGACCCGCTCGGCCGTGCTGGCTGCCGTGCCGACGGCAAGCGAAGCCGGCGTCCCCGGTTATGAGGCCACCATCTGGCTTGGCCTGATGGCGCCGGCCGGCACGCCCAAGGCCATCATCGACAAGCTCAGTGCGGCCGTGAATGCCGCGGTGAAGCGACCGGATATTGTCAAACTCTGGACCCAGCAGGGCGCCGTTCCGATGTCGATGACCCCGGAAGAGTTCGACAAATTCCTCCGCGGCGATATTGTGAAATGGGCTGAAGTCGTCAAGAAATTCGACAAGCCGCAATAGGTTTGCCCGCGATGCCGCGCGTTCGATTTCGCCTCAATGGCGCCGAGACCGAGGTCGACGCCGATCCCGATCGGTCATTGCTGGATATCCTGCGCGGTCAGCTTGGCATGACTGGGGCCCATTTCGGCTGCGGCGCCGGCGAGTGCGGGGCCTGCAACGTCATGATCGGCGATCGTGCCGTCTCGGCCTGCGATACGCCGCTCTGGTCGGTGGCCGACAAGGACATCACCACGCCGGAGGGACTGGGCAACACCGAACATCCGCACCCGCTGCAGCGCGCGTTCATCGCCGAACAGGCGCTGCAATGCGGCTATTGCATTTCCGGCATCCTGATCAGTGCTGCGGCGCTATTGAAGCGAAATCCATCGCCGACCGATCGCGAGGTCAGGCAAGCGCTCGACCGCAACCTCTGCCGCTGCGGTTCGCATAACCGCATCGTGCGCGCGGTGCTGCGCGCCGCGAACGAAATGGTCGCGCGATGAACCAGCAGGCCCCCTCGCCTTCGCCGCCCAAATTGCCGGTCAGCCTTGCCGCGAACCCGAAATTGTCGTCGTGGCTGAAATTCACGAACATGGGACAGGTGACGGTGTCGCCGGGCAAGGTCGAGATCGGGCAAGGCATCGTGACGGCGCTGGCTCAGATCGCCGCCGACGAACTCGATATCAACCTGTCCCGCGTGCAAATGATTCGCGCATCGACCGCCACAAGCCCCAACGAGGGCGTCACCTCGGGCAGTCTCTCGATCCAGCAGTCCGGCCGGGCGCTGCGCCACGCCTGCGCGGAAGTTCGCCGGATTTTTCTGCAACTGGCTTCGGAACGGCTGGGCGTCGATATCGATGCGCTCGGTGTCGAGGACGGCACCATTTCGGGTCCCGGCAATGTCAGAACCAGTTATTGGGAATTGGCCGACGACATCTCGCTCGACCGCGACGCCACGCCGGGCGCCAGGTCAAAGATCGCGGCAAATCGCGCGCTGGCCGGTCATTCGGTCCAACGGATCGATATTCCCGACAAAGTGTTCGCCCGGCCGCGCTTCATCCACGATCAATCTCCGGCGGGAACGTTGCACGGCCGCGTGCTGCGGCCGGACAACGCGCGTGCGAAACTGACCGAACTCAGCGAAAGCGGTGCCCGCACGATGGCCGGTTTCGTCACGATAGTCCGCGACGGCAGCTTTGCCGGCGTCGTCAGCGAAACCGAGCACGGCGCGGAGGCTGCGTTACAGGCGTTGCGCAAGGGCGCAACCTGGTCCGACGGCGAACCGCTGCCGGACGAAAACGATCTCGCCGCGTTTCTAAAAGCCCAGCCGGTGGAATCGACGATGATCGACACGCGGACGGCGGTTTCATCCGGAACCAGAACGTGGACAATCCGGCGGCAATATACCCGTCCCTACATCGCGCATGCATCGATCGCGCCTTCCTGCGCGATGGCGCAGTGGAACGGCGACCGCGTCCAAGTCTGGACCCACAGCCAGGGCGTCTATCTCTTGCGCGCCGATCTGGCGCTGGTGCTCAAGCTGCCGGTCGAGAACATCACCGTCGAGCACATGGAAGGCGCCGGCTGCTATGGCCACAACGCCGCCGACGACGTCGCGCTCGACGCCGTGCTGCTGGCGAAAGCCGCCGATGGCCGGCCGGTAAGGGTGCAGTGGTCGCGCGATGACGAGATGTCGGACGCGCCGTTCGGCGCGGCGATGGCGATCGAGATCGCCGCCGATTTGGATGGCAAAGGCGAAATCGTCGACTGGCGCCACGCGATCTGGAGCAACGGCCATGCCGCACGGCCCGGACGCGCGGCGCAGCCGGCCTTGCTGGCGGCGTTCGAGCTGGCAGAGCCGTTTCCGCGGATGATTTCGGGCAACCCGCCGCAAGCGAATGGCGGCGGCGCCGATCGCAACTCGATCCCGCTCTATGATTTTCCGTCCTGGCAGATCGAAAGCCATCGCCTGAAGACGATGCCGATCCGCACCTCGGCGCTGCGGACGCTGGGTGCGCAGGGAAATATCTTTGCGATCGAATGCTTTCTGGATGAGATTGCCGCCGCGCGCGGCGAAGATCCGGTCGCGTTCCGGCTGCGTCACCTCAGCGACGAGCGGGCCAAGGATGTCATCCGTGCCGCGGCCGGCCGCGCGAAGTGGAAGCCTGCGAAGCAGGCCGGGATCGGTCACGGTATCGGCTTTGCCCGTTACAAAAGCACCGGCGCCTATTGCGCTGTTGTCGCCGAGATCGAGAGTGCGGCGGACATCAGGGTCAGGAAGCTGACGCTCGCGGTCGATGTCGGCGAGGCGGTCAATCCCGACGGGGTCATTAACCAGATCGAAGGCGGCGCGATCCAAGCCACCAGCTGGGTGCTGAAGGAACGTGTCCGTTTCGACCGCCAGCGCATCACCTCTACCGGTTGGAGCGAATATCCAATCCTGCGCTTCAGCGAGGTGCCGGAGGTCGAGGTCGAATTGATCCAGCGCACCGAGATGGACCCGCTCGGCGCCGGCGAAGCCGCGCATGGCCCGGTCACGGCGGCCATCGCAAACGCCGTATTCGACGCGCTCGGCGTACGCGTGCGCCATCTGCCGATCACGCGCGACAGCCTCATCGCCGCCATGGAAGCAGCCTCATGAACAGCCTGAACATCCTGAGCGGCGGCGCGGCGCAAGGCCTGGTCGGAAGCCTCGCCGCGGCATTCAAGACCCAAACTGAATTCGATATCACCGGCGAGTTCGGCGCGGTCGGCGCCATGGCCGACAAATTGCGCGGGAGCACACCGGCCGACATTGTCATCCTGACCACAGCACTGCTTGCCAAACTGGCGGAGGAGAGACTGGTGGTCGCTTCGACCATCGCCGATGTCGGCCTGGTCGAGACCGCGCTCGCCGTCCGGGCATCCGATCCCAAGGTCACGGCCCGGGATCAAGCAGGCTTGCGCGATGCCTTGCTGGCGTCGGACGCGATCTTTGTGCCGGACACCAAGGCCTCGACGGCCGGAATTCACGTAGCCAAAGTGCTGGCGCAGCTCGGCATCGCCGATGAGGTCGCTGCAAGGCTGAAGATCTTTCCGAACGGCGCCACCGCAATGCGCGAGCTGGCGGCATCGGAGGCCCGGCGTCCGATCGGCTGTACCCAATCGACCGAAATCATCGTCACCAGGGGCGTCGTCCTGTCCGGATCGCTGCCGCCGGGATGCGAGCTCGCGACGATGTATACGGCCGGAGTCGCTTCCAAGGCCGCCCACCCCTCGCAGGCATCGGCGCTGATCGACCTTCTGATTGGCGCCGGGCAACGGGAACAACGCGAGCGCGCCGGCTTCATCAGCGCCCGGAAGTGAGACCGCCATCCGTGGCTCTCGAGGGGTCCAGACTCAAAATCGCGAAAACAACCCCATGCAACGTAGAACGGAGCCGACTTTTGCGTTGTAAACGTCAATTCATATACTAATATATCAATTGAGGAAGCAGCCATGCTCGCGCGTCCGTCGAAAAAGAGCGCATCGGAGGTTCGCCGCCTGGCCGCTGGCCATCGTCGCAGCGGTCGGCCGCGCGCGGCAACGGCAGCGTCAAGGATCTATTCGGATCTGCGGGTCGAACTGGTGTCGCTAGAACGCCGCCCCGGCGAGGCGATCTCGGAAGCCCAGATCGCGCTATCTTACGGCGTGAGCCGCACCCCTGTCCGCGAAGCGATCCTGAAATTATCGGATGAAGGATTGCTGGAAATCTATCCGCAATCGGGCATCTTCGTTTCGCGCATCCCGATCGCAGCACTTCCGGAGGCCATCCTCATCCGCAAGGCGCTCGAGGAAACCACAGCCCGGCTCGCCGCCGAACGGGCGACATCGAGCCAGATCCTGGCGCTGCAATCGGTGCTGGAACGCCAGCGCGAGGCCAGCGCCGCCGGCGACATCGACACCTTCCATCAGGCCGACGAGCTATTCCACGCCACCGTCGCCGACGTCGCCGGCCACCCCGGAATCTGGAAGTTCATCCAGCAGGTGAAAGTCCACGTCGATCGTTATCGCCGGCTGACCCTGCCCCAGCAAGGGCGCATCCCGAAAGTGATCGCCGAGCATGAAGCCGTCCTGACCGCGATCGAGGCGCACGATCCCGAGCGCGCGCGGCGGTCGATGGAAGCCCATCTCGAAAGTCTGCTCGACAACATCTCCACCACGCAGCACATCAATCCAGAGTTCTTCGAAGAACGACACTAGAATCAGACAAGCCGACACAACGATAAACGACACAAGCGATAAGCAACATCTGGAGGAACACATGAAACGCCGCGACTTCATCAAGATGAGCGCCGGACTTGGCGCTGCCATGGCGACCGCTGCGCCTTTGTCGGTTGCGAGTGCCCAAACCAAAATGGTGCTGAAAGCCTCGGACGTCCATCCGCTGGGATATCCGACGGTCGAGGCCGTGGTTCGGATGGGCAAAAAGCTCGACACGGCGACCAACGGCCGTCTGACGATCCAGATGTTCCCGTCGATGCAGCTCGGCGGCGAAAAGGAAATGATCGAGCAGGCCCAGCTCGGCGCGCTGCAGATCGCCCGCATTTCCGTTGGCGCCGTCGGCCCCGTCGTCGACGACGTCAACGTCTTCAACATGCCCTTCGTGTTCCGCAACTCCAAGCACATGGAGAAGGTGATCGACGGCGAAATCGGCGACGAGCTGCTGGCCAAGATTTCCACCAACGAAAAGACTGGGCTAATCGCGCTGTGCTGGATGAACGCGGGCTCGCGCAACATCTACAACAGCAAACGGCCGATCCGGAGCATGGCCGATCTCAAGGGCCTCAAGGTCCGCATGATGGGCAATCCGCTGTTCGTCGACACCATGAACGCACTCGGCGGCAACGGTGTCGCGCTCGGCTTTGATCAGGTCTTCAGCGCGATGCAAACCGGCGTGGTCGACGGGGCGGAAAACAATCCGCCGTCGTTCATGGCGCAGAACCACAACCAGGTGGCCAAATACTTCACGATGACCGAGCACCTGATCATTCCGGAGCTCTTGGTGTTCTCACGCATCTCCTGGCAAAAACTGTCGCCGGAAGACCAGGCGCTGATCAAGAAGCTCTCCAAGGAAACCCAGGCCGAGCAGCGCGTGCTGTGGTACGAGGCAGAAGACGCCGCCCTCGCGAAGATGAAGGCCGCCGGGACCGAGATTATCACCGACATCGACAAGAAGCCGTTCCAGGATGCGGTCAAGCCCGTCTGGGACAAGTACGGCGCCAAGTACGCCGCGATGGTCAAGCGCATCGAAGCGGTAAACTAAGGACTTCATCACCGATCGAACAGCGACCGGACGGCATCCGTTCCGGCCACGCGTCAGACCCGGCGGAGCGCCTCGAAGCACTCCGCCATTTTTCGGGGGCAAGATGTCGGATTCTGGAGCCGGAGTTTTCCGGCGTGTGGTCGATGCGGTTTACTGGACCGGGGCGGTTATCGCCTGCCTGGCGCTGGTTCTCGTTTCCGCGGTAATTCCGTGGGCGGTTTATACCCGATACATCCTGAACAGCGCTTCGTCTTGGCCGGAGCCGATGGCCGTGTTGCTGACGATCGGCATCACCTTCATCGGATCGGCCAACTGCTATCGCCAACGCATTCACATGAACATGACGGTGGGCACCGACTTGCTGCCGGAGCCCTTGCGCCGTGCCTCGCTTTTCCTCAGCGAACTGCTGATGGGCGTGATTGCGCTGTTCATGTTCTTTTGGGGGCTGAAGCTGGTTCAGACCACCTGGGGTAATTCGGTCGACGAATTCCCGTGGATGTCGGTCGGCGTCACCTACCTTCCAATCGTGGTCAGCGGCGCCATGATGTTCCTGTTCGTCGTCGAACGCCTCACCATCGGCCCGCCGCCGTTGGACGGCAGCGACGCCCACGTACCGGTCGAGTGAATCATATGGACATCGCCGTTCTACTTCTCAGCATGTGTTTGTTCTTCGCGATCGGCATGCCGATCGCCTATGCGCTGGCGCTTTCGTCGCTGGTCGGCGCGCTCTGGATCGACCTGCCGGTCGGCGCCGTCATGCAGCAATTTGCCAGCGGGGTCGGCAAGGTCTCGATGCTGACGATTCCGTTCTTCGTATTGGCAGGCGCGATCATGGCCGAGGGCGGCATGGCCCGGCGGTTGGTGGATTTCGCCGCGGTGCTGGTCGGATTCACCCGGATGCGGGGCGGGCTTTCGCAGGTCAACATCCTGGCGACGACGATCATGAGCGGCATTTCGGGATCGTCGGTGGCCGATACGTCCGCGATCGGTTCGGTGATGATCCCGCAGATGGCAGCCAAAGGCTATCCGCGGGTATTCGCAACCAACGTCACCATCAGCGCCTCGCTTCAGGCCATCATCATCCCGCCGAGCCATAACTCAGTGATCTACTCGCTGGCGACCGGCGGCGTGGTGTCGATTACCAGCCTGTTTCTCGCCGGCCTTATTCCCGGTTTGCTGCTCGGCTTTTCGCTGATGCTGCTGTGTCTGTTCTACGCCTATCGCGACAAGCATCCCAAGGGCGAGCCGGTGCCGATCCGCCAGGCAATCGGAATGCTCGGCGAAGCCGTCTGGGGCATTGTCACGCTGGTGATCGTCCTGGGCGGCATCCTCACCGGCGTCTTTACGCCGATCGAGGCCGGCGCGGTCGCCTGCGTCTGGGCGTTCTTCGTCACCATGTTCGTCTACCGGGACTACAAATGGTCCGACCTGCCGCTATTGGTCTACCGCACCCTGCAAACCGTCGCGATGGTGCTGACGCTGGTCGCAACCGCGTCCTGCTTCGGCTACGTCGCCGCCCTGATGCAGATGCCGGCGAAGATGACGGAGTTCTTTGTCGCGATATCGAGCAACAAGTACATGCTGCTGATGTGGCTGAACATCATGCTGCTGGTGCTCGGCACCGCGCTCGATCTGGCGCCGCTGCTCTTGATCTGCACGCCGATCCTGCTGCCGGTCGTCAAGAGTTTCGGGATCGATCCCGTCCATTTCGGCATCGTGATGCTGCTCAATCTCGGTATCGGACTGCTGACGCCGCCGGTGGGAACGACGCTGTTCGTCGGCTGCGCCATCGGCAAGGTGTCGGTCGACGAAGTGATGCGCGGGATCTGGCCGTTCTATTACGTGATGTTCACGGTGCTGATGATCGTGACCTACGTGCCGTGGCTGTCGCTGGCGCTGCCGAGGGCGTTCGGCTTCTAGCAGTCTGCTGAAAAACCCCCTCGCCACGAAGGGGGCTTGATGATTCACTTTATCATCTCGAATCGTCGGAGATGATCATGCGCGGCAGGTTTATGGATCAAGGCGGCCTGTTTTCGTACATCGCGCCGGATAAGCG
>JBBRSX010000122.1:0-18444 GCA_038244925.1 Hyphomicrobiales bacterium | reverse complement strand
TGGTCGTCAGCGCCGCGAAGCGCTTCGAGAAGGCGCGGGTCTGATCGTTCATGTCCCAGTAGAAGGACTCGGTGAAGGTCAGGCCCTTCGCGGTCTTGAGCCCCAGCGAATGCACGTCGTTGATGAACAGCAGCAGCGCAGCGAGCTTCTGGCCGCCGGCGACGATGCCGAATTCGGCGGCCTGCTTGATCGCGTTGGTGGTATCGCCGCCGGCATTGGCGAGGCCGACGACCTTGGCCTTGGAGGATTGCGCCTGCAGCAGGAACGACGAGAAGTCCGACGAGTTGATCGGGTGCTTGACGCTGCCCAGCACCTTGCCGCCGTTGGCGGTGACGACAGCGCTGGTGTCGCGCTCCAGCGCATGGCCGAAAGCATAGTCGGAGGTCAGGAAAAACCAGGTGTCGCCGCCGGCCTTGGTCAGCGCCTTGCCGGTACCGTTCGCCAGCATGTAGGTGTCGTAGGTGTAGGAGACGGTGTTCGGCGTGCAGGCCTTGCCGGTGAGATCGGCGCTGGCCGCGCCGGAGTTGAGCAGTACCGCGTTCTTTTCCTTGACGAGGTTGTTGACGGCGAGCGCGACGCCGGAATTCGGCGTGTCGGCGATCGCGTCGACCTTGTCATTGTCGAGCCACTGCCTGGAAATGTTGACGCCGACATCAGGCTTGTTCTGGTGATCGCCGCTCAACACGTCGATCTTCCAGCCCTTCTTCGTGAGACCGGAATCCTCGACCGCCATCTTGATCGCGACCACCGAATTGGGGCCGCCGATGTCGGCGTAAAGGCTCGACATGTCGTTCAGGACGCCGATCTTGACGGTCTTGTCCTGGGCGTAAGCGGGAGCTGCGAGTGCTACGCCGGCAACGGTGATCAACGCGGCGAGACGCCGCGCGGTGACTGTGTTCATGTATTCCCTCCATCTATGGTTGCCGGGCGGCTCTCTTTTGGAAGCTCGGCCCGGCATTGAACTTGGAGGTGTCTAGTGGCTCCGGAGGCCCCCGGCAATCCGCCTATCGTAGCGCGTCCGACGTCAGCTTGAATTTCTGGATGCGCTTACCGGTATCGACCTCGCCGGTATAGAGGTTGCCTTTGGCATCTACCGCCATGGTGTGAATCCAGTGGAATTGCCCGGCGTTGCGGCCGTTATGCCCGAAACTGCCGACCACGGTGCCGTCGTCCCGTTTCAGCACCCGGATTTCATTGTTGGCGCCGTCGGCGCTCAACAGCCAGGTCTGCTTCGGATCGGGCCAGATCACGACGTCCCAGACCGCGCCGTTGGCGAGCGTATTCTTCTCGTAGAACCACTCCTTGACGAAGCTGCCGTCCTTCTTGAAGACTTGGATACGGTTGTTGGTGCGGTCGCAGACATAGACCAGTCCGTCATTGGCAATCTTGACGCAATGCACGGGATTGCCGAATTGCTGCGACACCGGCGCTTTCGGATCGTAAGGCGGCTGCTTGTCGTCGTTCGGCGGCTTGCCGTAGGCGCCCCAGTGCCGCTTGTAGGCGCCGGTGGTGGCATCGAATACGATGACGCGCCGGTTACCGTAACCGTCGGCGATGTAGACTTCGTTGGCGTCGTTGTCGACGGTGACCTCGGCGGGCCTGCCAAGCTGCGTGGTATCGTTGCTTCCCTTGGCCGGCGCGATCTTGCCGATCTGCAGGACGAACTTGCCGTCGAGCGTGAACTTCAGGATCTGGCTGTCGTCGTTGGCGTTGCCGGTCAGCCATACAAATCCGCCGCTGACTTCGATGCCGTGTTCGTTGCCGAACCATTGGTAACCATCACCGGGGCCGCCCCACGAGCGCAGCAGGTTGCCGTCGGTATCGAACTCCAGCACCGGTGGCGCCGGAACGCAGCATTTGGTGCGCGGTGGGGTGAGCGTTGCGGCTTTCTCATCGTCGGTCAGCGAGCGAGGCCGCTGAAGCACCCAGATATGTCCCTGCGCATCGGCGGTGATGCCGCCGACCTGTCCCATGATCCAGTTGTTCGGCAGCGGCTTCGGCCAGGATGCGTCGACCGCAAAGGTCGGGACGTCGCCGGCCTGCGCGCTGCGCAGCGACGTCGGCGTGCCGATCAGTATGGCGGCGGTGGCAGCGATCGCCACGGTTCTGGCAAGATATTGGATGGCAGGTATCGGGCGCGCGCGACGATGCGTCGGCATGACGGCTTCCTCCCTTGATTTTTATTGACGGGTTTTCCCGCTTGGCGGGCAGTCAATCGCGGGGAGGCGCGGGTGTCAATTGCGGTCAGGCCGGCGGGCGAAAGCCCATCAGCGTGCGGGTCTTGAAATCGTAGAACGTGCCGGTCGCGTTCCAGTCCGGCGCGCACATCGGCAGGATGAACTCCGCGGCCTGCTCGGGCGTGTCCAGCTTCGCCGGGTCTTCGCCGGGGAACATGGTGGCGCGCATCCGGGTGCGGATCGGGCCGGGGTTGAACAGATTGACGCGCATCCTGGTATTCGCGGTCTCCTCCGCCCAGACCCGGACCAGGGCTTCGAGCGCGGCCTTCGAGGCGGCATAGGGGCCGAGATAAGCGGGTGCCTTGTTGGCGGCGCCCGAGGTGACGAACACGGCGCGGCCGGCGTCGGACTGCCGCAGCAGCGGCTCCATGCAGCGGACCAACTGGAAGTTGGCGGTCACGTTGATCGCCATCACGTCGGTCCAGGGTTTTACTTCGATATGGCCGAGCGGTGAGGAAGGGCCGGCGACGCCGGCATTGCCGATGAGAATGTCGATCTTGCCGTGGCGCTCATGCAGCGCCGCGCCGAGCCGCGCGATGCCGTCGAAATCGGTAAGGTTGAGCGGCACCAGCGTGGCGCTGCCGCCGTCTTTCCGGATCTCGTCGTCGAGCTCCTCAAGTCCGCCTTGCGTACGCGCGACGGCGAC
This sequence comes from Hyphomicrobiales bacterium, assembly GCA_038244925.1. Taxonomy (GTDB): domain Bacteria; phylum Pseudomonadota; class Alphaproteobacteria; order Rhizobiales; family Xanthobacteraceae; genus Bradyrhizobium. Next base: position 15,561 of record JBBRSX010000122.1, on the reverse strand, counting down.
GACATGCGCGCCGGCTTTGGCGAGCGCGCGCGCGACGGCATAGCCGATGCCGCGCGAGGCGCCGGTGACGACGGCAATACGGGAAGCGAGAGAGGCGGTCATTTAGGTAAGTCTCTTCGACGTCGTCCCTGCGAACGCAGGGACCCATACGCCGTGCAGGTTATGATGGGAGAAGGTGTTCGTGTCTAATTTCTTCGTGCCACGACGGCCGGTGGCTTTGGGTCCCCGGGTTCGCGGGGACGACAGCGGTGGCAGCCGTCAGCTCGCTTCCGCCAGCAGCGACAGTTGTCGGGGCTGCGGTTCGACCTGGGTCTGGTCGGTGAGGTGGGTCGGATAGGCGCCGGTAAAACAGTGATCCGAATATTTCGGGTTGGCGGGATCGCGGCCGGGTTCGCCCATGGCGCGGTACATGCCGTCGATCGACAGGAAGGCCAGCGAGTCGGCGCCGATCAGTTCGCGCATTTCTTCCAGCGAATGGGTCGCAGCCAACAGGCCGCCGCGGTCGGGCAAATCGATGCCGTAATAATCGGGGTACAGGATCGGCGGCGAGGCGAGGCGGAAATGCACTTCGGCGGCGCCGGCGTCGCGCATCATGCGCACGATCTTCTTCGACGTGGTGCCGCGCACCAGCGAGTCGTCGATCAGCATGATGCGCTTGCCTTCGATCGCGGCGCGGTTGGCGGAATGCTTCATGCGCACGCCGAGTTCGCGCACGCTCTGGGTCGGCTGGATGAAGGTGCGGCCGACATAGTGGTTTCTTATGATGCCGAGTTCGAACGGTACGCCGGAATGCTGGCTGTAGCCGATCGCGGCGGGCACGCCGGAATCCGGCACCGGCACCACGACGTCGATCTCGACATGGCTTTCGCGTGCGAGCTGGGCGCCGAAGGCTTTGCGAACATCGTACACCGAGCGGCCGCCGACGATCGAATCCGGCCGCGAGAAGTAGATGTATTCGAAGATGCAGGGCCGCGGCGGTTTTGGCGGGAACGGCTTGTGGGTGCTGGCGCCGTGTTCATCGAACACCACGATCTCACCGGGTTCGACATCCCGGACATATTTGGCGCCGATCATGTCGAGCGCGCAGGTTTCCGACGTCAGGATCGGGCAGCCGTCGAGGTCGCCGAGCACCAGCGGGCGGATGCCGAGCGGGTCGCGGGCGCCGATCAGCTTCTTGTTGGTCAGCGACACCAGCGCATAGGCGCCCTCGATGGCGCGCAGCGATTCGATGAAGCGGTCGATGAAGCGGCTGCGCTTCGATTGCGCCACCAAATGCAGGATCACCTCGGTGTCGGTGGTCGACTGCATCATGGCGCCGTTCTTCACCAGTTCGCGGCGCAGCGTCAGTCCGTTGGTGAGATTGCCGTTATGGCCGACCGCAAAGCCGCCGGCATTGAGCTCGGCGAACAGCGGCTGCACGTTGCGCAGGATGGTGGCGCCGGTGGTGGAATAGCGGACATGGCCGACGGCGGCGTTGCCGGGCAGGCGCTCGATCACTTCGCGGCGGGAAAAGGTGTCGCCAACGAGGCCGAGCCGGCGTTCGCTGTGAAAGCGGCTGCCGTCGAAGGAGACGATGCCGGCGGCTTCCTGGCCGCGATGCTGAAGGGCATGCAAGCCGAGCGCGGTGATGGCCGCGGCCTCTGGATGACCGAAGATGCCGAACACGCCGCATTCCTCGCGGAGCGTATCGCCTTCGAGATCGTCCTGTAATTCGATGCCGAGATTTAGATCAGTATTTGAGTCAAACTGGTGAGCGGGATTGGGAGGGTTTTTCATCTCGTCCATCGCGCCTCTCTCTTGGCCAAATCTAGTTGGTCACGGCTATTTGCTCGCGGGTTTCTCGATCAGCTTTTTAAGGCTGTCGCGGGCAGGTTTACTGTAGCCATCACCGGACGCAGGGGCTGCCTGCTCGGTGTCAGTTTGATCGTCATCAGGTTTATTCTTCTTGAATCTCTTTAAGATGGTGTTCTCGGGGTCATCCGGCAAGAGCGACATTAACCAATCCCCGGTTCCCTGCAGCACCACCCGGGACTTCGCACCGGTAATCCAGTCGGGCCGCTGCTTGTCCGGGACCAGCCAGCTGAAGAACAGGAAGGCGACTACGACGATCAGGAGGCCGCGGCCGAGGCCGAACAGGAACCCGAGCGTGCGGTCCAGCGCGCCGATCCGGGAATCCAGGATCATGTCCGAAATCCGCACCGTGATGATCGACACGACGATCAGGGTGCCGATGAAGGTGCCCGCCACCACCACGACGGAGGCAACGGTATCGTTGTTGAAATAGGTCTTGGCGGTCGGCAGCAGCTTGGCGAAGGCATACAGCGTGACCAGGGCCGCAGCACCCCAGGCCGCGATCGACAGGATTTCGCGCATGAAGCCGCGCACCATGGCGAGCAGCCCCGAAATCAGCATCACCCCGAGCAGGACGAGATCGAGTATCGTTATCGGCATCGGCTGGTCAGATCCGCTCGTAAGTTCTCAAGCAGCGAATCGGCCTGCTGGAGTCACCCTAGGTGACGGTCATATGGCGCATCCCGCAAGGCCGGATATCGCGCCATCCCGCTGGCTTTCGCGCGGGTTATATAGCGGCGAGGGCGGGGCACGTCACGCCGCTTTAACCATTCTCGCGACGGAATCGCGACGGTGTGGCATTTTTCTCAGCCGCGCCCTCGCGATCGGCCTCCCGATTGGCGTCTCTGTTAGCCCTTGGCGTGCCGCGGGCGGCGATATCCGCAACCAGACTGGTCAGGCCGCCGACGGTATTCAGCGCCAGACCGGCGTCGCCGCCGACATCGCCACGCGCCGATTCGGGCAGCACGGCGCGGCCGAAGCCGAGTTTGGCGGCCTCTTTCAGCCGGGCCGAGGTCTGCGCCACCGGCCGGACCGCGCCGGACAGCGAAATCTCGCCGAAATAGACCGCATCCGTCGGCAGCGGCGCATTCACCAGCGAGGAAACCAGTGCGGCGGCGGCTGCAAGGTCGGCGGCCGGCTCCTGGATGCGCAGGCCGCCAGCCACGTTCAGATAGACGTCGTAGCCGGAGAGCTTCACGCCGCAATGAGCCTCCAGCACCGCCAGCACCATCGCCAGCCGGCTCGTGTCCCAGCCCACCACGGCGCGGCGGGGGGTGCCGAGCGTGGTCGGCGCCACCAGCGCCTGCAATTCCACCAGCACCGGGCGGGTGCCTTCGATGCCGGCAAAGACCGCCGTGCCGGGGCTGCCGAGGTCACGCTCGGACAGGAACAGCTCGGAGGGATTGGAGACCTCGCGCAGGCCGAGCCCCGTCATCTCGAACACGCCGATTTCGTCGGTCGGGCCGAAACGGTTCTTCATCGCGCGCAAAATCCGGAAATGCTGCGAGCCTTCGCCCTCGAACGACAGCACCGCGTCGACCATGTGCTCGACCACGCGGGGGCCGGCGATCTGGCCGTCCTTGGTGACGTGGCCGACCAGGATGATCGCCGCACCGGACTTTTTGGCAAACCTGATCAGCGCCTGCGCAGAGGCGCGAACCTGCGTCACCGTGCCCGGCGCGGATTCCACGGTGTCGGTCCACATGGTCTGGATCGAGTCGATCACGATCAGGCGCGGCACCGCGCCTTCCGACAGGGTCGAGACGATGTCCTCGACCGAGGTTTCGGCCGCGAGCTGCACCGGTGCATCCGCCAGTCCCAGTCGCTCGGCGCGCAGCCGCACCTGGGCGACCGCTTCTTCGCCCGAGATGTAAACCACGCGATGGCCGGCCCGCGCCATCAGGCTGGTGGCTTGCGTGAGCAGCGTCGATTTGCCGATGCCGGGATCGCCGCCGACCAGCAAAACCGAGCCGCGGACAAAGCCGCCGCCGGTGACGCGATCTAGCTCGGCCATGCCGGACGACAGGCGAGGGGCGTCGCTGCTTTTGCCGGTGAGCGATTCCAGCGCAAAAGTTCGCCCCTTGCGCTTGGAGCGGATCGAGACCGGCATCGTGGTCGCGCCGGTGGTGTCTTCCTCGGCGAGCGTGTTCCACTCGCCGCAGGACTCGCACTTGCCCTGCCAGCGGTTATACGCAGCACCGCAGTTCTGGCAGACAAAGGAGAGGGTGTTCTTGGCCATCGGGGGTGAATCGCTGTTGAGGGGCGCAGCGTTGATAGCACGGAAATTCGAAAAATGTTCTTAATTTGTTCTTTTTCGATTTTTGGTACCGGCCTGTTTCAATCCCTAGTGGCCTAATTTGAAAATCGCAGTGGCCTAGTTTGCCGGCGGCCTATCGCCGGCGATCAGGCGCACCAGCACCTCTTCGGCGATTATCGCGGTCGCCCGCTCTTGCAGTGATGCAGGCAGGACGCCCGAGACAACGAGGGTTGAAGCGGCGAAACGTGCAACACGCTCGCTCCATTCCTTATCCGTCTTTGCATCTTCCATTTTCGGCCCTCAAGGCCGCCTCAGTTGGCGGCCTCTTTCAGTATCGCAACCCACCGGCCAAGCACTGAACGAAATTTTTCTTGGGCCAGTTCTGCCGGCCGGTTGGCGGCTTTCGGCAGTCAAGAGACCTTATCGGTTTCGAAAAACCCGTGCGCGAAGTGTTCAACCTCGGCCCAGGACTCCGCCAGATGCACCGCGCCGGCCTCGCGTAACTTGACGCTGTGCCCGTCGCGAATGTGGCTGGCGGCGCAGAGGCCGACGGCGGTCATTCCGGCCGCGACCGCGCCCTCGATCCCGCCGGCGCTGTCCTCGATCACGAGACATTCGTTCGGGTGTACGCCCAGTCTGCCGGCGGCCAACAGGAAAATATCGGGGTGCGGCTTGCCGCGCGCGACCATGTCGCCGCTGTACACATGGCTGCCGAACGTCTCTTCCAGCGCCAGCAGCGAAAGACAGAGCTCGAGGCGATCGATCGAACTGGAGGAGGCGATGCATCGCGGCAGGTGTGAGAAGCGCTGGATGAAATCCCTGGCGCCGCTCACTTCCTTCAAGTCGGTTCGAAATCGCGCGAACGTGGCCTGCTTGAGGTCGTCGGAAAAGCTGGCGGGCAGGGGCTTGCCGGTCACCGACCCAATTTCAGCCATCGCGTCGATCCAGCGCCGGCCGGCATAGCGTGTCAGCGACTGGTCCATCGTGGTCGGATAGCCGAGATCGCTGACGGTTTCGGCCAGCACGGTATTGGCGATCGCCTCGCTGTCGGCGATCACGCCGTCGAAATCAAAAATGAGTGCGCCCACCGCTTCGATTCCCCTGAAGAAGTCGGCGCAATCTATAGACGGTCCGTCACTGAAGTGGAGCTAACGCGCCCGCAGCAACCGGACACTTTCTGTTGCGTTATGTATCAATCGGGCGGGATCAATGGCGATGACAGGGCATCATCGCCATTGATGAACTTACTTGACCGAGATGAACGGCACCGACGAGCCCGGCACCATCGTGGTCGGCAGCACGCCGTTCCAGCGTTCGGCCTGCACCAGAGTCACCAGGTTAGGGTTGTTACCCAGCGCCTTGCCGCGCGCCTCGATCGCGGCGGCTTCGGCCTCGCCGGTGATCTTGATGTTGGAGGCCTTGGCTTCGCCGTTCAGGCGAGTGGCTTCGGCATTGGCCTGCGCCTCGGCGCGGACGGCGTTTGCTTTTGCGGTGGCCTGCGTCACCGTGATCTGCGCCTGGACTTTTTCACGTTCGGCATTCTGCTGCAGCTTCTGCACCTCGACCTCGGCCAGCATGCGCTGCTCGATCGAGTGCAGATAGTTCTGGCTGAACTCGATATTCTCGAGCTGGACGCTCTCGATGATGATCATCGGGTCGTCCTTCAACGTCGCGGTGATGGCGTCCTTGATGGCGCTGTTCAGCAGTCCGCGCTCCTGGATCGCCTTGACCGCGGTGTAGCGGCCGAACACGACCTTGACCTGCTGGTTGACGGCAGGGCTGACAACCTGGTTGACCGCGGTCTGCAGTGCGCCGAATTTCGCATAAAGGTCTGCAACCTTTTCAGGCGAAGCACGGAGCGTGACACTGATCTTCAGGTCGGCCGGCTGCTGGTCGTAAGAGTAGGAGTTCATCTTGTCCCACGTGAAGGTCGTGGTCTTGACGCTGACCTTTTCGACGGTGTCCATCAGCGGGATCTTGAAGCCGAGGCCGGGCTGCGCGGTGCCGATCACGGCGCCGTAGCGCAGCAGCACGCCGCGTTCGGCCTGATCGATCGTGTACCAGCTCCCGGCGGCGATAATGCCGATCACAACGACGGCCACGATGGCGCCGATAATTCCCCTGTTCATTTTGGTCTCTCCTGGCTTGGCGGTGCGAAATGCAGCCAGGCCATTAGCTATGGTCACGTACGTTTTGATGTGACACGCATCACTTGGTCGGGCTTTCGCCGTGATTGGTTCAGACCGCAACGACGCGTTTAGCCGAATTTAGGAAGAGGCCGCCGACCAGAGCAGGGACAGCCCGGCCACGAGCATGATGCCGTCCATCAGCAAGCGAAATACGTTGGGGTCGAGGTGCAATACAAAGCGCTTGGCAATAAATGCGCCGGACATCAGCGACGAGCCGGCGATCAGGCCCTTCAGCGCCACATCCGGCGTCAGCGCGCCGAAGCGCTGGAAGGTGACGGACTTGCTGAGATAAAGCCCGAGCGAGCTTGCCGCCTCGGTCGCCAGGAACGCGCCTTTGGTCAATCCGTAGAACAGAAACAAGGGGACGCTGAGCGGACCTGTCGAGACCACGATGCCGGTGAGGTAGCCGATCACGGCGCCGCCCACGGCCAGATGCCAGAGATTGGTCTTGAGCTGGTGCCGGTCAAGCCAATGCCGCACCGGCACCATCGCGATCAAAAACAGGCCGATGGCGATATCGACGGCATGGGCCGGCAAGACCAGCAGCGTTCGCGCGCCGAGCGCCGCAGCCGGGATCCCCGTGACCGAATAGGCAAGGCATGCGCGCCAGTCGACCTCGCGCCACCACGCCAGGATTCGCGACAGGTTGGCCATCACGGCCGCGATCGCCATGATCGGCACCGCTTCCTTGGGGCCATATTGATAGATCAGCACCGGCATCAGCATGATCGACGAACCAGTGCCGACGATGCCCGAGATGGTGCCGGCAATCAGCCCGACGATGAGGACAAACAGGAAGCCCAAGCGCCGTGATCTCCGCGACTCGTTCGGGGTGAACGTAAAGCCTAGCAACTTCCGCAAAGCAGCGGCAACGCCGTCAGCAAGTTCCGGCGGCTCCAAACCGGCATGGGGGCCGGGCCGCTGCTGCTGACACCATGCTGGCAGCAGACCCCGGTTATGAGCGTCGCCTTGTCGGATCATTCGGAAGGAAGATATCGTGCCAATCAAGGGAAAGTGCCATTGCGGCCAGACGCAGTTCGAGGTCAGCGAGGCGCCGGCCGGCGTGACGCGCTGCACCTGTTCGCTGTGCGCCAAACGCGGCGCGTTGTGGGCCTACTATACCCCGGCGCAGTTTCGCCTGACGTCGCCGCCTGAAAACGTCGCGACCTATCGCTGGGCAGCCGCACCGTCAAACATCATTTCTGTTCCAATTGCGGCTGCGGGACCTATTCGGAATCGCCGGACTGGTCGACCGGCATGCCGGACTTCGACCATCCGAAGGTCGGCATCAATGCAAGGCTGTTCGACGACTTCGATCTCGAAGCCGTGCCGGTGACCGTCATCGACGGCAAGAATCTGTGGTGAGGCTGGCGGAAAATCTGCTACTGTCACGCAAAATAGATCCGAGGGAGGATCGCCATGGACGCCGTGACGCCGAAGAGCGCGACCGCTGACACCCATTCCCATCTCGTTAGTCCCGACAGCATGGAATGGCAGAAGACGCGTTTTCCGGGCTGCGAGGCGAAGACGCTGCTGTTCGATCGTAAAACGGGCCTGATGACCGCGCTGATGAAGTTCGCACCGGGCGCGGTGCTTCCCGACCACGAGCATGTCAATATCGAGCAGACCTACGTGCTTGAGGGTTCGCTGGTCGACAAGGAAGGTCCGGCGCAAGGCATCGCGTGCAAGGCCGGCGAATTCATCTGGCGCGAAGAAGGCAGCCGCCACGTCGCCTGGTGTCCGGAAGGTGGGCTGATGCTCGCGATCTTCCAGGTTCCCAACAAGTTCTTCGAAGCCGACGGCCGCGTCGTCGACGCCGCCGGTGAGGATTGGGACGCCGCCTGGGGTCATATCCGCAAAGACTGAACACCGGTCATTGCTTCGGAATTCTGGCGTGCATTTCGTACGACGGGCATCGTGCCGCAATAATTGCTATTTCAGGACAATCCACGCCGGCGCGTGATCGCTGGCGCCTTCCTCGCCGCGCAGCTTGCGGTCGACGCCGGCCTTGATCAGCCGCGGCGCCAGCGCCGGGCTCAGCAGCAGATGGTCGAGCCGCAATCCGGCGTCGCGCGGCCAGCGATTGCGCTTGTAGTCCCAGAACGTGAACATCGGCTTTGACGGGTGGAGCGTGCGGATCGCATCGGTCCAGCCCTGTGCCGTCAGTGTCTTGAAGGCGGCGCGGCTTTTCGGTTGAATCAGCGCGTCCTTGTCCCACGACTTCGTTGGATAGATATCGATATCGGTTGGTGCGACATTGTAATCGCCGGCCAGCACCACGGGGACGTCCTGCTTCAGGAGTTTGGCGGCGTGCGAGCGCAACCGTTTGAACCAGTCGAGCTTGTAGTCGAATTTCGGACCCGGCTGCGGATTGCCGTTCGGTAGATAGAGGCTGGTGACTATGACGCCGTTGACGGCCGCCTCGATATAGCGGGCCTCGTGGTCGTCGCGGTTGCCGGGCAATCCGACCCGGGTCAGCACCGGCTCGGCGTTGCGCGCCAGAATGGCGACGCCGTTCCAGGTCTTCTGTCCCTGCCACACCGCGCCGTAGCCGGCTTTTTCAATGGCGGAAATCGGAAAATCGGCGTCGGTCGATTTCAGTTCCTGCAAACTTACCGCGTCAGGCTTCGCTGCGCGCAGCCAGGCCAGCAGGTTCGGCAGCCGCCGGTTGACGTTGTTGATGTTGAAGGTCGCGATCTTCATGCGCACATGTGACCGCGAACCTCGTTGGTGCCGCTAGCCCGATGCCGCGGCAGGATCGGCGGGGGCCGCAGCGGCCGGCTCCTTCGCCGGCGCGTCGCCGCCCTTGTAGACCCGCGCATAGCGCTTGCCGAGGCTGGTCAGCACCTCATATCCGATGGTGCCGAAGTGGTGGGCGAGTTCGTCGACCGTGATGCCTTCGCCGATCAATGTCACCATGTGGCCGCGCCGTACGGCGTTTTTCTCAAGATCGGTAACATCGACCGCGATCAGGTCCATCGAAACCCGGCCTGCGATCGGGCAGCGCTTGCCGGCGACCACGACCTCGGCGCCGCGGGTGCCGTCATTGGCGCTGGCCGCACGGAAATAGCCGTCGGCGTAGCCAGCGGAAACCAGCGCAATCCGGGTCGGCCGCCGCGCGGTCCAGGTGCCGCCATAGCCGACGGTCTCGCCGCGCTCGACATTGCGGATCTGCACGATGCGGGCCTTCAGTTCGACGACCGGCTGCATCGGATTGTCGGATTCCGGGGTTGGGTTGATGCCGTAAAGTGCCGCGCCCGGCCGCATCAGGTCGAACTGGAACTGGGCGCCGAGGAACACGCCGGAGGAATTCGCGAGCGATGCCGGCACGCCCGAGAACAGGCTCGCGATCTCGCGGAAAGCCGTCAGTTGCCTGGCATTGGCCGGATTGTTGAGCAGTTCGGCGGAAGCGAGGTGGCTCATAACCAGCGTAATGCCGTGATCGCCGGCATTGATGCGCGGGATGATACCCTGCGCTTCGGCGACGGTGAGGCCGAGCCGGTTCATGCCGGTGTCGACATGAATGGCGGCACCGCCCGACCAGCCGGAACGGCGGCAGAACACGTCCCATTCGGCGAGTTCGTTGAGGTCGCCGATCACGGGCTTGCAGTCGATCGCGGCGTAGGTGTCGCCGGTGTTCTGAAAGAAGCCATCGAGCGTGTAGATGGTTGCCGCCGGCACTGCGGCGCGAACCACGCGGGCTTCACCGAGGGTGGCGACGAAGAACGTCTTGCAGCCGGCATTGGCCAGCGCGCGGGCCACATGTTCGGCGCCGCAGCCATAGGCGTCCGCCTTGACCACGCCGGCGCATTCGGCCGGAACCGCCGTCTTCTCGAGCTTGCGCCAGTTGGCGACAATGGCGTCGAGATCGACCGTCAGTACGCCGGTTGCGGCGGCAAGGGCTGCGGCCTGGTTCGCCTCGGGTGAGAGCAGGGTACCGGGCGAAATGGATCTGGGATCAGAGGCGATGTTCATGCCGCATTTTACGCAGGCATCTGCGGCGGTTCAACCGCGTAAGCTGCCTCAATAGAGGTTGCGGTCCGGCAAAGTGCCGTCATGCGCGAGGTCGCTGAATCGGGTGAACTGGCCCTCGAACTGTACTTCCACCGTGCCGGTGGGGCCGTGGCGCTGCTTGCCGATGATGATTTCGGCCTTGCCGTGCGCGCGGTCCATATCCAATTGCCAAGTCGAGTGTTCAGCCGTACCTGGGCGTGGCTCCTTGTTCGTGAGGTAATATTCCTCGCGATACACGAAGATGACGACGTCGGCGTCCTGCTCGATCGAGCCGGATTCACGCAGATCGGACAGTTGCGGGCGCTTGTCGTCGCGGTTTTCGACCTGGCGCGAGAGCTGCGACAGCGCGATGATCGGAACGTTGAGCTCCTTCGCCAGCGCCTTGAGGTTGGTGGTGATCTCCGTGACTTCCTGGACGCGGTTATCGTTGCCGCGCTTGCCCGATCCCGACAGCAGCTGGATGTAGTCGATCACGATCATGTCGAGACCTTTCTGCCGCTTCAGCCGGCGCGCCCGCGCGGTCAGCTGGGAGATCGACAGGCCGCCGGTTTCGTCGACATAGAGCGGCAGTGCTTGCAGCTGGATCGAATAGTCTCGTATCGTCTCGAAATCGGCTTCGGTGATGCCGCCGCGACGGATCATGCTGGAGGAGATGCTGGTCTGCTCGGCGAGAATACGCGTGGCGAGCTGTTCGGCCGACATTTCGCAGGAGAAGAACCCGACGATGCCGCCGTTGACGGATTTCATGGTGCCGTCGGGCTGCACCTCGGCGCGATGCGCTTTCGCGATGTTGTAGGCAATGTTGGTCGCGAGCGCGGTTTTGCCCATGCCGGGGCGGCCGGCGACGATGATCAAGTCGGACGCCTGCAGTCCGCCCATCTTGGTGTCGAGGTCGCGCAGGCCGGTGGCGATGCCGGAAAGGCTGCCGTCGCGCTGGAATGCCTTGGCCGCCATGTCGACGGCCACCGTGAGCGCCTGCGAAAAGCGCTGGAAGCCGCCGTCGTAACGGCCGGACTCGGCCAGTTCATAAAGCTGGCGCTCGGCATCCTCGATCTGCGCGCGCGGCGCGAAATCCACCGGCGCGTCGAAGGCGACATTGACCATGTCCTCGCCGATCCGGATCAGGTCGCGGCGCAGCGCCATGTCGTAGATGGTCCGGCCGTAGTCCTGGGCGTTGATGATCGTGGTCGCCTCGGCCGCGACGCGGGCGAGGTACTGGCCGACCGTCATGCCGCCGATGTCGGTTTCGGCCGGCAGGAAGGTCTTGAGCGTGACCGGGGTGGCGACCTTGCCCATCCGGATCAGGCTGCCGGCGGTCTCGTAAATGGTCTGATGGATCGGTTCGAAGAAGTGTTTCGGTTCCAGGAAGTCCGACACCCGGTAGAAGGCGTCGTTATTCACCAGGATCGCGCCCAGCAGGCTCTGTTCCGCTTCGATATTGTGCGGTGCGCTCCGATAGGCCGGAGTTCCCGCGTCGGGAGCGAGCTTGAGAACGTTCGAATCAGTCAGGGCCATAGCGTGTGATGTTCTTCGGATTTCTGGCTTTGTTGCGATCCCTGCAGGAGGGGCGGCGATAAAGCGCTCCCTCTGTGGAATCCGAAAGTCCGAGTAAGCCTTATGCCCGATTCACACAATGCGATGTATGAATCCAAACCGGGCGGTGTGCATTCCCCTTGACGGCTTTTTAGCGAGCGGTCGGCGACCGCGGAGCGGTGCCCGAAGCGCTTTCGATAAAATGCAGGATAAATTCGAAGGCTGGCCTGAACCTTGTCGACACTCGGACAGACCTATCCTGACGCGAGGGTGTCTTTGCGCCCCAATCTTAAGCGTTGATCAAATCAGGATCAGATAGATCAAGGCTAACAGGGCCGCACCCACGCCGGTTGCGATCAAGGCGTAGTCGGTCCTGAGGTCCGGTTTCGGATCGAACGATGCTGGGTAGGTTTTCTCGGCCATTTCGGAGGTCTACGTCAGGCCACCGTGAGGCTCTGTGAACTAGATCACATCTCTCCGTATTTCTTCGGAGCGGGTTGGATCGGGTTGGCAGATCGGGAACGGGCTGGCGGCCTTTGAGTTGGTTTAAGGCGACAGGACGGTCAGGGAACACGCAGTCAGGGAACACGATGGGTCAGTCTCTCCAAAGATGGCGGTCGGGAAGCGAACAGCGCGCATGGCTGTCGACGCTGATCGACACCTTTGAAGAGGTTTCGCGCCCGGAAGTGCGTGCTGTGCCCTGCGATAGCCATGTGCTGGCCGCCCTGCGCGCGCAGCTCATCCGTCCGGCGTCGGCCTGCATGCCGTATGCCTCGGCCTATAGCCTGCGAAACTGAAACACCCCGAAAGAACCGGTTGGCTTCGCGCATTTTCGGGCGCGGCGGGCCGCTGTTGCAATATCCCCACTAGTGGGTCCCTGCATGCCCCGGCGGGATCACAATCCTGGCAATCCCCGTGCGCTAGTGCGTTGTCCCCAAAGCATATATTGTCGATCGGCGCGATCACGCAGATGCGTCATAAGTGCGCTTCCATTCGCGAGATAATCGGCTAAAAGGTGACCGCCGCCGGCGGTGTTGTGGGACGCTGGAAGCGAATCCAAATCTGGAGAAGCAGGGAATGTTGAGCCGAGCGCTCAGTTTAGCGACGGTGACGCTTTTGGTTGCCTGTTTGGCCGCGGATTTCGCGCATGCACAGGTAACCAACCTGGAGGCCGGCAAGAGCCCTTCGCAGATTTTCGCCGGCACCTGCAATGCCTGCCACAAGAGTCCGCGTGGCCTGCTGAAAACCGTGCCGGCGTCGTCGCTGCCGGGATTTCTGCGCCAGCATTATACGACCTCGAGCGACATGGCCTCGGTGCTGGCCTCGTTCCTGGTTTCGAACGGCGCCGCCGACACGCGCTATCAGGCCAAGGATGCGCCGAAGCAGGATCCGTCCAAGAAGCCGGACGCAAAGCAAGAGGCGAAACAGGACGCCAAGCCGGAAGGGAAGCCCGACGCGAAGCCGGAACAGCTCGATCGCTTCGGCCGCAAGCTGCACCCGGCCGGCGCGGCCCAGGAGGCATCGAAGCCCGACGCCGACGGCATAGCGCCGCAAAACGAGGGTGGTCGTCCCGGCCGCGACGCCAAGCGGATGGCGCGTCCGGGCCAGCCCGTTGATGGCGCCAAGCCGGCGGACGGCCAGACACCGGTACAGGCCGCGACCGACAGCAAATCAGGCGGCAAGCAGAAGCTGGGCAAGCGCGGCAGGCCCGCGGTCGAGGAACCGAAAACCGACGAGGCCGCCAAGGGCGACGCCGCGAAGGACGAGTCCGGCAAAACCGAGACCAGTAAGACCGAGTCCGGCAAGACTGAGTCCGGAAAGACTGAGTCCGGAAAGACCGAGACCGCCAAGAGCGATGCCGGCAAGAGCGACAACAAACCCGAGGCCGCCAAAGACGCCAAGCCCGCCGGCGAGGCCAAGCCCGCCGGCGAGGCCAAACCAGATGCGGCCAAGTCCGAGACCGCAAAGGTTGACGCCCCCAAGGATAGCAGCGGAAGCGAGCCGAAATCGCTTCGGCCCGACCCGGTTCCGCCGGTCACTCCGGCACCGGCGGGGTCCGCGACGTCAGCCAGCGGTACACCCGAGCCCACGGCGAGCCCATCTGCCGCAGCCCCGGCTGTACCGGCGCCTGCAGCCGTGACGGCGTCGGCACCTCCCGCGCCGCCGGTGGTGCCCGCGGGCCCGCCCACGCCGCCGATTTCCCAATAGCGATCTCCCATAAGTTTTGTGACCGACTGGCCGTCTCCGGCTCGGCTTGACCGTTTCTAGAGTGTTGCTCTAGAGTAGCGATCTAATCGATTTCGAGGACGGATGCGGTGACCACGGCGCGAGAAGATTTGATGGCGGCGGGATTGGCGGTGTTCGACCGCGATGGTTTCGAGGGCGCAACCGTGGCCGCGATCAGAACTCGCGCGCGGGCCTCCAACGGCAGCTTCTTCCATTTCTTCGGTTCGAAGAAGGAACTGGCCGGCACCCTGTTCCTGGAAATCCTCGGCCGCTATCACGCTTCGGTCCTCGCCGCGGTCGATCGGCCCTGCGGCGCGCGCGAAGGCGTGGCGCAACTGATCCGCGCGCATCTCGACTGGGTGGTGAACTCAAGGCGCGAGGCCCGCTATCTGTTCGAGATTTCCCGCAGCGAATGGACCGACGAAATCCGCGGCGCGCAGCGCGCGCAGAATTCGCGGCTGGCGGAAGCCGTCGAGCGATGGCGTGCGCCGCTGCTCGCGCGCGGCGAATTGCTGCCGATGACGGCGACGTTGTTCTTCAGCCAGATCATCGGACCGGCGCAGATTTTCTGCCGCGCCTGGCTGTCGGGCCGCGACCGCACCGATCCAAGAGACCAGATCGACACCCTGATCGCCTGCGCCACCCGCGCGGTGGTTGCGCCGGATGCGGACAACAAGCCGGGAGAAAATTCATGATAGCGAATACCGACCCTGATTTTGCTCCGATCGAAACCCGGATTCGCGACAATGTCGGACGGCAGGGCTTTATGAGCCATATCGGCGCGGAACTATCCGAACTGGCGCGCGGCTCGTGCACGCTGGCGGTCGATCGCCGGCCGGAGCTGTTGCAGCAGCACGGCCTGTTCCACGGCGGCGTCACCGCCTTTCTGGTCGACAACGCCACCACCATCGCCGCCGCGACGTCGCGCGGCCAGTCGGCGCTGACGGCGGAGTATAAATTGAATTTGCTGTCGCCGGCGGTGGGCCAGCGCCTGATCTGCCGCGCGCGCGTGATCAAGCCCGGACGCCAGGTCGCCGTCGTCGCGGCCGACGTGTTTTGCGTGACCGATGGCGTCGAGAAGCACACCGCGACCGCGCTGGCCTCGATCGCGATGCTCGACGAGAAAGCGATCGCTGGAATCACAAGCCCGGCCTGAGGGGCCGGGCTTGAAGTTCGTCGCGATGCGTTAAAGCGAAGAGCGCCTTACTTCTCGGTCTCGGCCGGCGCTTCGTCGTCGTGCTGGGCTTCCGGATCGAAGAACTCGCCGGCGGCGGCGAGCGCCTCGGCGGCAGCGTCCTGGTCTTCCTGGCGGGTCGAGATGTCCTCGCCGCGGTTGATGCGCTCGGCCTCATCGGCGCTGCGCGCCACGGTGACGCTGACGCTGACTTCGACTTCCGGATGCACGGCGATCGAGATCGGGTGCTTGCCGATGGTCTTGATCGGCGCGTCCAGCATGACCTGGCTGCGGCTGATGGTGACGCCGTCGGCTTC
>JBBRSX010000121.1:0-18662 GCA_038244925.1 Hyphomicrobiales bacterium | reverse complement strand
CGCGCGCCAAGCTCACCGACAGCCGCGAGCGGCCGAGCGGCGATCTCAAGATCCAGACCCCGCCGGCGCTCGGCATCAACTGGCTGATTCCACGGCTCGGCGAGTTCACCGGGCTGTAACCGGAAATCCGGATTTCGCTGATCGTCACCGACGAGGATCTCGACCTGTCGATGCGCGAGGCCGACGTCGCGATCCGTACCCGCAAGCCGACGCAGCCGGACCTGATCCAGCGCAAGCTTTTCTCGATCGGCTTCCATGCCTATTGCTCGCCGGAATACATCAAGCGTTTCGGCACGCCGCGCACGCTCGACGATCTCGATTCGCATCGCATCATCATGCTCGGCGACGCGCAGGTGCCGCCGCATCTGCAGAACCGCGCCTGGCTGATCGACGCCGGCCGCAACGGCGCGGGTCCGCGCGATCCCTATTTCAAGGTCAACAACATTCTGGGCCTGGTCCGCGCCTGCCAGCAGGGCCTCGGCATCGCGGCACTGCCGGACTATCTGGTCGAGGAAAACAACAGCCTTGTGCAGCTGTTCGGCGAGACCGACTCGATCCAGGTCGATACCTATTTCGTGTACCCGGAAGAGTTGAAGACGGTGGCGCGGGTGCAGGTATTCCGTGACTTCGTGGTGAGCAAGGCACAGCGCTGGCCCTCTTAGGATCAGCTGATTTCGCCATCAGCTACCGGATTAGCCGCTCTTATAGAGGGGCCCCACTCTCCGCATGTCTGACATGCGGCTCGGACGGTTGATGCAAGCCGCCGATGGGGATCATAGTGTTTCCACGCTGAACGGTCGCACTGCGCATATGTCCCCCTCCTCCAGTGGCGCGGAAGTTCAGTAATCCCTCTT
Source organism: Hyphomicrobiales bacterium (assembly GCA_038244925.1). GTDB lineage: Bacteria > Pseudomonadota > Alphaproteobacteria > Rhizobiales > Xanthobacteraceae > Bradyrhizobium. Next base: position 17,808 of record JBBRSX010000121.1, on the reverse strand, counting down.
GGAAGGTGATTGTGTCGGCCTCACGTGGCCAATGCCTTAAAGCCGGACTCTTTTGAGTCCGGCTTTTTTTTGTGTGCGCTTGCCGAACGCCACTTTCGCAAACCGCTTTCATCCCGGCGTCATGTTGCCGTGCGGATTGACATACCATCCGGCGCACCGCATCATTCGCTCATGATCACGCTTTCGTGCGCATCGCTGTCGTCGAAAAAAGGTCCCCATCCGGGGACCCGAGATTGATGCGCGCGCGATAACGACCGCCTGCCCGATCCCGAAACCCCGCCGCAAGGACGGGGTTTTTTGTTGGTCCCGTCTCCGGCTCTATCCCCCGAAGGAGACGAACGATGACCGACCAACCAACATCCGATCTGCCAAGCCGGCTGCAAGGCCTGTGGCTGCCGCTCGTCACGCCGTTTCGCGACGGTGCGCTCGACGAGCCCAGCCTGCGGCGGCTGGTCCGCCACTATGCGCGCGGCCCGGTCGACGGGCTGATCCTCGCCGCCACGTCGGGCGAAGGCATGTCGCTCGGGTCCGACGAACTCGCGCAGCTGGTGGCGCTGACGCGCGAGGAGAATTTCCTGAGCGGACGCCAGCTGCCGATCGTTCTCGGCCTGTCGGGCGCCAGCACGGCGAAGATGATGGATGCGCTGGACGAGACGGCCGACTGGCCGATCGACGGCTATCTGATCGCCAGCCCCTATTACACGCGGCCGTCGCAGCGCGGCCTGGTGCAGCACTTCAAGGCGCTCGCCGATCACGCGTCCTGGCCGATCGTGCTCTACAACATTCCGTACCGGACCGCGGTCAACCTCACCAACGAGACGCTGCTGGAGCTTGCCGAGCATCGCAACATCGTCGGCATCAAGGACTGCAGCGCCGACCGCGCCCAGTCGGTCGACTTCATCCGCCGAAAGCCTTCAGGCTTTCGCGTGCTGACCGGCGAGGACGCGCAGTATCACGATGCGCTGAGCGACGGCGCCGACGGCGCCATCCTGCTGTCGGCACATCTGGAAACCGAAGCCTTCGCGTCGGTGCGCACGCTGATGCAGCAGGGCGACCGCGACTGCGCATCGGCGTGCTGGGAGAGTATTTCCGAACTGACGCGGCTGCTGTTCGCCGAGCCGAGCCCGGCGCCCGCGAAGTACTGGCTGGCGCGCCAGGGCCTGATCGACAGTGCCGAGGTTCGCCTGCCGATGGTGGAGGTGGGTGCAGAACTCGCGGCCCGGCTCGATGCCGAGATCGCGCGGCGCAGGCCGCTGCAATTGCGGCGAGCATGATGTGCAAGCGTTGAAGTGCGCTCCCTCTCGCCGAGATACGGCGAGAGGGAGAAGATCACATTAGAGCGTTTTCGAGCGAAGTGGATGCCGGTTCGCGTAAAGAAAACGCGTCAAAACAAAAGAGTAGAGCCCGTTTCTGATTCAATCAGAACCGATAAGGCTCTAGCTAACGAACAGCCGATAGGTCATCACAGGCGCGAAGCCGATCAGCATCGCCCAGATCGCGAACGACGACACCAGGAGAACGTCATGCATTCTCTGGGCGTGTTCGCAGGTCGGATATTTCTTGTTGTCGCTGGACATTGGAATCCCCCCGGTTTTTCTTGAGGGGATATCGATACGTGCAAAATTTTAAGGTCACGCGCAAGAGTTCGGTTGCCTTTGAGGCTTCGCGGTCACCAGACGTTAACCAGGACGGCGCGATCGAAGCGCGCGCCGGCGATGAGTTGCGCGACGGACGTCGGCCATCGGCCTCGCGATACAAGTGTGTCGACCGGCCCTGCCGCACCGCCGTGGTTAATCGACGGTAGCGCCTGCGGTCAAATGCCAGCGAAAATGCGGCCGGTATCTTAAAGCCAGACGCGTATCAATATCCCCACAACAACAGGTAACGCGGGGGCGCGTCGTGAATTTCGAAAACAGCAATTCCATCCATGAGCAACAGGGCTTTACGACCGAGGACATTCTGTGGGCGGTCGGCATCTGGTCGGTGATCCTGACCCTGTCGCCGGTTGTCGTGTTCTACATGCTGATGGTGGCGTAAGACCGCCATTACTTCCGTCATTGCGAGCGCGAGCGAAGCAATCCAGAAAGCCCCAAGGAAACCCCAAGGGCAGTCTGGATTGCTTCGTCTCGTGCGCTCCCTTGCACAAACGCTTCGCGTTTGTCGCAGGCAAAGACGATGAATGGCTCTTGCCACACAAAGGAAAAACGCGCGGGACCCGCGCGTCTTTAGAGTGCAAGCAGTCCCAACCCGACGGCGTTGTTACGCCGCCTGCTTGTGCATGGCGCCCGATCCCGACGCCGTTCCGCGGATCGCCCTGATCGAACGTTCGATCGCAGCCCACAGCCGGGTGATCTCGGCCGCGGCCCGGCCTTCCGCGTAATATTCGCGGGCGCCTTCGCCTTGACTGAGTGCCATCAGCAGATCGGCACGGTTGGTGATCTGACCGCTCCACACCGGCGCACGGAACTTGATCAGTGCTTCACGCGCGATGGCGACGATACGGCTTTCAGCACCATCACGTTCGGCGGGTGCGCCGTTGATGACGACCGCATAGGGCTTGCGCGCCGAGCGGCAGGTCTGAATCGTTTCCTGCACCGCGTTGACGTCGAACACGCCGGGCCGCGCCGGAATGATCACCATCGTGGCGTTGCGGATGGCGTCGTCGACGACAGCCGAAAGATTCGGCGGTGTGTCGATGAACACCCATTCGACACCGTCACGCTTGGCTGCCGCAATGATGCCGCTGACGGAATTCACGGCCGCCTTGATCGGCGGTTCGTTGGTGCCACGCAGCTTGTGCCAGAGAGTCAGCGAACCCTGCGGATCGGCGTCGATCAACAGGATGGGTTTCGTTGCCTTATGGACATGAGCAGCGAGATGAGCAGCCAGGGTGCTTTTCCCCGAGCCGCCCTTACGCGAAGCGAAAACTATGACGTTCATACCTTGGCCTCCAGATTGACCCCAGGAGACGAAAATGAATCAGCGCGGTGATTCGTCAAAGAAAAATTTGCAGTCTGCCGCGATGAAGCCACTGATTTGCCCACAAGGTTGCTTTTTGAGTCACACCGTGCGGTGCGATACAACCAAAAGGGGAGTGATAGGAACGGCTTGACGCCTCATTGCATGGTTTTTGAGCGCTGGCGCAGGGTCCATTTGCGCTCGATCCACCCAAGCGACCGCGCCATCGGCTTCTGCAGTACCGGCACATCCTGCGCGAACAAAAGGAGTCCGAGCGGCAGCATCCAGACTCCGAGCACCGGCAGGAAGCTGAATATACCGCCGAGGATCAGCAGAATCGCGAGCGGTATTCTGGTATAGCGCGACGAAGGCTGGCGCAGCCAGCCGACGAATTTCGCCGGCCGCGGCGGCAGCTTGCCTTCGAACCAGGCAAAATGCCGGTCGAGTTCTTCCTGGTGGTTGCTCAATGAACCTCTCCTCTGTCTCAGAGCGTTTTCAAGCGAAATGGGAACCGGTTCGCGTGAAGAAAACACCAGAAGACATAGGCTAGGTGTTCATTTTGTCGCACCATCGCAAGGCGTCGGTCTGTCGCACGCAGGGGACTTGAAACGGGACGCCGCGATCAGGTCGCGGCGGGTTTCTTCGCAGGCTTGCCTGAAGGTTTCGCCGAAGGCTTTTTGGCCGCCGGCTTGTGCGCCTTGCTGGCGACCGGCTTGCGCGCCACCGGCCGGATGCTGGTCGGCGCGCCCGCGGCAACCTCGTCAGGCTCGGGGCCCGCCCTGAACTGCGCGCGGCACGGCGGCGAGAGCTGGGACTTGTTGCGGGCCATGCAGGCCGTCACGCGCTCGACGTCGGGAATTTCGGCACTGCAGAGCCGGAACGCATCGCCGGTACAGGCCTGCTCCTGCTCGGGGGTATAGGCCTGGCTGGCGGTGGACCACATCGAAACCGACAGCGCCGTCGCCAGCATCAATCCAAACTGAAAATGCATGGTCCGAAAAATCGTCATCAATTCCCCCAAGGGCCAATAATTCGGCGAATTGTGGGTGAACGGCAGGGGATTCGCAAGCAGGGGTGCACTGCACGCCACAGTGCAGATGTCGCGTCACGTCGGATGCGGATTTGATCTTTGTGAATTCGCCACTCCAGCTGCCCATCGATTGATCGGCAAGCCCCACATCGAACTCTCTTCCCCCGTCCGCTGTGGCGTCGAGCGGTACCCAGCGCAATCGCCGATCCCGCCCGCCTCTCGTCCACCAGGCACCGGAGGCTTACAGCGGGTGCAATAGCTCCGAAGTTTAAGGCCTTTCGGTCTGGGAAGACTCCCTCGCCAACCTTTCAGCCTTCAATCGTGCAAGGTTTTCGCGCTGAGCCTTTTGCTCCCGCTCGTATTCGGTCATGGGCCTATCCGAAGGACGGAAGTTTTTGCCCGCTGCATTTTCGAATTTGTTGCCTCGCATGACTTGAACCTTTCAAAGTACCGTCGCGGCTGATGAGGCTATCGACTTCAAATCGTGCCGCAACACGAGACTCGCATTAAGCTTGATCGTTAAGCGACAACACTAGTAGCGCGCGCCAAGAGCGACCCCGGCTTGGGATATTGCGGCGGTTAACCGGGGCCGCCCGGCGCTGCGCGACGTTGGGGGGCAATACCGCGCAGTTCAGCCATAGTTGACGTAGGCTCGGCCGGGCTGGCCGCAAGGACAATCAGCTACAGTTGATGGTCCTGTTTCGTCCCCATCATCGCCCGCGAACCAGCAGTTCTTTGCGTTGAGCGTGGGCCAACAGTGCCCTGCCCGCCCGGTCGCAACTACTTACCCCAAAACCTATCCTTAGGCTTTTTTGCCCAACGACCAGATCGGGTAGAACACGATAAGTAAGTGATTGGTTTTAGTGGTACAGTTGGGTGGGCTCGAACCACCGACCTCCTGCTCCACAGGCAGGCGCTCTAACCAACTGAGCTACAACTGCATCGTTTGCGAGGCCCCTTGTGGAGGGGGTCGCGAATTCGGGGGAAACTAGGTGCAACGCTCCGCTTTGGCAAGGCCGCGGAGGCACTGATTATGGTCGTTTGGAAGGTTAAACGCGTTCATTTGCAGGCTCGGTAAACCGGTCGAAAACCAGCTGAAATCGAGCCAGCAAGCCGCCAATGCGCCACAGGTCAGCAAAAAGCCCGGGCAACCGGCCCGGGCCTTTTCTAGCGAACGCCCGGTCGATCAGGCGGCCGGCTTGACGAGCTTCGAGGCCGAGGCCTTGATCGGCTCGACGGTCTCGGTGGCGACCTTCTGGCCGAGTTCGGCGAGTTCCTTGGCCTGGGCCGAGAACGTCTCGAACTGCTTCTTGGCGTGCGAGGTCCACAGCTCCATCGCGGCCGCCGGCGTCTTCACGCCGAACAGTTCCTGGGCGAAATCGAGCGAGGACGAGGTGTTGGCCTTGAAGAACTCGACCATCTTGGCCGAGTACTCGCTGGCGCCCTTGCTGGCGGAAGTGAACACCGCCTCGATGGTGCCGTTATGGGTCTCGGCGGCATCCTTGAACTTGGCGTAGCTGTCGCGGGCCTGCGAAACGCCCTTTTCAGCAAACGCGCGCATCTGCTCGGGGACTTCGAAGGGAATGATTGAGGCGGAGAAGGGATCGGTGGAAGTGGTCACGGCATGCATCCTTCACAATGGGGTTTAAACGAGGTTCCCCCTCGCGGATGCCAAGCGACAAGCGGCCTGAACACCGAAGGGAGCACGTACACAAACTCACGGAAGCGCCCGTCCACGGGCTTGCCTAACTAGCACCCATATCATGTCAAATTTGTGCAACGCAATGCAATTTCTGGTGCAATGCCGCATACGTGACCCGGACAGGATGCAGTTCCAAATCCGACTATCCAAAGTTGCATCTGCCTCGCAGGAGCCTTTGCAAGAAGAGTCAGTTCTTGGGCTTCGCCGCGTCCATCGCCGCCTTGCTGACGATCTGTCCCATCTCACTGGCCTGCTGCGCCAGCGAGCGCATCTGGCCCTGCACATATTCGCTGTGCAGCCGCATCACCTCGGGGAGATCCTTGGCCTTCAGCAGCGACTGCGCGTGGTCGAGCGAGGCCTGCACGTTCTGTTCGGCATAGGCGACGGCCTTTGCGCCGATGTCCTTGGCGCCGGCGCGAACCGTGGCGCCGCGCTCCTCGATCGAGCCTGCGGTGGTCTGCGCCGAGGTGAGGAATTTCTCAAACGTCTTGCGGGCCTGGTCGAAGCTGGCTTCCGCCATCGCACGCATGTCCTTTGGGATCTCGAAACGATCGTCGCTCATGGTCCACTCGTGTTGCGTTGGCAGGGACTACCGGATAGCGCCAAAAGGCCTCGCCGGTATGACGCGGTGTCCAAAGGTTCCCCATCGTGGACCTTTGACCGCCGTTTGCAATTGGCCCAACGCCGCAGGCCGCCAAACAGTTCGGCCGGGTTAAGGTTATCGCGGCTTTGGCGGCACCCGGTCCGGTCCAGCCGTGGACCTGCCGCTCCCCGCTTGCGATAGTAACGATCCCTTAAGGCTGTCCGCATTTTGACGGCCAATTCTGCTGCCCGGACGATCATGTATTTGCGATGAATTTTGCCGAATTTCAGTTGCAGGCGCTCAGCGATCCGCGATTGGCGGCGTTTGCGGCCAGCCCGCTGCCGGCATGGCTGTGGTCGGCCGACGGCACGCGCATCCTGTGGGCCAATGAGGCGGGTGCCGCCGTGTTCGGCGCCGCTGATGGCGCCGAACTGGCGAACCGGATTTTCGGACCGGCCAATCACCATCGGCGGCAGGTCGCACGTCTTGCGGGCCGGCTGCTCATGGGTGGCGCGATCCGGCTGGAGCGGCTGCAGGGCTTTGGCGCCGCACCGGGCATGCTCGCGACGTGCGGCTGTGCGCGGTTCGATTTCACCGACGGCAGCCATGGCATTCTGATTGCCGCCGGCCATATCGCTTTGATCTCGCCCGGCGCGACGTCGATCGTGCGCGAGCGTGCCGGCGCCGCGGTGCAGGACGAAGTCACCTCATCCGCGTCACCCGCCACGGCCGAGGTCGAACCGATCGCCGCCGCGCAGCCGACGCCGGACCATGAACAGCCGTCGCAGTCCGGCGAAGCACCCGCCGAGTTCGCGCTGTTCGACGCCTTCGCCGAACCACCAGATACTCCGGCCGATCAGCCGTTCGTTGCGAACGCATCCGAGCCCGATCTGGAAAGCGTGCTGCAACTCGATCTGCCGCATGTCGAAGCGACGCCGGTTGAGACGCCGCACTTCGAAGCGGCGGCGGAAGTGACGCCCGCAATCGAGCCCGATCCGCACGAACCATCGCCCTATGTCGAAGCCGTTGCCGACGAGCCCGTGAACACCGCAGCGCCGTCATGCGCCGACGAAACGCAACCCGCGCCGCGCCGGCCGCTGCGCTTCATGTGGCAGATGGATCACGACGCCCGCTTCACGCTTCATACGGACGAGTTCATCCGCCTGATCGGCCCGCGGACATCCGCCGGTTTCGGCCGGCCGTGGGACGAGATCGCCAAAACCTCCGGCTTCGATCCTGAGGGCCGCGTCATGCAGGCATTCGCCACGCGTGCGACCTGGAGCGGCATCAAGCTGAACTGGCCGAACGACGGCGGCGAGCGGTTGCCGGTCGAACTCTCAGGCCTGCCTGACTTCGATACCGCACGAAATTTTGCCGGCTACCGCGGTTTCGGCGTCTGCCGCGATCTCGACGCTCTCGCCCGGCTTGCAGACTTGCGCCGACGGCCATCGTTCGACGCCGCGGCCCCGCCGCCGCCATGGTCGGCGGATATCCTCCAGGCCGGCCCTGCCCCCGATGCGCTGCCTGAGGATGCTGCCGACCCGGCCAGCCCAGCGTCGTCTGCAGTTGCGACACCGCCTGACCCGACGGCAACAGAGACTTCACAGCAAACCGATTTGGAAACCACCGTGGAACCTCCCAAGGACAAGTCAGAGGACGCCTTAGAGGACACGTCGAAGGAATCACCGATGGAAACGCTCACGGAAATTCCGGCCGAAGCACCTGCGGAAGCACCGAAGAACGTGTTGCCGTTCCGTGCGCCCGGCGATGCCAAGCCGCTGTCGCTGACCCCGGTAGAAAACAGCGCCTTCAACGAGCTGGCGCGGCAATTGTCGGCGCGGCTCGACACTGATGGTGGCACCGAGTCACCCGAAGGCACCAAGAGGCCCGAGGGCACCAAGAGGCCCGAGGTCACCGGCATCGACGACACCGTGGTCGAGAAGTCCACCGCGGTCGCAACGTTCGAAGCTTCGCGCGAAGCGCCGGCGGCCGCGACGCCGGAATGGCTGGCGCCGTCGGAGCCGCCGGCGCACGGCGAAGCCAGGCGCGACAAGGCACTGCTCGATCTGCTGCCGGTCGGCATCCTGATCTACCGGCTCGATCGCCTGTTGTATGCCAACCCGGCCTTCCTGACCCAGATGGGTTATCCGGGCCTGCATGCGCTAGAGGATGCCGGCGGCCTCGACGCGCTCTATGTCGAACCCGGCGTCTCCAACGCGTCCTCGACCTCGGACACCGGAACGCCGGTGACGATTTCGGCGAGCCAGCCATCGGATGCGCAGGCGCCGCCATCGGCCGCCGCCGCCCGCCTCTACACGATTTCATGGGACGGCGAATCCGCGCTGGCCCTGATCTTCTCCGGCACGCGCCATGAAAGCATGGCAGTTGCGGCCGCGCTCGCCCAGGCGAGCCCACCCGTCGAAACATCGGTCGCCGAACCGCCGCCGGCCGGCAATGCCGGTGCCGAAGATCTCGGCGCCATCCTCGACACCACAGCCGAAGGCATCGTGATGTTCGACGCCGAAGGCAACATCAATTCGGCCAACCGCAGCGCCGAAGCGCTGTTCGGCCATGACGGCGACGAACTGGCGCGCCGCAATCTCGCCGACCTGTTCGCAGCCGAAAGCCGGCACGCGGTGTTCGACTATCTCGCCGGCATCAAGCAGGCCGGCGTCGCCAGCCTGCTCGATCACGGCCGCGAGGTGCTGGGCCGCGAGAGCAAGGGCGGCATCATCCCGCTGTCGATGACGATGGGCCGCACCCGCCCCGACGGTCCGAATTTCTTCGCGGTGTTCCGCGACCTGTCGCAGGCCAAGAAGACCGAGAACGAGTTGCGCGAGGCGCGGCGGCTGGCCGAGCGCGCCGGTACCGCCAAGACCGACGTGCTCGCCGCAATCAGCCACGAGGTGCGCACGCCGCTCAACGCCATCATCGGCTTTGCCGAGGTGATGATCGGCGAGCGCTTCGGCGCGCTCGGCAACGAGCGTTATGTCGAATACATGAAGGACATCCGCGCCTCCGGCGAACGCGTAATCGCTGTTATCAACGATCTGTCCGACCTGTCGCGGATCGAAACCGGCAAGCTCGACCTCTCCTTCACGACCCAGAACCTCAACGAGCTGGTCGAGAGCTGCGTTGCGGTGATGCAGCCGCAGGCCAACCGCGAACGCATCATCATACGCACCTCGCTGGCGCATACGCTGCCGCTGGTCGTGGCGGATGCGCGCGCGCTGCGCCAGATCACGCTGAACCTGATCGGTAACTCGATCCATCTCGCCAATGCCGGCGGCCAGGTCATCGTCTCCACGGCCTTGTCGGATTTCGGCGAGGTGATGCTGCGGGTACGCGATACCGGCCACGGCCTCAACGACAACGAGGTCGCGCGCGCGCTGGAGCCGTTCCGGACCCAGGCGCCGTCGGACCAGACCTCCGACAGCGGCGTCAGCCTGTCGCTGACCAAGGCGCTGGTCGAAGCCAACCGCGCCAAATTCCAGATCAGGACCGGCGGCCGTTCCGGCACCCTGATCGAAGTGGTGTTTCCGCGCGCGGTGGCGAAGGTCTGAGAGACATCAGATCTTCGCGAGAATGGCCGCTTTCAGTTTCGAAATTCGAGCTTCATCGCGTTTATAGAACGTCCATTGCTTGACGCGCTTCGCGCTGAGCAATCCCGCTTTCGACAGCACCTTCAAATGCTCGCTGACGGTGGGCTGGCTGACGCCGAGCTTCTCGGCAATCAGCACGCCACAGACCCCATCCTTGACAAGGTCTCCGTCGGCCTGGGCACGGAAATGCGCCTTGGGGCGTTTCAGCCATTCCAGAATCAGAAGCCGCCGATCGCTGGCGAGCGCGCGAAGAGCAGACTCGACGTCGTCTTCAAAAGAAGCCATATTGCTAATTAGCTAAGTGACTAATTGCTGTCAATCGCTGACGAGCCCCGGAGGGCTTCCAATGCATCCGACTGCTGACGCCGTAAGCCCGCAAGCCATTGCACGATGCGAAGGGATCATTCGGCCCTTTATCCGGCGTACACCCGTTATCGAGGTCGAGGGTGGCGAGTTCGGTCACCCGGCACACACCGTCTCACTGAAGCTCGAGCATCTTCAGCATTCGGGTTCGTTCAAGGCGCGCGGCGCCTTCGTCAATTTGCTGACCCGCGAGGTGCCAGAAGCCGGCGTCGTTGCGGCATCGGGAGGCAATCATGGGGCGGCTGTCGCCTACGCCGCGATGAAATTGGGCAAGCCTGCAAAGATTTTCATTCCGAGCGTCTCTTCGCCGGCCAAGGTCCAGCGCATCCGCGAATATGGCGCCGACCTCGTGATCGAAGGCGACCGCTATGCGGATGCACTCGCGGCCAGCGAAATATGGGCGCAACAAGCCGGCGCCATGCCGGTGCCGGCGTTCGATCAGGACGAAACCATCATCGGACAGGGGACGGTCGGTTTCGAGCTCGACCAACAGGCGCCGGACATCGACACGGTACTGGTATCGGTCGGCGGCGGCGGTCTCGTGGCGGGTATCGCCGGCTGGTACGCGGGACGCGCCAAGGTCGTCGGTGTTGAGCCGTTTGCATCGCCCACCCTGAGCAAGGCTTTTGAAGCCGGCCATCCGGTCGATGCGGAGGCCGGCGGCCTGGCGGCAGACTCGCTGGCGCCGCGGCGCGTCGGCGAACGTGTGTTTCCCATCGTTGCGAAATACGCGCGTCAAACTGTGCTGGTTTCGGACGATGCGATTGCCGAGGCCCAGGCGACGCTGTGGCGCGCCTTGCGCATTGTGGCAGAGCCGGGCGGGGCCGCGGCCTTCTCGGCCATATCGTCGGGCGCCTACAAGCCCGCGGCCGGCGAACGTGTCGCCGTCATCATCAGCGGCGGCAATACCTCCGCGGTGAATTTTGACCTCACGCGCTGACGTGTAAGCAGGAACGCTTCCTGGTTCTCGCCAATTGCTGCGGGCATCTGTCACGTCCGATCGCACGCGCCACGGCACAATTTTTGCTCGAATCCATCTGCTTGAATGCATCCACCACCGGATCGCCTATTTTGCAGGCATTTTGGATTGATCGATTATGCGCGCTCTTGTCGTTGCCGATTTGCATTATTCGTTGCCGCAGTTCGACTGGCTGCTGTCAGCCGCGCCGGAATTCGACCTCGTCATCTTCGCCGGGGACGCGCTCGACATCGCCTCGATCGTGGATTTCCGCGCCCAGATCCTGGTCGTGAAGAAGTACCTGTCGCTGCTGTCGGGCTTGACCCGCGTCATTCTCTGCTCGGGCAATCACGACCTCGACGAGCGCAGCCCCGAGGGCGAGAAGATTTCGCGCTGGGTCGGTGAAGTCCGCGAACTCGGCATCGCCTGCGACGGCGACAGTTTTGCGATCGGCGACACGCTGTTTACGGTATGTCCGTGGTGGGACGGGCCGCTGGTCAGGCAGGGCATCGAGGACCAGTTGCGCGACGCTGCCACGCAACGGCTGCAGCGCTGGATCTGGGTGCATCACGCGCCGCCGGCCAATTCGCCGACCAGTTGGGGCGGCAAGCGGTTCTTCGGCGACGTCGAACTGGTGCATTGGATCGAGCGCTATCAGCCCTCGATGGTGATCTCGGGCCATGTGCACCAGTCGCCGTTCATACCCGATGGTTCGTGGTTCGACCGGCTCGGCGACACCTGGGTGTTCAATGCCGGCCTGCAGCCCGGACGGCCGCCGGTCTACATCGTGCTCGATATCGATGACGGCGCGGCGTTCTGGCTGTCGGCGGAATCAGGACAATCGATCGACCTCAAGGCGCCGCTCGCGCGACCGGCGGCACCGATCGAGATCGTACCGCCCTGGCTCACATCCTTGGGTCGGATTGCCGATCCGAGCCTGGCGCGACCTGCGACGGCGGCAGGTTGATCATGCTGTGCAGGAGTTCACTCACCATCGAAAGGTGAGTGCCGTGGCCGGCATACTGGTGTGTCAGGTCGGCAAGATAGGTGGTTGCGACATTGAGGCGCTGCGCCAGCAGCCGCGCGATCAGCAGCGTCACCGCCGGCTGGTCGCGCAGAAACGACGCGGCGTCGTCGAACTCGTAGATGACGGAGTCCGACGCCGCACGAACGGTCGCAGTGTGCGGCTGGTCGAGCAAGACCGACATTTCCCCGAGCATCGCGCCTGGCTCGGATAAAACCGCGACAATGATGTCACCCTTGATGACTTCGAGCTTGCCCGCCATCAGCACGAACAGATGCCCGGTCTTGCCGCCCTCGTGGAGGATCAGCGTCCCCTCCGGCACCTTCCGCTCCAGGCCACCGGTGCAATAGTCCAGAACCGCGCGCATCAGCATTCATCTCCGTCTACGACAAGACTAGGCACGAAGGATGCCAAGGTCGAACGGTAACAGGAGACGTGCTGCTCAAATAGTCGGCAATGACAAGCTTTCGATCGCTCACACCGGCGCGGAATTGGTCGCCGGCAGGAAGTCGCCGATCACCTCCAGGAACAGTTTTGGCGACTGCAATTGCGGGACATGGGCGCAGCCCGGGATGATCTCGAGATGCGCCTGCGGCAGGCCCGCCGCCAGTTCGTGCGACATCGGCGGCGGCGTCGCCTCGTCGTGCTCGCCGACCAGGACCAGCACCGGCGTCTTCACGCTGGCGAGTTCGGGACGCAGGTCAAGGCTCGCCAGCGCGTCGCAGGCGGCGCAAAACACCTCGAGGTCGGTGCGCAGGAAAGCCGCCCTGCGATCGGCCATCAGGTCGGGATGCGCGGCCTGAAATTCGGCTGCGAACAGGCGCCGCATCGCCACATCCGTGATCGCCGACAGCCCCTTGGCCTTCGAGGCTGCCGCCATGTTGCGAAAAGCCTCGCGTCCAGGTTCCGAAAACGCCGCGCCGCAATCGGCGAGCACGAACCGGGTCGCGATCCCGGGATGGCGAATCGCCATCTGCAGCGCGACGAAGCCGCCATAGCCGTTGCCGAGCACGATGGCGTCCTTGCCGCCGGCGGCGTCTTTCACGGCCTCCGCCATCCGGTCGGCGACCGCCGCCAGACCGCCCGTCACCGCATGCGAACGACCGAAACCGGGCAACTCCGGCACGATCACCCGAAACGATTTCGACAGTTCCGGAACGACGGCGTCGAAACTCGCGCAGTCGGACAATAGCGAGTGCAACAGAAACAACGGCGGCCCCTCACCGAACTGCGCTGCGTTGACGGTGCCGTTGGCGAACAGCCGCTCCATTCCGGTCTCACTTTCAAATCACTTCGGGCGCCTCTGGCTGCGCCAATCCGCCAATTGATAAATCAAAACACGCATAATTCAAGCCTTTAGGCCTTGACGTGATATTTCACGACTGCAAGATTGGGAGCACCGAAAAAGGACTTTCGATGCTTTTACGCGACAATGTCTACGAAAACCTCCGCGCTGATATTCTGACCTGCCACTTCGCGCCAGGCGATGATATGCGCGAACAGGACCTCGCCGAACGTTATGCGGTGAGCCGCCAGCCGGTGCGGGAAGCGCTACTGCGGCTGGAGCGCGAGCATCTCGTCACGGTGCAGCCGCGCCAGGGCTATCGCGTCAATCCGATTTCGCTGGCCGATGCGCGCGATCTGCTGCGGTTTCGCCTCGCACTGGAGCCGGCCTGCGTCGCCGAGGCGATCGCGAACGCCAGCGACGGCGTGCTGAAGTCGCTGAACGAATTTCGCCGTTTTGCCGGCAACCATGAAGACTTCATCACCTATAACCGCGCCTTCCATTCCGCGCTGGCGCATGCCTCCGGCAACCGCCGCATGGCCACCGCCTTGTGCGACCTGATCGGACAGGCCGACCGGCTGGTGCGCGTCAGTGTCGCCAACGTGAAAGGGCACGATCCGAAGCAACTCGTGGCCGAGCATGTCGCGCTGATCGAGGCGATGCAGCGGCGCGAGGCGCGAACCGCCGCCCGCATCATCAAGGCCCATATCGCGCAGACCGAAAAGCGCGTGCTGCCGGCGCTGAAGCGCAACGCCGTGGTGCTCGACGGGAGGGAAGCATGAACATTCCTTCGAAGCCCGTCGCGATCGAGGTGGAAATCCACGGCAATTTCGTCGATGGCCGCGAAGTCGAGGCCGGTTCCGGCGCGATGCTGGACGTGCGCAATCCCGCCACCGGCGAGGTCATCGCGCGGATTCCGAATTCGACCCGGGAAGATATCGACCGCGCCATGAAGAGCGCGCGCGCCGCCTTCGAGGGTAAGGCGTGGGGCGGCATGGACACGCGCGCCCGCGCGCGGCTGGTTAACCGCCTCGCCGACGCTTTTGAGGCCAGCCTCGAAACGCTGTATCGGCTGGAGACACTCAACAACGGCCGCCCCGTCAACGAGACCCGCGCCCAGCTCGCGCGGCTGCCGGATTTCTTTCGCTATTTTGCCGGCGTCGCGCTGGCCCGCCGCGACTCGGTCATCCCGGTCGAAGGCGCCTACCTGAACTACACGCTGCGCACGCCGATCGGCATCGTCGCCAACTGCACGCCGTTCAATCATCCCCTCATGATCCTGTGCAAGTCGCTGGCCGCCGTACTCGCGACCGGCTGCGTCACGGTCGTGAAGCCGTCGGAATATACGCCGCTGACGACGCTGAAGCTGGCGCAGATTTTCACCGAGGCGGGGCTGCCGCCCGGCGTGTTCAACATCGTGCTCGGCCTCGGCCAGAGCGCCGGCAAGATGCTGGCCGAACATCCTGACATCAACAAGCTGGTGCTGACGGGCGGCACCGAAGCCGGCCGCATCGCCGGCGGGGCGGCAGCAAAAGTGTTCGCACACCAGACCATGGAACTCGGCGGCAAGACGCCCGTGATGGTGTTCGACGATTTCGACGTCGAGCGCGCGGTCAACTATGCCGCCTTCGGCGCCTTCATCGGCGCCGGCCAGACCTGCGTCTGCGCCTCCCGCCATATCGTGCAGGCCACGATCTACGACGAATTCGTCGAAAAGCTGAAGGCGAAAACAAAAAGCATCCGGATAGGCGATCCCTTCGATCCCAACACACAACTGGGTCCGGTGATTTCGGCACGGCAGCGCGACCGCGTGCTGACCTATTCGCAGCTAGGCCATGAAGACGGCGCGCGGCTGGTGACCGGTGGTGTCGCCGCCAAGGTGCCGGGCCATGACAACGGCTATTTCGTCGAGCCGACGGTGTTTGCCGACGTCAAATCCGACATGCGCATCTTCCAGGAGGAAGTGTTCGGCCCGTTCACGTCAGTGACGCCGTTCAAGGACGAGGCCGACGCGCTACGCCTCGCCAACGACTCGCCCTTTGGCCTCGCCGCCGCGATCCGCACCCGCGACGTCGGCCGTGCCCATCGCGTGGCGTCAGCGGTCAAGGCCGGCATCGTCTGGATCAACGACCATCACCGCCTCGACCCGGCATCGCCCTGGGGCGGCGTCGATGACAGTGGCATCGGGCGCGAATGCGGCACCGAAAGCTTTGACGATCATTTCAACACCAAGAGCGTGATGGTCGCGACGCATGACCAGCCGTTCGACTGGTACCGCGACACGGCAACGCAACGACGACTGAACTGACGAAAAACCAACGGCCACCGTCCAGAGAAGATTGGTGCCGCACTCAAAGGGGGAAACTTTAAATGGCTGACGCAGTAAACGCCGGCGCGCGTCTCGACCGGCTGCCGATCTCGTCATTTCACTACCGGATTTTCGGGCTGGTCGGCGCCGGCATGTTTTTCGACGGCTACGATCTCTATATCGCCGGCGGCGTGCTGGCCTCGACCGTGCAGTCCAAATTCTCGACCGTCCCGCAAAATCTGCAATTCATCTCGCTGACCTTTGTCGGCATGACGCTGGGCGCACTGATCACCGGGTTTGTCGGCGACAAGATGGGACGGCGCTTCACCTATCAGATCAACCTGCTGATCTTCGGGCTGGCGTCGCTGGCGGCGGCCTTCGCGCAGGACATGAACCAGCTGATCGCCTGCCGCTTCGTGCAAGGCCTCGGCCTCGGCGCCGAAATCGTCGTCGGCTATTCGACGCTGACCGAATTCGTACCGCCGAAGACGCGCGGGCGCTGGCTATCGATGATGGCCTTCATCGTGGTGGCCGGATTTCCGGTAACCGCCCTGCTCGGCTACCTGATCATCCCGAACTTTGGCTGGCGTCCGATGTTTGTTATCGCCGGCATCGGCTCGCTCATCGTCTGGTACCTGCGCAAGAACCTTCCGGAGTCGCCGCGCTGGCTGGAATCGCAGGGCCGCAATGCGGAAGCCGAAGCCCTGATGCAGTCGATCGAAACTGAATCAGCTGATGGCAAGACGCTGCCGCCGGTGGTGGTGCCGCCTCCCGTCGCGCAGGTTACCGCAATGGACATGTTGAAGCCGCCGCTGCTGCAACGGTTGCTGGTCGGCTCCTGGGTGCTGATCACGATCAATACCTTGATCTTTGGTTTCGTGATCTTCTTGCCGCAGTTTTTTCTGCGCCAGGGACTGACCATTACCAATTCGCTGGCCTATACGCTGGTCTTGTCGATCGGATCGGTGGCGGGTTGCGCTGTCGGTGCGTATCTGTCCGACGCGATCGGACGGCGCTGGAGCATCATCGGCGCCTCGATCGTCACCATCGTCACGGGCTACATCTACGCCCGCTTCCACGCCGGCGCCGATCCCGCCCTGGTGCTGAGCGTCGGCTTCGTGCTGATCGTCGCGATCTATGTCCAGACCGCGATCCTGTTCGGCGTCTACACGCCGGAACTATTCCCGACCGAAATCAGGCTGCGCGCCAACGGCATCTGCAACACGTTCGGACGCGGCGCCACCGTGGTCTCGCCCTTCATCGTCGGCGCGCTGATGACGTCGTACCAGCTGCCGGGCGTGGTCTGGCTGATGATCGGCCTCGTGGCCATACAGATCGTGGTGGTGTGGGCCTGGGGCGTGGAACCGCGCAATCGCGGTCTGGAGGATGTCGCCACCGCCAACGGCTGACGGCTAGAGCATGCTTAAACTGAGTTGAATCGTGCTCGTCGGTCTTTTTTTTTGAGCATGATCTCCGGGCAAACGCTTCGCGTTTGTCCCGAGGGAAAACCGGCCTCCACTTTTCCGGATCATTCTCTAACGAAAACGGGCTACCGAAAATTCGGTAGTCCGTTTTGCAAATTATCTTGCCGACTGTGAACCTACGCGTTCTTCAGCGCCACCCGAAACTCGGCTTCGGTCTTGGCCTTCACTTCGTCGAGCGTGACACCGTCGGCGAGTTCGATCAGCGCCATGCCGTCCTTGCCGTGCTTGTCGATGGTGAACACGGCCAGATCCGTCACCACCATGTCGACGACCTTCTCGCCGGTCAGCGGCAGGTTGCACGTCTTCAGGAGTTTCGCGCCGTCCTTGGCGGAATGCTCCATCACGACGACGACGCGCTTGACACCGGCGACGAGGTCCATCGCGCCGCCCATGCCCTTGACCATCTTGCCGGGGATCATCCAGTTGGCGAGGTCGCCGTTCTGCGCCACCTGCATCGCGCCGAGGATCGACAGGTCGATATGGCCGCCGCGCACCATGCCGAAGGATTCTG
>JBBRSX010000120.1:0-18713 GCA_038244925.1 Hyphomicrobiales bacterium | reverse complement strand
GTTGGAGTTGGTGAACCCCTCGATCCTCAAGACGGAGCGACCGCCCGTCACCTGTGCTCGTTCAAATAGTTACGGCCGAAGACGTACCTCCCGACCGCGCCGCCAGCCCATCCCGCGTGAGCGGGTTCGTTCTTTGGCACTTTTCAGACATGCCGGTCGCCGTCGGGGATGTCTGTTGTCGGGGGCGAAGCGGACCTATCGCGGACGTGGCCAAACCGACGCGAATGACCCTGAGCTGACATTTCGACCTGTTGTGCTCTTCTGTTAATCGGGCCAGTATTGATTGGATTGTCGGTGCGGTTGAAGGCAGGCTAGCGAGCAATCGCTGTCAACGCTTGCGTAAACGCCAAGGGTGCACAATGAAACTCCGGTCCATCGTGGCTGTCGCGGTCATCCTGTCGCTATCCGGTATGGCGAGGGCATCGGAAGTCGCACTGCTGTCTGTTGGGGCAGCCAAGGAAATCCTTGACGAGCTCATTCCTCAGTTTGAGAAGAGCTCCGGCCATAAGGTCGTAACAACATGGACGGGCAGCGCAAATATCAAGAAGCTAATGGCGGCGGGGGAGGTCTACGACCTCGTGATCGTCGGCGGCCCGATGATTGATGCGTTCATCCAGGAAGGAAAGGTGGCACCAGGTAGCCGTACCGATTTGATGAAATCAGGCGTCGGCGTGGCCGTGCAAGCCGGCGCGCCAAAACCCAATATCGAATCGAACGAAGCGCTGAAAAAGACGCTGATCGCCGCCAAGTCGATTGGCTATTCGAGCGGACCGAGCGGGGACCATTTGGTGGCCTTGATTGAGCGTATGGGCATTACAGATCAGATCAAGCCGAAGTTGAAGCAAGTTCCCTCCGGTGCGCGCATTGGTACGATGATCGTGAACGGCGACGTCGAAATTGGCTTTCAGCAGATCAGCGAACTGATTCATGCCCCCGGCCTTGACTACCTGGGCCCGCTGCCCTCGGCTGTGCAGAAGATCACGATTTACTCGGCGGGAATCCACAGTGGAGCGAAGCAACCGGAGGCGGCAAAGGCGTTGGTCAAGACCCTCACTGGGCCCGTCGCAGCGCCGATAATAAAGCAGCACGGCATGGAGCCAGGCTAATCAGCTCGCTGATTAGTGCACTTCTCCTTTTGGCACTCTTCGGACATGCCGAGCGGCACGACTGACGTCCGCTCTCGGCGGCAAAGCCAACATCAGGCCCGACGCTCCACCCCGGATTTATGAGTACACGCCCTGATCGCGAAGCTGCGGCGTACTGGATACCCCGCTTTCGCGGGCGGTGGAACTAGCCGAGGTAACCTCAAATCTTCTGATTATATTCGCCGACTTCGGAATGGGTGCGCAGCACCGAATCCATCGCCTCGAACAGATCGCGCATCCGCTGCTCACTGACCGGGCTTTCGACCACCACCACCAGCTCCGGCTTGTTCGACGAGGCCCGCACCAGGCCCCAACTGCCGTCCTCGACGGTGACGCGCACGCCGTTGACGGTGACGAGATCACGGATGTTCTGGCCCGCGACCTTGCCGCCGCTTTTCTGCAACGCTTCGAAATGCTTCACCACGGCATCGACGACGCCGTATTTGGTTTCGTCGGCGCAATGCGGCGACATGGTCGGCGACGACCAGGTCTTCGGCAGCGCGTCTTTCAGGTTCGCCATCGACTTGCCAGGCGCGCGATCCAGCATCTCGCAGACCGCGATCGCCGAAACCAGGCCGTCGTCATAGCCGCGGCCATACGGCTTGTTGAAAAAGAAGTGCCCGGACTTTTCGAAGCCGGCCAGCGCGCCGAGTTCGTGGGTGCGGCGCTTCATGTAGGAATGGCCGGTCTTCCAGTAGGTGGTGTGGGCGCCCTGCGCCTGCAGCACCGGATCGGTGACGAACAACCCGGTCGACTTCACGTCGACGACGAATTGCGCGTCCTTGTGAATGGCGGACATATCCCGCGCGAGCATCACGCCGACCTTGTCGGCGAAGATTTCCTCGCCGGTATTGTCGACCACGCCGCAGCGATCGCCGTCGCCGTCAAAACCCAAACCGACATCGGCCTTGTGCGCGAGCACCGCATCGCGGATCGCGTGCAGCATCTCCATGTCTTCGGGGTTCGGATTATATTTCGGAAAGGTGTAATCGAGCTCGGTGTCGAGCGGAATCACCTCGCAGCCGATCGCTTCCATCACCTGCGGTGCGAACGCGCCGGCAGTACCGTTGCCGCAGGCGACCACGACTTTCAGCTTGCGCTTTAGTTTGGTGCGCCCGGTGAGATCGGCGATGTAGCGCGCGGGGAAATTCTCATGGAATTGATAGGCGCCGCCGGCCTTGTTGTTGAACGCGGCGTTGAGCACGATCTCTTTCAGCCGCGTCATTTCGTCGGGGCCGAAGGTGAGCGGACGGTTGGCGCCCATCTTGACGCCGGTCCAGCCATTGTCGTTATGCGAGGCCGTCACCATGGCAACGCAGGGCACATCGAGATCGAACTGCGCGAAATAGGCCATCGGCGTCACTGCCAGCCCGATATCATGCACCTTGCAGCCGGCCGCCATCAGGCCCGACATCAGCGCGTATTTGATCGAGGCCGAATAGCTGCGGAAATCGTGGCCGACGACGATCTCCTGCTTGGCGCCGAGTTCCGCGATCAGCGCACCGAGCCCCATGCCCAGCGCCTGAATGCCCATCAGGTTGATTTCCTTCTCGAACAGCCAGCGCGCGTCATATTCGCGAAAGCCGGTCGCCTTCACCATCGGGGCGGATTCGAAGGCATAGGTATTCGGAACCAGCACGGATTTCGGCTTCGGAAACATCGGATCGCCTTGTCGTCAAAATGATCGGGAAACACCGCAGCCTTAGCGGATGCATCGGCCCAGCGATAGGCGGGACCGGCGCCTTGTGACGGTTAATTACGGCGGATTGGTAACCGGTAAACCTTACTGTTCCAGCACCATCTTGCCGTTGGCATATTCGTAGCGCTTCAGCTTCGACAGGAACGAGAGGCCGAGCAGGTTTTCCGACAACGCTTCGTCCGGCAGCACCATGGCATCGACGTCGCGCACCACGATGCCACCGAGTTCGATCACGGCGAGCCGCGTGCGCGCCGCCTTGATGGTGCCGTTGGCGGTAGAGACGGTCGCATTGTAGTCGCCGCGCGCGGGGCGCAGGCCGAACCGCGCCGCGGATTTCTCGTTCAACGCCACCATCGAAGCGCCGGTATCGACCATGAAATCGACGCGCTGACCGTCGATGCGGCCATCGGTCCGGAAATGGCCGCGGGTATCGCGCCCAATGCTGACGCTGCGGCCGGAGGCTTGCGCGACCGTCTCGGTGGACGGCTGCTGTCGCGGCGCCACGGTGGCAGAGGCCGCCGCCGGCGTCATCTTGTCCGCCACCTGCGCCATGAAGGTGCCGAGGCCGATCAGGATAGCGGCAAGGATCATCAGGTTACGCATAACGCCACACACTCGCTTCCGGGGCCGCGATATCACCACGGCAGCCGCCAAGCCGCGACTAACAGCACCGGCCGGCGCCGCCATTTTGGCGAAAAGGATGAGCGAAGTGTTAACGGCGGCGCGGATTCACCTCCTGTGCGGCCTGGTGCCCTTCACCGGCCGATCCTTTTGATGCACGTGGGTTCGCCTCGCACCTGAGGGGTGCACTCCCACTCCGGACCAAAGCCCGTATTGAGATGTCGAAACGGAGCACCGTAGAAAACAACACCCACGCCCAGCAAGCCCACGAAGAAGGCCACCAAAAGCAGCGCGCGCACGTTATCCGCAAGGTCAGGGTGCCAGCGAAACCGTCTCATCGTTGATCACGAGCTCCACAACCCGATGAGTATTCAACATAGCGCGCAAGGCGAACCCGGACAACAGCCACACGGCGTTCACGTCCCGCGCGGCTTGACCCGCCGGGTCGGTAGCGCGGTCGCAGGATCTTCCGGCCAGGGATGCCGGGGATAGCGGCCGCGCAGATCGGAACGAACGGCCGCATAGCTGCCGCGCCAAAATCCCGGCAAGTCGCGCGTTACCTGCACCGGCCGCTGCGCCGGCGAAAGCAATTCCAGCACCAGCGGCACCGCGCCTTTGGCGATCGAGGGATGGGTGTTGAGCCCGAACAGTTCCTGCAGCCGGACCGCAATGGTCGGGCCCTGCTCGGCTTCATAATCGATCGCCAGCATGGTGCCGGTCGGCGCCTCGAAGTGCGTCGGCGCTTCGCGTTCCAGCCGCGCGCGTAATTCCCACGGCAGCAGCGACATCATCGCGTCCGAAAGATGGGCCGGCGAAAACTCCCTCAGCGAAATCTTGTCGTAGAGCGCCGGCACCAGCCAGTTTTCAGAATCTGCCGCGAGCGCGGTGTCGGACAGATCAGGCCAGCTATCGCCTTCCGCCTTGCGCAGGAACATGACGCGGTCGCGCCATTGCTGCAGCGCTTTCGACCATGGCAATTTGTCGAATCCGGCCGCGATCAAGCCCACGGCAAAAACGCGCGCGGTCTCCGCTGACGGCGACAGCGCGATCGGAGCTTCCGACAGCGTGATCGCATGCAGCGTCCGCTTGCGTCGGCCGCGCAGCGCCATCGCGCCGCGATCGAACGAAATCTCTTCCGCGTTTTCGATCTGGTCGGCGAAGCGCAACTCGATGTCCGCCTGCGTAATCGAGGCCGCCAGCAGAATGCGTCCCTGCGCGGCGGTGCCGGTCAGTTCGCCGACCGCGATATAGGGCGCGCGCGCCAACGCCGAGGTCTGCTCGACGGCGGCACCTCGGCCATTGGCGAGCACGAAACTGCCATTGCCGCGGTTGCGCGCGACCCGGTCGGGAAAGGCGAAAGCCAGCATGATGCCGGTGGCGGGTGCGCTGTCTTCCGCGGGTGCGCCTTCAGTTGAAGCCACCTGCGAGGCCCAGCGCTGCGCCAGGCTGCGCGCGCTACCGGCGCGCTGCGAGCGGTCGCGGCGGAACTGATCGAGCCGGACATCGAGATCGACGCTGTCGCCGCCAAGGCCGCGCTCGGTCAGGATGGCGGCGATATCCGCGGCCTCTTCGCCGGCCCCCAGCCGGTGCGAATCCACGATCATCCGCGCCAGCCGTGGCGGCAGCGCCAGCGCGCGCAGGCTCTTGCCTTCCGCGGTGATGCGGCCATCGGAATCGAGCGCGCCGAGTTCGCTGAGCAGGCTGTTCGCTTCCTTCAAGGCCGGCGCGGGTGGCGGATCGAGAAACGCCAACGTGGCGGGATCGCTGACGCCCCATTGCGCGAGATCGAGCACCAGCGACGACAGATCAGCGCTGAGGATTTCTGGCTGGGTGTAGGCCGCAAGCGAGGCGGTCTGCTGTTCGTCCCACAGGCGATAGCAGACGCCGGGCTCGGTACGGCCGGCGCGGCCACGGCGCTGATCGACTGCAGCGCGCGAGGCCCGCACGGTCTCGAGCCGCGTCAGGCCGATATCGGGCTCGTAGCGCGGCACCCGCGCCATGCCGGAATCGACGACGATGCGAACGCCCTCGATGGTCAGCGAGGTCTCGGCAATTGAAGTCGCCAGCACGACCTTGCGCTGGCCCTTCGGCGCCGGTGCGATGGCGCGATCCTGCACGGCAGCATCGAGTGCGCCGAACAACGGCACGATTTCAACGCTGGCGTCGTGAACCCGCTCGCTGAGGAAATTCTGGGTGCGGCGGATTTCGGCAGCGCCCGGCAGAAACGCCAGCACCGAGCCCGGATCGGCACGCAGCGCCGACGCAATGGCATCCGCCATCTGCCGCTCCAGCGGCGCATCGGCCTTGCGGCCGAGATAGCGGGTCTCGACCGGAAAGGCGCGGCCTTCACTCGCGACGACCGGGGCATCGCCGAGCAGTTTGGCGACCCGCGCGCCGTCGAGCGTCGCCGACATCACCAGAATGCGCAAATCCTCGCGCAGGCCGGTCTGGGCGTCCCGCGCCAGCGCCAGGCCCATATCGGCATCGAGCGAGCGTTCGTGAAATTCGTCGAACAGTACGGCGGCGACACCGTTCAATTCCGGGTCGTCGAGAATCTGCCGCGAGAAGATTCCCTCGGTGACGACCTCGATCCGGGTCGCGCGCGAGATTTTTGAGCCGAAACGAACGCGATAGCCGACGGTCTCGCCGGCGCGCTCGCCGAGCGTTTTCGCCATCCGCTCGGCACTGGCCCGCGCCGCGATCCGGCGCGGCTCCAGCATGATGATCTTCTTACCCTTGAGCCAGGGCGCGTCGAGCAGCGCCAACGGCACCCGCGTGGTCTTGCCGGCGCCCGGCGGCGCGACGAGCACCGCGGCGTTATGACCGGTCAGCGTGCGCGAGAGCTCATCGAGCACGACGTCGATCGGAAGGGGGGTGTCGAAGCTGCGGGGCAATATCTCACCACGTCGTCATGCCCGGGCATCCACGTCTTTCTTCAGCAGTAGCAAACAAGACGTGGATGGCCGGGACAAGCCCGGCCATGACGGAAATCCGGGATAGTTACGAAGTCGAGCCCATCAAACGCCGGGCTCGGAGCCCCGCCCGACGCTCTCGTAGACAAAGCCGTGGGCCGCCATGTCGTCGGCGCGATAGATGTTGCGCAGGTCGACCACGACGGGATGCGCCATCGCGGTCTTGATGCGGTCGAGGTCGAGCGCACGGAATTGCACCCATTCGGTGACGATCACCAGCGCATCGGCGCCGCGCACGCACTCATAGGGATCTTCGCAATATTCGATATCCGGCAATTCCTTGCGCGCCTGTTCCATGCCGACGGGGTCGTGGGCGCGCACTGTGGCGCCCATGTCGAGCAAACCGGTAACCAGCGGAATCGACGGCGCCTCGCGCATGTCGTCGGTATCCGGTTTGAAGGTCAGGCCCAGCACCGCCACGGTCTTGCCGCGCAGATTGCCACCGACCGCGTTGGCGACCTTGCGCGCCATCGCGCGCTTGCGGTTGTCGTTTACAGCAAGCACCGCCTCGACGATCCGCAGCGGCACATCGTGATCGAGCGCGATCTTCACCAGCGCGCGGGTGTCCTTCGGGAAACACGACCCGCCGAAGCCGGGACCGGCATGCAGGAACTTCGAGCCGATGCGGTTATCGAGCCCGATGCCGCGCGCGACTTCCTGGACGTTGGCGCCGACCTTTTCGGAGAGATCGGCGATCTCGTTGATGAAGGTGATCTTGGTGGCGAGAAACGCATTGGCGGCGTATTTGATCAGCTCCGCGGTGCGCCGCGCCGTGAACATCAGCGGCGCCTGGTTGAGCGACAGCGGGCGGTAGATGTCGCTCATCACCTTGCGGGCGCGCTCGTCGGAGGTGCCGACCACGATGCGATCCGGGAACTTGAAATCGCGGATCGCCGCGCCCTCGCGCAGAAACTCCGGATTGGAGGCAACCGCGACATCCGCCTTTGGATTGGTCTCGCGGATCAGGCGCTCGACCTCGTCGCCGGTGCCGACCGGCACCGTCGACTTGGTGACGACCACGGTGAAACCGGAAAGCGCGGTGGCGATCTCGCGCGCGGCGGCGTGCACGTAAGTGAGGTCGGCGTGGCCGTCACCGCGCCGCGACGGCGTGCCGACCGCGATGAACACCGCATCGGCTTCGGCAACCGGCGCGGTCAGGTCGGTGGTGAAATCGAGCCGCCTGGCCTTGACGTTGGAGGCGACCAGCGCGTCGAGGCCGGGTTCGAAAATCGGGATCTCGCCCCGAAGCAAGGCGGCGATCTTGTCGGCATCCTTGTCCACGCAGGTGACCTGGTGGCCGAAATCGGCAAAGCAGGCGCCGGACACCAGCCCGACATAGCCCGTTCCAATCATCGCAATGCGCATCGAAGAAACCTGTTTCCAGGGCCGAACCGTTCTGACCAAATCAGAACCCGGTCTTCAGCCCTTGTTTTGATGCGCTTTCTTTACCCGAGCCGGCATCGATTTCGCTCGAAACGCTACGTGGTGGTTAACGCCCGTTCACCCTTGCTGCGCCTCTTAAAACATTTTGGCGGCAAAGGGGAAACCGGAAAAGCGCCGGGATCCGGCATGTCATTTGTATGAATAAAAGAAAAAGAAACCGATCTGGCCGATGATGCCGGTCTACCGCGCTGAAAAGAGACACTGATGACCGTAAACGGCACATCCGCCATCGCCGATCGTCCCACATTTGCGGGGAGAACGGGGCTGTCTGCGCCCCGCCGCATCGACTGGGTCGACTACGCCAAGGGCATCTGCATCATCATGGTCGTAATGATGCATTCGGTGCTCGGCGTCGAAGCCGCCGCCGGCCAGACCGGTTTCATGCACCTTGTCGTGATGTTCGCCAAACCGTTCCGGATGCCGGATTTCTTCCTGATTTCCGGGCTTTTCCTTTCGGTCGTGATCGACCGCGACTGGCGCACCTATCTCGATCGCAAGGTGGTCCACTTCGTCTATTTCTACGTACTGTGGGTGACGATCCAGTTCGGCTTCAAGGCGCCGTCGTTTGCCGCCGAATCAAGCTGGCACCATGTCGGCTACCTGTATCTTGAATCCTTCATCGAGCCGTTCGGCACCCTGTGGTTCATTTATCTGCTGCCGATTTTCTTCGTCGTCACAAAACTGTCACTCCGAGTCCCGCCGCTGGCGATCTGGCTCGTGGCGGTTGCGCTTGAAATGACGCATCTTTCGACCGGCTGGACCGTGATCGACGAGTTCTGCGCGCGCTTCGTCTATTTCTATTCCGGCTATTGGGCCGCGTCCTATGTGTTTACGCTGTCGGATCGTGCCCGTGCGCAGCCGGCAAAGGCGCTCGGGGGCCTCGCGCTGTGGGCCCTCGTCAATGCCGGCCTGGTCGCAATGGGCTTCAGCGAGTGGCCGCTGGTTTCGCTGGCCCTGGGCTTTGCCGGCGCGTGCGCCATCATCGTGATGGGAACGCTGCTGGCGCAACGGCACTGGCTCAACTTCCTGCGCTATTGCGGCGAGCATTCCATCGTCATCTATCTCGCCTTCTTCCTGCCGATGGCCGCGACCCGGACGCTGCTGCTGCGCAGCGGGATGATCGCCGACATCGGCACGGTCTCGCTGATTACGACCGTCGCGGGTGTCGCAGGTGCTGTGGCGATCTGGCGGCTGGCGCTGGCGCTGCATGCCAACTTCCTGTTCGAACGCCCGGACGCGTTCTGGATCGCGCCGAAGAAGGCCACTCCGAAGCTGCAGGCAGCGGAGTAGGGTTTTCTAACGGAACAAGGTGGTCATGCCCGGACTTGATCCGGGCATCCATCCCCTTTTTCACGAGAAAGATGGATGGCCGGGTCAAGCCCGGCCATGACGAGAATCTGTGGTCGGTAGCCCCGCAAGGCTGTCATTCCCCGGCAAAAATCCCTAAATTTCGGCCATGCCGAAAATAGCCCCCAAAGCCGACACGAAGTCCGTCGCCGTCAAAGCCCTGAAAAAGGGCGACCATGTCTTTCTGGTCGACGGTTCCTCCTACATTTTCCGCGCCTATCACGCGCTGCCGCCGCTGAGCCGCAAGTCGGACGGGTTGCAGGTCAATGCCGTGCTCGGCTTTTGCAACATGCTGTGGAAGCTGTTGCGCGATATGCCCGCAGATAACCGGCCGACGCATCTGGCGATCATTTTTGACAAGTCCGAAATCACCTTCCGCAACAAGCTTTATCCCGACTACAAGGCGCACCGGCCACCGGCGCCCGACGACCTGATCCCGCAGTTTGCGCTGATCCGCGACGCCGTGCGCGCCTTCGACCTGCCATCTATCGAGCAAGGTGGCTTCGAAGCCGATGATTTGATCGCGACCTATGCCCGCGAGGCCAGCGAGCGTGGCGCGACCACGAGCATCGTCTCCTCCGATAAAGACCTGATGCAACTCGTCACCGACAAGGTGACCATGTTCGACACCATGAAGGACCGCCGCATCGGTATTGCCGAGGTGATCGAAAAGTTCGGCGTGCCGCCCGAAAAGGTGGTCGAGGTGCAGGCGCTGGCCGGCGATTCCACCGACAACGTACCCGGCGTGCCCGGCATCGGCATCAAGACCGCCGCGCAACTGATCGTCGAATATGGCGATCTCGAAACCCTGCTCGCGCGCGCCGGCGAAATCAAACAGCCGAAGCGGCGCGAGGCCCTGATCGAGAACGCCGGGAAGGCGCGGATTTCGCGTCAACTGGTGCTGCTCGACGACAAGGTCGCGCTCGACGTGCCGCTCGACGAACTCGTGGTGCAGGAACCCGACGCGCGCAAGCTGATCGCGTTCCTCAAGGCGATGGAATTCTCCACCCTCACCCGCCGTGTCGCCGACTATTCCGAGATCGATCCGGCTGATGTGCAAGCGAACGCAGCGAACAAGAGCGTCGCGGCGTCGCCGTCAGGCCAGGCAGCACCGGGCGGCGCCACCGGCGATCTCTTTGCCGGCAATAGTCCAGCGGCCACCGTCAAGACCGGCGCCGACAAGCAGGACAAGGCTGCGAGCCTCAAAGGCACGCCGATTTCACTCGCCGCCGCCCGCGCGGAAGCGGCGCGAAAACTGCCGGTCGATCGCAGCAAATACAAAACCATTCAAAACCTCGACGAACTCAAGGCCTGGATCAACAGAGCCTGGGATGCCGGCACGTTCGCGATCGACGCCCAGGCGGGCACCGACGATCCGATGCAGGCCGATATCTGCGGCATCGCGCTGGCGCTGGCGCCGAACGATGCCTGCTACCTCCCCTTCGCCCATAAGCAGTCCGGCGGCGGCGCCGGCCTGTTCGACGCCGGCCTCGCGCCCGATCAGCTCAAGACGGCCGACGTGCTGGCGGCGCTGAAGCCGCTGCTGGAATCGGCGGGCGTTCTGAAGATCGGTTTCAACATCAAGTTCAACGCGGTCATGCTGGCGCAGCACGGCGTCACCGTGCGCAATATCGACGACGCGCAGTTGATGTCCTACGCGCTCGACGCCGGCCGCAATGCGCATGGGCTGGACGCACTGGCCGAACGCTGGCTCGGCCATGCCATGATCGGCTACGGCGACCTCACCGGCAGCGGCAAGAACAAGCTCAGCTACGATCAGGTCGCGATCGACAAGGCGACGGAATATTCGGCCGAGATCGCCGACGTGATCATCCGGCTCGGGCGGCTGCTGAAGCCGCGTCTCGTCGCCGAGCACATGAATGTGGTCTACGAGACGCTGGAACGGCCGCTGGTCAGCGTGCTGGCGCGGATGGAACGCCGCGGCATCTCGATCGACCGGCAGGTGTTGTCGCGGCTGTCGGGCGATTTCGCCCAGACTGCGGCAAGGGTCGAGGCGGAAATCCAGGAGATCGCCGGCGAACCGATCAATGTCGGCAGCCCCAAGCAGCTCGGCGACATCATCTTCGGCAAGATGGGATTGCCCGGCGGCAGCAAGACCAAGACCGGCGCGTGGTCCACGTCAGCGCAGGTGCTCGACGAACTCGCCGAACAGGGCCACGAATTCCCGAAGAAGATTCTGGAATGGCGGCAGGTCTCGAAGCTGAAATCGACCTATACCGACGCGCTGCCGGAATATGTCCATCCGCAGACCCATCGCGTCCACACCACCTACGCGCTGGCCGCGACCACCACGGGACGTCTTTCGTCCAACGAGCCGAACCTGCAGAACATCCCGGTTCGCACCGAGGACGGCCGCAAGATTCGCCGCGCCTTTATCGCGACACCAGGCCACAAGCTGGTGTCGGCGGATTACTCGCAAATTGAATTGCGGCTGCTGGCCGAGATCGCCGACATTCCCGTGTTGAAGCAGGCCTTCCGCGATGGGCTCGACATTCACGCCATGACCGCATCCGAAATGTTCGGCGTGCCGATCAAGGACATGCCGAGCGAGGTGCGCCGCCGGGCCAAGGCGATCAACTTCGGCATCATCTACGGCATTTCCGCGTTTGGTCTCGCCAACCAGCTCGGCATCGCTCGCGAGGAAGCCTCCGCCTATATCAAAAAGTACTTCGAGCGCTTTCCCGGCATCCGCGCCTACATGGACGCGACGCGGGATTTCTGCCGCGCCAACGGCTATGTCGAGACGCTGTTCGGACGGAAATGCCATTACCCCGATATCAAGGCCTCCAACGCCTCGGTCCGCGCCTTCAACGAGCGCGCCGCGATCAACGCGCGATTGCAGGGCTCTGCTGCCGACATTATCCGCCGCGCCATGGTGCGGATGGAAGACGCTCTCGCCGAAAGGAAACTCTCGGCGCAGATGCTGCTGCAGGTGCACGACGAACTGATCTTTGAAGTGCCCGACAAGGAAGTGGCGGCGACACTGCCGGTGGTGCAGCATGTGATGCAGGACGCGCCGTTTCCCGCGGTGCTGCTGTCGGTACCGCTGCAGGTCGACGCAAGGGCCGCGAACAACTGGGATGAGGCGCATTAGGACTTGCTTACCTCTCCCGCTTGCGGGTCGAGACGAGCGAAGCTCGCTCTTAGGTCGATGCGCTCGAAGAGCGCGGCGAGTGGGGGAAGATATCTCCCGGAATTCTACTGTTGAATATGCGTCGACACCCCACCGCAGCCCTCCCTCGCAAGCGGGAGAGGGGGCGCACTACCGTTGCCACTTCATCGAAATGTCCTCGGAGCAATTTCCGAAATGACATCGCGCCCGCTCGCACGCTAGAACCCGCGCATTCCCTTGCGCGAGAGACCCATGCCTCACATCACAACACTGCTCGCTTTCGCCCTGGTTTCGCTCGGTATCGTGCTGACGCCGGGGCCGAACATGATCTACCTGATCTCGCGTTCGCTGACGCAGGGGCCGGCGGCGGGGATCGTGTCGCTTGGCGGCGTTGCGCTCGGCTTCGTGTTCTACATGCTGTGCGCCGCGTTCGGCATCACGGCGCTGTTGTTCGCGGTGCCCTACGCCTACGACGCGCTGCGGTTCGCCGGCGCGGCCTACCTGTTGTGGATGGCATGGCAGGCGCTCAGGCCGGGCGGACGCTCGCCGTTTCAGGTAAAGACATTGCAGGTCGATGGCCCGCGCAAACTGTCGCGATGGGTTTTGTCACCAACCTGCTGAACCCCAAGATCGCGATGCTGTATCTGGCGCTGCTGCCGCAGTTCATCGATCCCGCCGTCGGCAGCGTGCTGACGCAGTCGCTGGTGCTCGGTACCATCCAGACCGTCATCAGCGTCGGCATCAACGCCGTGATCGCGCTCACGGCCGGATCGATCGCGACCTTTCTCGGCACCCGCCCGACCTGGCTGCTGGTGCAGCGCTGGCTAATGGGGACGGTGCTGGCGGGCCTTGCGGTTAAGTTGGCGTTCGAGGCGCGAAGCGTGATCTTACTTCCCCTCTCCCCTTGTGGGAGAGGGTGGATCAATCGCGCAAAGCGCGATTGAGACGGGTTAGGGGTCTGTCTCCGCGGATAGAAACCCCTCATCCGGCGCGGATTGCATCCGCGCCACCTTCTCCCACAAGGGGAGAAGGGAAAAAGAGAAGGCGCGCTACGCTTCCCTCAATCCAGCTTCACTTCCATGCCGCGTTTGGTGGCGGGGCGGGCCATCAGGGCGTTGTACCAGCGCTCGACATTGGGAAAATCCTTCAGTTCGACCTTGTGGCGCGGGTGACGCCAGGCCCAGCCGAGGATCGCGAAATCCGCGACCGACAACGCGTCGGCGACGAACTCGCGTCCCGCCAGCCGCCGGTCCAGCACGCCGTAGAGGCGGCGGGTTTCGGCCATGTAGCGCTTCAGGCCATAGGCGCGGTCGGTTTCGTTCTCCAGCGCGATGAAATGATGCACCTGGCCCGGCATCGGTCCAAAGCCGCCCATCTGCCACATCAGCCATTCGTAGACCGGGATACGGTCGGCCAGCGGTTTCGGCAGGAATTTGCCGGTCTTTTCACCGAGATAAAGCAGGATCGCGCCGGACTCGAACACGCTGACCGGCTTGCCGTCCGGCCCATCGGGATCGACCATC
This sequence comes from Hyphomicrobiales bacterium, assembly GCA_038244925.1. Classification (GTDB taxonomy): domain Bacteria; phylum Pseudomonadota; class Alphaproteobacteria; order Rhizobiales; family Xanthobacteraceae; genus Bradyrhizobium. The sequence continues at coordinate 4,830 of JBBRSX010000120.1, read as the reverse complement.
GCCGGGATCCGGTTGTTCGGGCTGATCTTGAGGAAAGCGGGCGCCATCTGCTCGCCCTTGCTGATGTTTATCGGGATCACCTTGTAGGGCAGGCCCATTTCCTCCAGCGCGACCGAGATCTTGCGGCCGTTCGGCGTGTTCCAGGTGTGCAGTTCGATCGTCATTTCCGACTTCCCCCAAACGCTTCCAAGGCGCTTTCAAGCCCTTTGACATCCCGTAGCCCGGAACCTGACGGCCTTACAACTAAGCTTTGCGCGGGCCCACCCCGCGTCTCACGGTACCCTGTTGACGACACGAGATCGGCTCTGGAATCTGCGGGAAACCACCGATAGATTGCGCGCCACCCTAAAAACTCCGGGAAAAACCTTGTCCAAATCAGCCTCCCGCGCCCGCCTCGCCGAGATCATCCGCAAGCGCTCCTTCGGACGCGGCGAGATCACGCTGGCCTCGGGCCGCAAGAGCGACTTCTACTTCAACCTCAAGCCGACCATGCTCGACCCCGAGGGCGCGGCGCTGCTGGCGGAACTGACCTATGAGGCGCTGAAGGACGACAATCTCGATTTCGTCGGCGGGCTGGAAATGGGCGCGGTGCCGCTGGCCGGCGCAATCGCGCAGCTGTCCTGGCTCAAGGGCCACCCGATCGCGGCGTTCTTCGTCCGCAAGAAGCCGAAGGAGCATGGCGCCCGTCTCGCGGTGGAGGGGCTCGCCAAGGGCGAGAGCCTGCAAGGCAAGCGCATCGTCATCGTCGAGGACGTCACCACGACAGGCGGCTCGGCGCTGAAGGCGGCCGAAGCCGTGCGCGAGGCCGGCGGCGAGATCGTGCTGGTCTTCACCATGGTCGACCGCGACGAAGGCGCCACCGAGACGTTTGCGGAAGCCGGCATCGCGTTCCGCTCGCTCTACAAGGCCGGCGAGTTTTTGAAGGATTGATGATTTGTCTTCCCTCTCCCGCTTGCGGGAGAGGGCGAAGATCACCCGCATTTCTTTTGCGCCTTCCGCTCGCCATGCACCGCTCGTTTACCATCCCGATTTATGGTGAATCGCACTGAATCCTGTTGTGTTTCAGCGCGTTTTGTTGAGTTGGGTGGAGTTGGCGTTGCGTACAGAATTGGCTTTTTTGCGCGTGCGGCGCCGCGCGACGCTTGTTGCCGCCGTGGCCCTCGCGGGGTCGATCATGCTCGTGCCCGGCAGCGTTTCCGCTGAAGGCCTGTTCGACATGTTCTTCGGCGGCCTCCAGAAACAGCAGGCGCGGCCAGCCCCGCCACAATCCAGTTTCTTCGCCGATCCGTTCGGCATCAATCAGCCGCAGCCGCAGTCCGCCCCGACCCAACGCGTGGCCGGTTCCGGGCCCGCCTTTTGCGTGCGCTCCTGCGACGGGAAATATTTTCCGCTGACCATGCGCGGCAATGCGTCGCCGGTTCAGACCTGCCAGGCCTTCTGCCCCGCCAGCGTCACCAAGGTATTTTACGGCAGCCACATCGACGGCGCGACATCAGGCAATGGCGAGCGCTACGCCGACAGTGAAAACGCCTTCGCCTACCGCAAGGCGCTGCGCGCCGATTGCACCTGCAACGGCAGAAACCCTTCCGGTCTCGCGCCGGTCGATCTCACGCTCGACACCTCACTCCGCTCCGGCGACGTGATCGCGACGACGGACGGTCTGGTCGCCTATACCGGCGTCCGGCTCGGCGCCGAACAATCAGCGGAATTCACCCCCGTCGCCTCCTATCCCGGCCTCACCGCGGATGTCCGCGCACGGCTCGGCGAAATGAAAGTCGCGCCCGTCAGCGCCGAAATGGTCCGCGAGACCGTGATGCCCGAGGCCAGCCGCGAGATACCTACGGCGACGGTGACGGTGCCGAAGACCGTGACGCCCAAAACGGCAAAGCGGGCGGAAGTGCAATAGGCAGCGCACGACCGATACAAAATTTCGAAAACAACCCCATGCAAAGTAGGCTCGTCGTCCGGATGAGCGCCATGGCGGCGGAAACTACCTTCCTACGATGACGCCGATCACGTTCGGCGCCGACAGGTATTTCACCTCGATCTCGGCGCGCGACGCCGCGCGGTTTTCCGGCGTCAGCAATCCGCGCTTTTCAGCCAAAATCATCCAGCAATAGCCCCACCAGTCCGTCAGCATGCCCTGATCATCGACGAGGTCGTAGCCCTGCTCGGCGGCAAAGAGCCTCGCGTGCGCCTCGTCGAGCGTATCGAGCCAGGCGTGGTCCGCGACCGAGAACAGCTCGTCGCTGAAATCGTCCGTGGTGTAGCCCCACACCGACATGCAGACCGCGTTGAACTCGCGGTCGATGGCGTCGTCGTCGACGGCTTGCCGGCGCGAGGCCTGGTGCAGCCGCGACAGTGAGCGCGCGAAGTCGGCGATACGGGTAAGGGCGAACTGATCGAAGGCGATGGTGGACATGTAGTCCTCACAAACTCGGATAGACCATAGATATTGTGTCGGCACTGCGTCGAATCACAATGATATATCAAGTGCTTGCTAAAGTGTTCTTAATTTGTTCCAATCCACTTGGGAAATTTTAGCGAGCCGATAATGGACAAGAAGCAAGCCACCGAAATCCTCAAAAATGCGCTGAAGGCGCTTGATGCAATCGAGCACGCCGGCGAAATTGTCATCAAGATCGACAAAGCCGCTCGTCTCGAGCTTGCTGATCCAATCGAAGAAATCGTCGGACAATTGAACTACACGCTTCTGCCCGCGATTTACCACCGGTACCCCGAGCTACGTCCAACAGAGGGGGAGCGAGCGGCCGTCAGCGTGTATCATTGCTGGGAGGACGTCGACTTAAGAGGTAAAATATCCGAGGCTGAACTCGACGCGATTCTCTTCTCCGTCATGAGGCCGCGCTGGCAAAAAACCATGATGGTTATTGCACGCGCGGAAAAACGTTGTCAGGAATTGAAGCTTCAGATCGAAATGGTCGTGCTTGGCTTGCGCCTGTTGGTGCTAGCCGAGAGCGACCAGATTGAAAGCCAAGGCCCTGTTCGGATGTGGCGGCATAGCGAAGTACGACTGCGGAGCGCAGCTGAACTCTCCTAGATGCAGATCGAATCCGCGACCTCACATCGCCGACAGCAGCTTGTCACCGCAATAATTGGCGTAGAATTTTCCGCCGCATTGCCGCTGGATCGCCGCGCAGCGCGCGGCCGGCGAGGCATTGGCCGGGACGCTGAAGGAGCAGCTCAATCCGACGGCAGTTTTGCCGGCCTTGCCCGCGGCAAAGGCGGCGCTGGTGGCGCTGATGCAAACGACCAGCAGTGCGGCGGCGGCGATCTCGATCATCAATCTCATGGCCCATTCCTTCCCTAAACTGTCGCGATCTCTCAGCTTTCCCGACCGATCCTAGCACCAAACGCGATCACACGAAGGCCGCGAAATCGGCCCGGTCCTTGCATAAAAACATACCAGCGCAGTGCACAACAATACCCCCGGCGGTTTCGGTTGTCGTGCAAGGCGCGTATCGTTTGTGTGAGTCTCAACCGCAGGGATTGAAGCGTTGCAAGAACAATTCCCAGGGAGTTACCCGCTGCCGGGCCAGCCGATCGACGAGCTGGCGCTGGTCGAAATCAAGGGCGCCATTCTCGCCAAGCTGCGGCTGGCGATCGGCAAGGACGCCGGCAATGCGACCAAGCGCGACTGGTACAAGGCCGCGGCGCTGGCGCTGCGCGACCGTATCGTGCACCGCTGGCTGACCGCCGAAAAGGCGAGCTACGACGCCGGCCGCAAGCGGGTCTATTATCTCAGCCTAGAATTCCTGATCGGCCGCCTGTTCACCGACGCGCTGAACAATATGGGCCTGCTGCCGGTGTTCGAAGCGGCACTCGGCGACCTCGGCGTCGGGCTCGACGACTTACGCAAATGCGAACCGGACGCAGCCCTTGGCAATGGTGGCCTGGGAAGGCTCGCGGCCTGCTTCATGGAGAGCATGGCGACGCTCGCCATCCCCGCCATCGGCTACGGCATCCGTTACGATTTCGGCCTGTTCCGCCAGATCATTTCGCAGGGCGTGCAGCACGAATATCCCGACGAATGGCTCGGCTTCGGCAACCCCTGGGAATTCCAGCGCGCGGAAGTGGTCTATCACATTCACTTCGGCGGCCAGGTCGATCATGTCGACGACCGCGGGCGCGACCGCGCCACCTGGCGTCCGACCGAAACCGTGCAGGCCGTCGCCTACGACACCCCGATCGTCGGCTGGCGCGGCCAACACGTCAACGCGCTGCGGCTATGGTCGGCGCGTGCGCCCGACCCATTGCGGCTGGATGTGTTCAACACCGGCGATTATCTCGGCGCCGTCGCCGAGGAAGCGCGCGCGGAATCGATCTGCAAAGTCCTCTACCCGAACGACGAAAGCCCGGCGGGCCGCGAGCTGCGGCTGCGGCAGGAATATTTCTTCGTCTCGGCCTCGCTGCAGGACCTGATCAAGCGGCATCTCTCTTCCGACGGGCAATTGCGCAGCCTCGCCTCCAAGGTCGCGGTGCAACTCAACGACACCCATCCCAGCCTTGCCGTCACCGAGCTGATGCGCATCCTCGTCGACTTGCACAACATGCAATGGGATGCCGCATGGCAGGTCACCACCGCGGTGTTCTCCTACACCAATCACACGCTGCTGCCGGAGGCGCTGGAAACCTGGCCTCTGGAGTTGTTCGAACGCCTGCTGCCCCGCCATCTCCAGATCATCTACCGCATCAACGACGCGCATCTGGCGCTGGCGGATGCGCGCTGCCCCGGCGACATCGATTTCCGCGCCTCGGTGTCGCTGATCGATGAGCGCGCCGGCCGCCGCGTGCGCATGGGACAATTGG
>JBBRSX010000119.1:0-19120 GCA_038244925.1 Hyphomicrobiales bacterium | reverse complement strand
TGAGCATCGGAAGGACGAAGGCAGCGGTCTTGCCGGTGCCGGTCTGGGCGATGCCGAGAACGTCCCGGCGGGCCAGAACGTGCGGAATCGCCTGTTCCTGAATAGGGGTAGGGGTCGTGTAACCAGTGGCCGCAACCGCGGCGAGGACCTTATCGGAAAGGCCAAGATGGGAAAAAGACATTGAGCCTCAAGTCGACACCGCCGTTCGGAATCGAGGGTAAAAAGGCTGTCGCGTTTTGCCCCGAAACGGCGCGCTTTTTTGAAGCTGGGGGCTCTGACTTACGCAGACGAGCGGCAAACCAGGGAATCGCGTTTCGATCCAAGGCCGCGTTGAAGCGAAACATAGGGTCGAAATGGCTAAAGTCAATCTGGCAACCGTTCATATAGCCGAAAAAGCTTAATGTTTTCGTCCAAATAACCACCAAAACCGTCATTTGGCCGTCAAATGACTGCAGGTTTCCTGCAACCGTTGAACCGTGGGCGAGGGCATCCCGACTATGGCAAGAGGCGGTTTACGCGGGTCTTCGGACAAGGGCTGCAACCACAGGGCTATACCATTCGCGCAGGGGAACTTGATGACCTCTTGGCTTTCCAGACTTGTTTCCACAGCCGGCGTCATGGCCGCACTGATGGCGCTGGCCGCGCCAGCGCAGGCCGAGAAGCGCGTGGCGCTGGTCGTCGGCAACAATGATTACAGGAACGTGCCCAAGCTGCAGAAGGCGGTCAACGACGCCCGCACCATGGGCGATACGCTGAAGCAGCTCGGCTTTACCGTGATGGTGGCTGAGAATCAGAACCGTCAGGCGTTTTCCGAAACGCTGCTGGCGTTCGACCGCGCGGTCGGGCCGGGCGACACCGCGTTCTTCTTCTATGCCGGCCACGGCTTTGAAATCGCAGGCCAGAATTTTCTGCTGCCGACCGACGTGCCGGCCGCGACCGAAGGCCAGGAAGAACTGGTGCGCGACGCCTCGGTGCTCGCCGACCGTGTCATCGAGCGGCTGCAGAACAAGAAGGTGCGCACCGCCATCCTGGTGTTCGACGCTTGCCGCAACAATCCGTTCGAGCGAAGCGGCACCCGCGCGGTCGCCGGCGGCGGCGGTCTGGCGCCGATGACGCAATTGCCGGAAGGCGTGTTCTCGGTGTTCTCGGCAGGACCCCGGCAGACCGCGCTCGACCGGCTCTCCAACGACGACGGCAATCCCAATTCGGTGTTCACGCGGACCTTTGCCAGGGAATTGACGCAGCCCGGCGTCAACCTCGTCCAGGTCGCGCAGCGCACGCGCCGCCTCGTCAGTGAGATGGCGGAGACCGTGCATCACAAGCAGATCCCGGTTTATTTCGACCAGATGGTCGACGACGTCTTTCTCAACGGCGTGTCGAAGGGGCAAGGCGCGGCTGCTGCGGAAGCGGTGAAGCCGGCGGCGCCGCTGCAGGTGGCGGCGTTGCCGCCCGTCCAGCGCCTGGCGCCGCAGAACGATTCCATCAACGCGCCGATCGCATCGTTCTCGCGCCACAATGGCGGCTGGAGCGTCACGTTCTCGATTGCCGATCCGACGCTCGGCATTTCCTGGCGGATGGGCGACAGCGGCGATTTCCGCGAAACCGGGTTCATCGACACGCTCGATCCGCGCACCCGCAAGCGGATGCCGAATTCGTCGATCGAGCTTCCGGCCGATGCGCCGGCCGCCACCATCCAGCTGCGCTATGTCGACACCAATGGCGAGTTGCAGGGCCCGTTCCCGATCCGGTTCGATCCGGAAGCTGCCCTCATTCGCGACCAGCGCAAGATCCTCGACCTCACCGCGACGAGCTGGCTGTCGTTTCGCGAGTTCAACGGGCTGCTGGTCTATTACAGCCAGCTGATGTCGTTCCGCTGTGCGATCCGCGAAGCCCGGATCGGAATCGACAGCGCGGTGCCCGACAAGGTTCTGAAAATGCCGCCCTGCGATGCCAGGGATCCAAGCGCCATTCCGCACGACGCGCAGCCGTACCTGAAGCTCGCGCCGACCACCAAGTCCGTCTCGGTGGAATTGACCTATCGCGACGGCAGCGTGTCGGAGATCAAGAGTTTTCGGCGCTAGACTCCGCGTGCCGCGTGATATCCTGCGCATGCGGGGCATCACGTACGCGGAGCCTTGTTAGCCAAGTGGACGTATCACTTCCGCTCATGCGGCGGCGGGGCGCGGTTCTTGACCCGGTCGAGATTCTCTTCCTTCTCGGAATCTTCAATGGTTTTCCCGGCCTGATTGCCGGGGTTGTAATGGTACTTGCCCTCGGCATGTTCGCCGGGCTGCTTGTCATTCGGGTTCTTGTTGTCGGCCATCGGGGGCGCTCCGTTGAACAGATGACGTTAAACGGAACTGAACTGCTTAAGTTCCGACACCCACCAACGCGGCCGGGCCTGACCGAAAAAGCCGCGCGAGCGTTCCCAATCCGACGCGGATTGATCCCGTTCCTGCCATAAAAGCCGCTCACGCTGGCGTGATAAAAACGGGGAACGATCATGCGGGCACAGCGGATTTGCAGGGATGTCGAAGCCGATCATCACGCTGAAATCGAACGACTTTATCTTCGGCTCGCGGTGGTCAATGCAGGAATAGCCGAGCTTGAAAAGAGACATTTGCAAAGCGAGAGCCTTGCGCAAAGCGCAGGTCTTGCGCAAATCGAAGGTCTCGAAAGCCTGAAGGCGAGCGCGCTTTCTCTTACCCGTCAGATCGATGAAGCGCGCTGTTCAATCGCCGACCAGCAATTGACGGGCCTGTTGGCGAGGTAGCCGGTCAACGATACCGGCCTGGCCAACCAGGCATGGCATCTGCGTCAACGCGCAGGCCAGTTCCACATGGCAGCTGCCAGGTCACGTATTGGAAGAGCGTCACGCAGTGGAAAAGCGCGTGGCCGAAGCCACGACCACGCGCTCACCAACTCTCAAGCGGCGTTGACGGCCTTGCTGTTCACACCCTTGCGCAGTGCAAGCGTGTTCAACTTGGTATTCGCAGCCTTTTCCTCATTGAGGTTCGTCGTCAGGAACCTGACCACGTCGTCGTGGCCCAGCTCTGTCGCCCATGCGATCAGAGTCCATATCGGGCGATCTCGTAGTGTTCAACCGCCTGTGAGTTTGCGACGATGGCCGCGTCCAGAACCTGCTTGTTGTCGATCTCGCCTGCGGTTTCGTCGGCCTCCTTGATGATGCCGTCGATGGCCGGGCAATCGGTCGCCTGCGGCTCCTTGCCGAGTTTCTGAAACACCTTTTGCAGGCGTTCAATCTGACCCTTGGTCTCTTCCAGGTGCGCCTTGAGGCCCGCCGCGAGGTCGCGGTTGGTGGATTGCTCGATCATCTTGGGAAGGGCTTTGGTGATCTGGTGCTCGGCATAATAGATGTCCTGCAATCCGTGCAGGAACATGTCTTCCATGGTTTTGATGTCTTTCGAAAACAGTCCCATTTCAAGAACCTCCTGGTTGTTGGGACTTTCCGACTCTCCGCTACGTGATTTGTTCCTTAGAGAAACGCCGACGGCGTTACTGGCACCGCGCAAACAAAACGGCCCCAGCGCGGGGGCGTTACTGGGGCCGTCTCGGGGGATGTGCCGGGAGCGGCCCGGCACGTTTAGCTAATTCGGAGATGCGTCATTCGTTCCGTTGCTGGCCGTGCCGCTACAACAATCGCGCGCCGCTATTCGCCCGGTTCCTGATCGCGATGGCTTTCCGGCCCGCGACCAAACACACAAAAGTTGCTGGATTTGATTCCGTCGCTGACAGCGGGCGCATCGAGGGCGGCAAGACCCATCCTGAGCAATTCAAACCATGTCGAGCGACGAAATCGCAGTCTGCCCAAGCTGCCAGAAGCCTTTACGGCTGATGCTTCAGCGGGGAGTTTTGGGACGCAAATATCGGTGCATCGATTGCGAAGGCGACGACCCGCTTCAGTCGCCCTGAGGTCAGCAAGTTGCTGCGAAGTGTCCAGCCGCCGAGTTAGCTGCGATGCCGCGATTGAGACCGGGAACGCGGGCGTGGTCATCTGAAGAGTTGAACCGTCTCAATAGGCTCGTCGCGCAAGGCGCCTCCGCCACGCGGGCGGCTGCAGCTTTGAATCGCACGATCGTCAGCGTCCGAAACCGGGCGCGAAAGCTCGGCACACCATTTCCCACGATGCGTACGAAGGGTCACACATCACGTCGCGGTTTGCGTCCCTGCCATCACGGGGCGTGACGCACGCTCGCAAAAACCCGCGCGATACCATTCGTCAATCATGTTCCTTGAGGGATTGGTGAGGATCTCCGGCGAAGTTGTTCTCCAAGGGGAAACTTGGGGAGCAGGACATGTTCAATTCGAGATTGATGACGGCTTTGGCCTGCACGGCAGCGCTGGGCGCTGGTGCGGCTTCGGCGGCGGATCTGTCGCGGCCCTATTACAAGGCGCCGGTGTTCGCTGAATCCTACTACAACTGGGGCGGCTTTTACGTCGGCGGCCAGTTGGGCGGATCCTGGACCAACCAGAGCTGGGTCAATACCGCGAACAACTCCGGCTTCGGCGACCTGCTTCCGGGACAGGGCTTTGGCCAGCGCTCGTCGGGCATCTTTGGCGGCGGGCAGATGGGCTACAACTGGCAGGCCAGCAATTACGTGTTCGGCCTCGAAGGTTCGATTTCCGGAATGAATAACCGCGGCACCGTGAACAACACCGTGTTCGCGGCGGCCGACGATGTGTTCACTTGGCGGACCAACTACATGGCCACGGTGACCGGCCGCGTCGGTTACGCCTGGGCCAACAACCTGATTTACGCCAAGGGCGGCTATGCCGGCGTCAACAGCCGACTCGCGGTGTCCGACACGGGTGGCGTGGCCACCGGTGCCGGCTCCGCGACCGCGTGGCACAATGGCTGGACGATCGGCGCTGGCTGGGAATACGGCGTGACCCAGAACTGGATCGTCGGCCTTGAATATGATTATGCGGCCTTCCAGACCAAGAACTATCAGCTCGCCGGCGCCGCAGCACCTTTGCTGTATACGTTCGATACCAAGCCGCGCGATATCCAGTCCGTCGTTGCCCGCGTCAGCTACAAGTTCGGCGCGCCGGTGATCGCGCGCTACTGATCACCGCGATATTTCCAGCGCGAAAGCCCCGGCCGTTGCCGGGGCTTTTTGTTGCCGGCACGGTGCCGCCACGCGCGTGTCCCGACGGCCGGGAAAACCGGCCGCGACGTCGAACGGATGTTGTAGTGTGCGCGCCATAACAGGCGCAGCATCAGGGTTTGACCATGTCGTCGCAACCAACGTCCAGCCGCTCCATGAAAGTACGCTGTTGCATCGTCGGTGGCGGGCCGGCCGGCATGATGCTCGGTTATCTGCTCGGGCGCGCCGGCATCGATGTCGTGGTGCTGGAAAAGCACGCGGACTTCTTCCGCGATTTTCGCGGCGATACCGTGCATCCCTCTACCTTGCAGGTGATGGATGAGCTTGGACTGAGCGAGGGTTTTCTGAAACTGCCGCATCAACGGCTGCAAAAAATGGACGGCATGTTCGGCGGCACGGCGGTGCGGATCGCCGATCTGAGCCGGCTCAAGGTGAAGTTTCCCTTCATCGCGTTCATGCCGCAGTGGGATTTTCTGAATTTCCTGCGCGAGAGCGGCCAGCGGTTTGCGTCGCTCAAGGTGATGATGAGCGCGGAGGCGGTGGACCTGATCCGCGACGGCGACCGGATCGCAGGCGTGCGGGCACAGACACCCGAGGGCATCGTCGATATCGAGGCTGACCTGACCGTTGCCTGCGACGGCCGGCATTCGCTGGTGCGCGAACGCGCTAGCCTCGCGGTCGAGGAGATCGGCGCGCCGATGGACGTGCTGTGGTTTCGCGCCGGCAAGCGCGAGGACGAAAACGAGAAACTGTTTGCCCGCGTCGATCCCGGCAAGATGATGGTGACGTTCGATCGCGGCAGCTACTGGCAATGCGCCTATGTGATCGCCAAGGGCCAGTATGACGCGGTGCGGGCGAGGGGGCTGCCGGCGCTGCTCGAAGATATCGCGCGGATGGCGCCGATCCTCACATCGGGCCTGTCTGACGTGAAGAGCTGGGACGACGTCAAGCTGTTGACGGTCGCGATCAACCGGCTGCAACGCTGGACCAAACCAGGATTGCTTTGCATCGGCGACGCCGCGCATGCGATGTCGCCGGTAGGCGGCGTCGGCGTCAATCTCGCGGTGCAGGACGCGGTCGCGACCGCGAACCTGCTGGCCGCAAAACTGGCGAGCGGTTGCCCGTCGCAGGACGATCTCGATGCCGTGCAGAGGCGGCGCGCGTTTCCGGTGCGGATGACGCAGCGGATGCAGGTCGTGGTCCAGAACAATATCGTCAACGCGGCGCTGAAGCTCGGCAATCAACCGTTGAAAGTGCCGCTGGTCATGCGTCTGGTCACGGCGGTGCCGTGGCTGCAGGGAATCACGGCGCGGCTGCTCGGTCTCGGCGTTCGTCCCGAGCATGTCGAATCGCAGGTATTGAACGGGTCGTTAAGGCTTGGTGTGCCCCCGGAATTACGCCGATGATGGGCTATGTTGTTCGGCAAGTTCCGTTCGCGCGGGAAAATTGTTGCGGAATTGCAACGGCGGCGTGGAAAGCTCCTTTGATTGCCCTCATCGGATGAGTTCCGTGTCGCGCTGATGGCTCGGCGGGGAATAAGCTCTGCTCGGAATATGAATTACCGAATTTAATGAATAAACGATGGGGATATTTCGATGACAAAGCAGATTGGGTGGGTGCTCGCGTCGGGGCTGCTGGTTGCCGGCTTGGGGTCGGCTTCCGCGGCGGACATGGCGGTCAAGGCTCGCCCTGTTGCTCCGATTGTCTCGGTCTATAACTGGACTGGCTTCTATGTCGGCGTGAACGCGGGCGGCGGTTTTGGACGTACCAACGCCAGCGAAACCGGTATTCCGGAAAACCTGCTCACCGCGAGCGCGAACTATGGGCTCAACCATGACCTGACCGGTGGATTCGGTGGTGTACAGGCCGGCTACAACTGGCAGGTACAGAACTGGATCTGGGGTATCGAAGCCGATATCCAGGCGGCGGACATCAAGGGCACCGGCACGCTGACGGGTGTTGGCGTGGCCCAGCGCAACGGCGTCAACGCTTTCCCTACCAACTTCGTGACGGCGTCCGAGAAGATCGATTATTTCGGCACCGTGCGCCTGCGCGCAGGCTTCCTGGCCACGCCGGCTCTGCTGCTCTATGGCACCGGCGGTCTGGCCTATGCCGAGGTCAAGACCAGCGGCCAATTCCACTTCGCGGCCCCGGTCGACTATTTCGCTTCGGGATCGCGCATACAGGTTGGCTGGACCGTCGGCGCCGGCGCGGAATACAAGGTCTCGAGCAACTGGTCCGTGAAGGGCGAGTATCTCTATTACGATCTCGGACACACCTCCGACATCAGCAACTTCGGCATTCCAGCGGTGCCGCCGTTCCAGTCGCGCTTCGACTACAACGTCCGTGGCAGCCTCGCGCGTATTGGCCTCAATTATCAGTGGTTCGCCGGACCAGTGGTTGCGAAGTACTAAAATCTCTTGAGCCTGCAACTCAAAAGCCCCGGCCTCCTGCCGGGGCTTTTTTGTTGGTGCGGTACTGACGTTAGCCCATGATCGAATAGCCGCCATCGACGGGAATCGCCGTGCCGGTCACGAAGTCGGAGGCGGGGGACGCGAGAAACACCGCGATGCCGGCGAAGTCCGCTATCTCGCCCCAGCGTGCCGCCGGCGTTCGTCCCAGCACCCGGTCGTGCAGGCCGTCGATCTCCTTGCGGGCGCGCTTGGTGAGATCGGTATCGATCCAGCCCGGCAGCACCGCATTGGCCTGGATGTTGTCGGCGGCCCAGGCGCAGGCACAGGAGCGCGTGAACTGCACGATGCCGCCCTTGCTCGCGGCATAGGCCGGCGCGAAGCTGGCGCCGAAGATCGACATCATGGATCCAATGTTGATGATCTTGCCGCCGCCGGCCGCCTTCATCGCGGGATAGACCGCCTGCGAGCACAGGAAGGCGCTGGTGAGGTTGGTCGTCATCACGGTGTTCCACTCGGCGAGGTCGAGTACGTGCGGTGGCTTGCGGATGCTCATGCCGGCATTGTTGACGAGGATGTCGATACGGCCGAGCTCGCGCATCACGTGCGCGGTCATGGCGGCGACCGCTTCCTTGTCGGTCACGTCGGCGACGACGGAAATCGCCTTGGCGCCGCCTTGCGTCAGTTCGGCGACTGCTGATTGCGACTTCGCCCCGTTGCGTCCGACGATCGCGACCGCAGCCCCCGCGGCCGCCAATCCCCGCGCCATCCCGAGCCCGATGCCGCCATTGCCTCCGGTGACAATGGCGACCTTGCCGCCGAGATCGAACAATTCTGTTTTCATGGTTTTGTCCTTCCCGTCATGGCCGGGACAACAAGCCCGGCCATGACCAGTTAGCGGTTGCCCTGCCAGATCAGGATCAGGCCGATGGCGCCGAGCACGGCGCCATACCCGGCCCATTGCAGCTGGTTGATCATGAAACTCGATTTGGGCCAGGCGACGACGCCGGTGCCCTGACCGATCCAGAGCAATCCGATGGCGAGTGCGAGAAAGCCGACGATTGAAAGCGATCTGGCCATGGACTTCCCCCTGTTGCCGACTTCCGTCCGTCTGGAGCGGACCGTGCGGCTTGGCTGGCGCCCCGTTGCCCGGGAGGCCGCAGCTTTCGATCGAATACAATGCGGGAGCGCAGGGCAAGGCAGAAATGACGACGGCGCTGTTTCGCAAGCGCCGTGCGAGGAGGAGGTGAGCCGCAGAAAGGGCGTTCCACGCCGGCGTTAGCGATCGGTGGGATCGATGACGCGGCTGTGCTCAGGCACAAAAAAGCCCCGGACGATGCCGGGGCTTTTGAGCAGCTTACTTTAGCTAGATATCAATACTTGGCGACGACCGAACCACCCCAGTTGAAGCGGTAGACCAGCTCGCTGCGCACGCTGTGCTCGCGGACCTTCTGGGTCTCCGAGAAGCCGGTGGCAATGTTTCCGGGCTGGGCGAGGATCCCGACGTTGGAACGGTCGAATTCCGAGTAACGGTATTCGGTCTTCCAGAACAGGCCGGGCAGGAAACCGGTCAAAGCGTATTCGTCGCCGGTGCCGATAAACCAGCCGCCTTTGGTGTCGCCGGGCAGCGTTGAGGCAACCGGAGCGAAGCCGAAGAAGCGCAGATCAGTCGACTTCCAATGAGCCTGCGTGTAGCCGCCCGAAACGTAGGTCAGCAACGAGGGCGTGATCAGATAACCGGCGCGACCGCCGATAGCCCACTGATAATCCATCTTCTGCGAGCCGGTGTTCACCGCGGCAGTTTGCCCGAACACCGAAGTGTCGCCCTTCACGTCCATGAAGTCGTAGTCACCGAACACGCCGAGGACGAAGTTATTGAACTGATAATCGCAGCCCACCTGCACGGTGCCAAACCAGCCATCAGCGCCTGACGAGATATTCGGGCCGGCCGCAACGTTGGTGCCGGTGAAGTAATCGTTATGGTCGGTCTTGGTGGCGGCACCGCCGCCGCCGCCGCCGACATAGCAGCCAGTCCAGCTCGGACCCGCCACCGCCATCGGAGCAGCCTTGGCGTACGTGCGGGGAGCCATATCGGCCGCGAAAGCCGATCCGGTGAAAGCCGCGGTCGCGGCCAGAGCGATTACCAAATTCTTCATTTTCAATTCCTCAGTATTAAAGCGCCGAACCCAAAGTCTGGAGGGTTCATCACCGATTCCCCAAGACCACTGATGATGACTATACGCAGATCTGCCCAAAATGCTGTTGCGGGAGGAGCACACCTTCCTGAAAACGAATGAGGCGAAGAAGGCCAAAAAACGAGCAGAATCCGGCCTCAACGAGCCACAGAGGCGAAAAATGGGGTGAAAAAGCCCCATTTCGGCGGGATCAGACGTCCAGCAGGTCTTCGCTGGCGAATTCGGCCTTGTCGGAGATGAAGGCGAAGCGGGCTTCGGCCTTGGTGCCCATCAGCCGTTCGACCGAATCGGCGGTGCCTTCGCGATCGTCGGCCAGCAGCACCACGCGCAGCATCGAGCGCTTAGCCGGATCCATTGTGGTTTCCTTGAGCTGCGCCGGCATCATCTCGCCGAGGCCTTTGAAGCGATTGACCTCGACCTTGGCGTTGGCGTTGAACTCGCTCTTCAACAGCGCCTCCTTGTGGGCATCGTCACGCGCATAGACCGTCTTGCTGCCGTGGGTCAGCTTGTAGAGCGGCGGAACGGCCAGATAGAGATGCCCTTCATCGATCAGCTTCGGTGTCTGGCGATAGAAGAACGTGATCAGCAGCGAAGCGATATGCGCGCCGTCGACGTCGGCGTCGGTCATGATGATGACGCGGGAATAGCGCAGGTCTTCTTCGCGATAATGCACGCCGGTGCCGCAGCCGATCGCCTGCATCAGGTCGGAGAGCTGGGCGTTGGCGGTGAGCTTGTCCTTGGTGGCGGAGGCGACGTTGAGGATCTTGCCGCGTAGCGGCAATATCGCCTGGGTCTTGCGGTCGCGCGCCTGCTTGGCGCTGCCGCCGGCCGAGTCGCCCTCGACGATGAACAGTTCGGAGCCTTCGGTCGCGGTATTGGTGCAATCGGCGAGCTTGCCGGGCAGGCGCAGCTTCTTCACCGCCGTCTTGCGCGAGGTTTCCTTTTCCGCGCGGCGGCGCAGCCGCTCGTCGGCGCGCTCGATGACGAAATCCAGCAGCTTGTTGGCCTGCAGCGGATTGCCCGACAGCCAGTGGTCGAACGGATCCTTGATGGCCTGTTCGACGATGCGCTGCGCTTCGGCGGTCGCGAGCCGGTCCTTGGTCTGGCCCTGAAATTCCGGCTCGCGCACGAACACCGAGAGCATCACGGCCGCGCCCACCATCACGTCCTCGGAGGTGATCGGCGCGGCGCGCTTGCCCTGGCCGATGCGCTCGGCATGGTCTTTCAGGCCGCGCAGCATGGCGCTGCGCATGCCGGATTCATGGGTGCCGCCGTCAGGCGTCGGCACGGTGTTGCAATAGGAAGAGAGGAAGCCGTCGGCGTCGGCGGTCCACGCCACCGCCCATTCGCAGGCGCCGTGCCCGCCGTTGCGGCCGGATTTGCCGGAGAAGATATCCGGATGCACCAGCGTGTCGGCGTGGATGGCGGCGGCGAGATAATCCTTCAGGCCGCCGGGGAAGTGAAACTCGTCCTCGGCCGGGATGTCCTCGATGCCTTTCAGCAGTTCGGGGTCGCAGCGCCAGCGGATTTTGACGCCGCCAAACAGATAGGCTTTCGAGCGCGCCATCTTGAACAGGCGCTGCGGCTTGAACGCGGCCTTGGCGCCGAAGATATCGGTGTCCGGCTTGAAACGGATGGTGGTGCCGCGGCGGTTGTTGACCTTGCCGAGGTCTTCGAGCTTGCCCTTCGGGTGGCCGCGCTCAAAACTCATCTTGTAGAGTTTCTGGCTGCGCGCGACTTCGACCTCGAGCCGCGAGGATAGGGCGTTGACCACGGAGACGCCGACGCCGTGCAGGCCGCCCGAGGTCTCGTAGACCTTGGAGTCGAACTTGCCGCCGGAATGCAGCGTGCACATGATGACTTCGAGTGCGGATTTCTTCGGAAATTTCGGATGCGGATCAACGGGAATGCCGCGGCCGTTGTCGGTGACGGTCAAAAAGCCATCGGCGCCGAGATGGACTTCGATAAAGGACGCATGCCCCGCCAAGGCCTCGTCCATCGAGTTGTCGATGACTTCGGCGAACAGATGATGCAGCGCCTTTTCGTCGGTGCCGCCGATATACATGCCGGGGCGGCGGCGCACCGGCTCGAGCCCTTCGAGCACCTCGATGTCGGCCGCGGTGTAGGCTTCTTCGGCGCCGCCGGAGCGGCTGGCCACCTTCAACGGGGCGCGGCCCTTCGGTTCCGATCCTGCGAACAGATCTTTATCGGACTTGCTTTTTGTAGCTGATTTCAATGGTTTGGACATTTTTCTTCATATGTTGCGCGCGATATCGCGCAGCGAATCGGTTCCCCTGACTATGCCATGGATGGGCCAAGAAAGTGACGGCCGGGAGCGAGGGAGGCCGCAGAGGCGGGCGCAAGGTACAAAATCTCTGCGGTTAACAATGTTCAACGCCGAAGAATGCCTCCTCTTGCATTCGCCCTTGGGTTGCTCGAATGTTTCAGCGGGCAAGGGGAACTTCCAACGATGATCAGACTATTGCTGGCTGCCGTGATCGCGGCGCCGTGTCTCGGCTGCGCGTCTGTAACGCGGGGAACGACCGAGAATATCTCCATTTCAAGTACCCCGGCAGGCGCGACGGCTGAAATTACCGGGCTGGATATTCCAACGGCTTGCGTGACCCCGTGCGTGGTTCAAGCGAAGCGCAATGCCGACATCACCGTTACGTTCAACAAGGAGGGATACGAGCCGCAGATCATCCCTCTCACCAAGGAAATTCCTGGAACGGGTGCGGCTGGTTTTGCCGGCAATCTTCTGGCCGGTGGCTTGGTCGGGATGGGCGTCGATGCTGCCACCGGCGCCGCACAGGATCACAAGCCGAATCCGGTGATCGTGACCCTGCAACCGGTTGCTCCGGTCCAACCCCGCGTTGCCAAGCCGCGACCGCCCAAACGGCCGCCGCCACCGCCGCAGAGCTAAGCGGAAGGCCGCCGCAGCTAAGCGGAAGGCCGCCGCAGAGCTGAGCGGTCGATTGACATCACGCGCCATGCCCGCCTTTGTGACTTGATGTCACGCAAGGGGCTGGCTTAGCTGTCCCCGCGGGGAACCCTGAGGAATGGGTTCAACGGCGCGGACAGGGGCGGAGAAGGCGTTCAAGGAATGGAAGATTTTACCCGCGCGCTGGCCGATTTCGTGCGCGATCATCAGACTTGGGCGGCGCCGATCGTGCTGGTGCTGGCGTTCGGTGAGTCGCTAGCCTTCATCTCGCTGTTGATTCCGGCCTGGGGCGCGCTGGTGGCGATCGGCGCGCTGATCGGCGTCAGCGGCATCAGCTTCTGGCCGGTCTGGATCGCCGGCGGCGTCGGTGCAGCGCTCGGTGACTGGGTCTCGTACTGGTTCGGTTTCAAGTACAAGGAGCATGTCGCGCAGATGTGGCCGCTGTCGCGCTATCCTGAAATCCTGCCGCGCGGCGAGTTGTTCGTGAAAAAATGGGGCGTGCCCTCGATTTTCATCGGCCGGTTTTTCGGGCCGCTGCGGGCCTCGGTGCCGCTTGCCGCCGGCATTTTCGAGATGTCCTACTGGCCGTTCCAGATCGCCAATTTCGTCTCGGCGCTGGTCTGGTCGGCGGCGTTGTTGCTGTTTGGCGACGTCATTGCCAAGATCGTCGAATGGCTGTGGCGGGCGGCCTGAAGCTCAAACCGCTTTGCCGGAATAAGCTCGCGAGGCAGGGGTTAGCCCCGAAGACCGCTTCATGATGTTCGCGTTATCCTGACGGTGTCATCGCGCGGCCGGTCAAACGCTGCTAGAAACACACCAATCATCAAGAACGCGGGAAAATCCGCATATCGCATCCATCGTTTCACAGGGAGGACACCTCATGGAATTGACCCGACGTCACATGCTGGCCGGCGCCGCCGGCATCGCCACCGTGCCGCTATTGCCGGCGATTTCCGCGCAAGCTGCCGCGCCGATGGCCGACAAGCAGGCGCCCAGTTTCTATCGTTACAAAGTCGGCGACGCGCAGGTGACCGTGATTTCCGACGGCATCAACACATTCACGCTCGGTGACAGCTTCATCCCCAACGCCAAGAAGGAAGATGTCGCCGCGGCGCTCGAAAAAGCCTACATGCCGAAGGACAAGATCAGCATCCAGTTCGGTCCGCTGGTGATCAACGCCGGCGGCAAGCTGATCGTGCTCGACACCGGCAACGGTCCAGGCGCGTTCGCGTTGAGCAAAGGTGCGGTCGGCCAGTTTGCCACCAACATGGCCGCGGCCGGATTCGATCCCAAGGCCGTCGACATGGTGATCATTTCGCATTTCCACGGCGACCACATCAACGGCCTGCTCAACGCCGAAGGTGGGCCGGCGTTCGCCAATGCCGAAGTGCTGGTGCCGTCGGTCGAGTGGAAATACTTCATGGACGATGGCGAAATGGCCAAGCAGACCGGCGAGCGTATGCCGGGCGTGTTCAAGAACGCCCGCCGCGTGCTGGAAGCCGGGCTGAAGAAGAAGGTCACGCCCTATGAGTGGGGCAAGGAAGTAGGCCCCGGCCTGCTGGCGGTCGAGACCCCCGGCCATACGCCGGGCCACACGTCCTATGTTCTGTCGTCCGGCACGGGCAAGGTTTTCATCCAGTCCGACGTCACCAACATGCCGTATCTGTTTGCGGCCAATCCCGGCTGGCACGCGTTCTTCGACCAGGACGCCGACATGGCCGAAAAGACCCGCCGCAAAACCTACGACATGGTGGTGGCCGACAAGCTGCAAGTGCAGGGCTTCCACTATCCGTTCCCGGGTCTCGGCAACGTCGAAAAGGACGGCAGCGGCTACCGGGTGATCCCGGCGCACTGGAATCCGGTGATCTGACGCAAGGGGCCACATCGCCCCGGAAGCAGGTATAACTTGACGGAAACGGGGCGCGGCCTTATAGCCGCGCCCATGATCAACGCTTCGACCATTCTGACCGCTCGCCGCCGCCGCATGTCAGCGGTATGGGCGGTTGTCTGCGTTTAAGACTGTCGCCTCTGCCGCCGGATCCGGTCCCGCGGCTTTCTACCCTTCCAAAAAACGCGGTCTGATCTGGTGGCTCCTACGTCAAGCAGGAGTTCCGAATGTATACGCCTCCAATGTTCAAGTCCGATCGCGCCGCGAGCCTTGCGTTCGCGGAAGCGCGCGGGTTTGGCCTCGCCTGCGCGTGGGACGGCAGCAAGCCGGTCGCCTCGCCACTGCCGTTTTATCTGACCTTTGCCGGCGACGGCACGCCGCATGCGGCGTTCCATGTTGCCCGTCACAATCCGCTGGTAAAGCTGGCCGACGGCACCACGTCGTGGCTGCTGGCCGTCAACGGCGCGGATGCCTATGTGTCGCCGGACTGGTACGTCTCGCCGGACCAGGTGCCGACCTGGCTCTATCAGGTGGTGCATCTGACCGGCACGGTACGGACCTTGTCGGACGACGAACTCGCCGAGCAGATCGAGACGCTCAGCGCCAAGTTCGAAGAGCGGCTGTTGCCGAAAAAACCCTGGCTGTCGTCGAAGATGACGGCCGGGCGGCTGGAGGCGCTGAAAAAGGCGATCGTGGGTATGACGATGACGGTTGAGGATATCGAAGGCAGCTTCAAGCTGAACCAGCACAAGTCCGACGCCGACTATACGGCACTGGCTGGAGTGTTGGCGACGCAACCGGACGCCGATGCGCATGTGATCGCGGGCCTGATGCGCGGGCTACGCCCGCAGGCCTTCGCAGCGGATACGAACCACACCAATTCAACGATTTCGGGCTGAAAGGAACGCGACATGACCATATCAGACACCAAGCTGCCGAAAGGCCAGACCGAAACCACCGCTGCCGTGAAGAAGCCCGTCGTGTTCGTTGACGGCGGCTCCGGAACGACGGGCCTCGGCATTGCCGAAAGGCTCAGCGGGCAGAACGACGTCACAGTCGCTGGCATCGCCGACGACAAGCGCAAGGATCCGGCCGCCAAGCGGGCGTTAATGGAGCAGGTGGATCTCGTGATCCTCTGCCTGCCGGACGATGCCGCCAAGGAGACAGTCAAGCTGATCGACAGCATGGGCGCTGCCGCTCCCAAGGTGCTTGACGCCTCGACCGCGTTTCGGGTCGCCAGCGACTGGACCTATGGTTTTCCGGAACTCGCAGCCGATCAGGCCGACAAGATCCGAACCTCGCGGAAAGTCTCGAACCCCGGTTGCTATCCGACCGGCGCGATCGCGCTGCTGCGGCCGCTGGTTGATGCCGATCTGGTCCCCGCGGACTATCCGATCACCATCAATGCGGTGAGCGGCTATTCGGGCGGCGGCAAGACCATGATCGCCAGCTTTGAAGACGGCACCGCGCCGTCCTTCGAGCTTTACGGTCTCGGCTTCGAACACAAGCACCTGCCGGAGACGCAGCTTTATTCGCATCTGACGCGGCGGCCGATCTTCGTGCCGTCGGTCGGCAACTACCGGCAGGGCATGCTGGTGTCGGTGCCGTTGCATCTCGACACGCTGCCGGGCAAGCCGGACGGCGCTGCCCTTCACGCAGCGTTGGCGAGACGCTATGCGGGCAGCAAATACGTCTCGGTCAAGCCGCTCGACGACGCGACCAGGAACGGAAAGCTCGAGCCGGAGGCGCTCAACGAGACCAACATGCTCGAACTCTATGTGTTTGCCAGCGAGAAGCACCGGCAGGCGGTTCTCGTTGCGCGGCTCGACAATCTCGGCAAGGGTGCCTCGGGTGCCGCGGTGCAGAACATGCGGCTGATGCTCGGCCTGTCCGATGCCTGAGGGCAGGGCCGTTTGACGAGGGGCTGCTGTGGACGCGAAGACGCTTCAATTCTACAGCAGCCACGCGCAGGCCTACGCCGAGCGCGAGATCTCCTCGCGCCAGGCGCGGCTGACCGCGTTTCTGGCGCAAATCGCGCCGGCCGCCAAAATCCTCGAACTCGGATGCGGCGCCGGCGCGGATACGGCGGCGTTTCTGGCGCGGGGAATCGATGTCCGTCCGACCGACGGCTCGGCGGAAATGGCCGCGGTGGCGTCACAGCGTCTCGGCCGTCCGGTCGGGACGTTGTTGTTTCACGATCTCGACGAGGTCGAGGCCTATGACGGCGTCTGGGCCAATGCCTGTCTGCTTCACGTCCCGCGCGAGCAGCTTGCGACTATTTTGACGCTGATCCGGCGCGCGCTCAAACCCGAAGGCGTTTTCTACGCCAGCTACAAGACCGGCGACGCCGACGGCCGCGACACGCTCGATCGCTACTACAACTATCCATCGCCGGACTGGCTGCGCGCCACTTACGCGCAGGCCGGCAACTGGAGTTCACTGTCGATCGAGAGCGGCGAAGTCCGGGGTTTTGACGACAAGCAGGCCGAGATGCTGTTTGTCGTCGCCCGGAAGGGCGCCTGAGTTCGTCTCAGACGATCTTGAAAATCGCCAGCGCCAGCACTGCCTGGGCGATGAAGCCGACGGTGAAGGCCAGCGTGCGGAACACCGGCAGGCCCAGCGTGTAGACGATCAGATGCGCGAGGCGGGCCCAGAAATACACCGCGCAGGCCATCACGGTCCATTTGGTGGAATAGTCGGCGGCGTTGAGGATCAGCACCAGCGGGGCGAAGATGATCAGGTTCTCGATCGCATTGTCATGCGCGAACATCAGCCGGTTGGCCCATTCGGCATGCGGCTTGTCGTTGCGTGCGGGATTGGCCATGGCGCCGCCGAGGCCGCGAACCTGACAGCGATTGAGCACGTAGGGAACCCACAGCAGCCCGGTCAAAATCACGGTTAGAGTCAGCCAGAACAATTCACGCGTCATTGGTTCCCCCTCAACTGATTTCGAATCCCGGCACGGGATGCGTTGTTATAGCCAACTGCGCACGGCTGCGCTACGCGCGGACCCGGACGTAGCTGCCGGGCGCATCCTCGAGCGGGGGCATCGCCTCGGAACCGACGGCGCGCGCCGGCACGCGTTCGGCGTCGAGGCCGTCGAGCCATTGCAGCCAGTCGGGCCACCACGATCCCTTGTGCTCGGTGGCGCCCTTGAGCCAGTCGGCGAGCTTGATGTCCTTGATATTGTCGTTGGTCCAGTACTGGTACTTGCCGCTCGCCGGCGGGTTGACCACCCCGGCGATATGGCCGGAGCCCGACAGCACGTATTTGACCGGGCCGCCGAAGAACTGCGAACCGTAGAGCACGGATTCGGCGGGCGCGATGTGATCCTCGCGGGTCGCCAGATTGTAGACGGGCACCTTGACCTTCGACAGGTCGAGCAGCGTGTTGTCGAGCACCATGCTGCCTGTCGACAGCCGGTTCTCCAGATAGCAGCTGCGCAGATAGAACGAATGGTTGGCCGCCGGCATGCGGGTGGCGTCGGAATTCCAGTGCAACAGGTCGAACGCGGTGGGCGGCTGTCCCTTGAGGTAATTGCTCACGACATACGACCAGATCAGGTCGTTGGACCGCAGCATGTTGAAGGCCATCGCCATCTTGGCGCCCTCGAGCACGCCCGATTCCCGCATGTCGCGCTCGAGCGCCGAGATCTGGTCTTCGTCGACGAACACCAGCAGATCGCCGGCGTGGGTGAAATCGACCTGAGCGGCGAACATCGTGGCGGTCAGCACGGGGCTCTTCTTCTTCGCCGCCAAATAGGCCAGCGTGATCGCCAGCAAAGTGCCGCCGACGCAATAGCCGATGGCGTGGACTTTCTTTTCACCGGTTGCTTGCTCGATGGCGTCGAGCGCGGCGAGCGGGCCTTCGTTCATATATTCGTCGAAACCCTTGGCCGCGAGCCGCGCGTCCGGGTTGACCCATGAAATCACGAACACGGTGATGCCCTGATCGACGCACCACTTGATGAAGGATTTCTCCGGCGTCAGATCGAGAATGTAGAACTTGTTGATCCAGGGCGGCACGATCAGCAGCGGCACCTTGAGCACGTTCGGCGTCGATGGCTCGTATTGGATGAGCTGCATCAGTTCGTTCTGAAAGACCACCTTGCCGGGCGTCAATGCGAGATTGCGTCCGACCTCGAAGCGCGACGGATCGGATTGCGTGATCTTGAGATGGCCCTGGCCGGCTTTGATGTCCTCGGTGAGCTGATGCATGCCGCGCACCAGATTGTCGGCGTTCGAGGCCAGCGTCTCGCGCAGCAGTTCCGGATTGGTCAGCACGAAATTCGACGGCGAGATCGCGTTGGTGATCTGCTTGACGTAGAACGCGGCTTTCGCCCGGGTGTGCTCGTCGACGCCCGAGGCATCGGTCACCAGCCGCTCGCCCCATTGCGCGGTCAAGAGATAGGCCTGCTTGAGGAAATCGAAGAATTGATTCTGCGACCATTCCGGATCGGCGAAGCGCTTGTCTTTGGCATCGGGTGCGGCCGAAGGCGGCGCCGCTTCACCGGCCATGCGCTTGACCGCACCGGCCCACAGATCGAGATAGGCGCG
>JBBRSX010000118.1:0-20724 GCA_038244925.1 Hyphomicrobiales bacterium | reverse complement strand
TCGACGTGCTTGCGCGCGACCGGGTCGTACTTCTTCTTGACCATCTTGTCGGTCATGGTGCGCGAATTCTTCTTGGCGACGTAATAGAAGCCGGTGTCCGCCGTGGAAACGAGCTTGACCTTGATGGTGACCGCTTTGGCCATGTTCGAAACCTCAAAAATGGGGGTGTCAGGCGCCGGCCAAATCGGCCTGCATTTGGGCGC
Organism: Hyphomicrobiales bacterium; assembly: GCA_038244925.1. Taxonomy (GTDB): domain Bacteria; phylum Pseudomonadota; class Alphaproteobacteria; order Rhizobiales; family Xanthobacteraceae; genus Bradyrhizobium. The sequence goes on along the minus strand of JBBRSX010000118.1, from coordinate 20,521 downwards.
AACCTAGCTTCTGATCGCCCAAAGTCAAGGTTTTCAGGGCCGATAACCGCATGATTCCGGGTAGAATCCATGCTTTCGCGCGTATTCTGATCGCAAAACCGGTACCCACTTTTGCGGAATACCCGCGTTAACCCTCGAAGAACCGGTTTTTCGGCCTTGGCAGCCCCAAATTCTCGCGCAACGTCTTGCCTTCATACTCCTTGCGGAAAATCCCGCGCCGCTGCAGTTCCGGCACCACCTTGTCGACGAAATCGTCCAGCCCCGCTGGCAGGAACGGGAACATGATGTTGAAACCGTCGCTGCCGTTGGTGGTCAGCCATTCTTCCATCTGGTCGGCGATCGTCACCGGCGTGCCGACGAAAGACAATCCGCCATAGCCGCCGACGCGCTGGGCGAGCTGACGCACCGTGAGCTTGTCGCGGGCGGCGGCGTCGACCAGCCGCTGACGGCCGCTCTTGCTGGCATTGGTTTCGGGGATCGGAGGCAACTGGCCGTCGGGATCGAAGCCGGAGGCGTCGGTGCCGAGCTGCACCGAAAGCGAGGCGATGGCGCTGTCGTAATGCACCATGCTGTCGAGTTTTGCGCGCTTCTCCTTGGCTTCCTCGACGCTGTTACCGACGATGACGAACGCGCCGGGCAGAATCTTCAAATGCTCGGGGTTGCGGCCGATCTTTTCCATACGGCCCTTGATGTCGGCATAGAGTTTTTGTGCGTCGGCGAGGCTGCCGCCGCCGGTGAACACGGCCTCGGCGGTTTCCGCCGCGAGCTGCTTGCCGTCCTCGGAGGCGCCGGCCTGCACGATCAGCGGCCAGCCCTGTACCGGGCGGGCGATGTTGAGCGGGCCGCGGACGCTGAGATATTTTCCCTTGTGATTGAGCACATGCATCTTGGCGGGATCGAAATAAAGGCCCTTTTCGACATCGCGCACAAAGGCGTCGTCGGCAAAGGAATCCCAGAGACCGGTGACGACGTCGTAGAATTCGCGCGCCCGCTTGTAGCGTTCGGCATGCTCCATGTGGTCGTCGAGCCCGAAATTCAGCGCGGCATCCGGGTTTGACGTGGTGACGATATTCCAGCCGGCTCGCCCGCCGGAGATGTGATCGAGCGAGGCGAAACGGCGGGCGACGTGATAGGGCTCGTCGAAGGTCGTCGATCCCGTTGCGATCAGGCCGATATGCTCGGTCGCCCCGGCCAGTGCCGACAGCAGCGTGAACGGCTCAAAGGACGTGACGGTGTGGCTGCGCTTGAGCGCATTGACCGGCATGTTCAGCACCGCCAGATGGTCGGCCATGAAGAAGGCGTCGAACTTGCCGGCTTCCAGCTTCTGGATCAGCTTCTTGATATGCGGGAAATTGAAGTTGGCGTCGGGCCAGGCGCCCGGGTAGCGCCAGGCGCCGGTGTGGATGGAAACCGGCCGCATGAACGCGCCGAGCTTGAGTTGCCGCTTCGCCATTTGCCCCATTCCGTCCTGTTATTGCTGGCAAGGAGATAGGCACCGGAAGCAGTTACGCCATCAGGAGGCCAGAGAAGAATTTTGCAATTTCGTCCGCGTCGGAAGGATGAGAGTGGCGCCTCCGGGGGGCCCGGCTCGAAATGCCTCACTTGCCCCGCGCGTGCTGATCGAAGGCACTGAGAACGGCGAGCGTCATGGCCTGGATGCCGACGGTGATCGTCGGTTTTGGCACCGGCGCAAACAACGGCGAATGGTTGGGCGGTAATTGCGGGCCGGTGCCGTTGCGCGCGGCGGCAACCCGTTCCGGCTCGTAGACGCCGATGTTGAACATCATCGACGGCACGCCTGCGGCGGCGAATTCCGAAAAATCCTCGCTGGCGCTGACGGGGGGCGTTGCCCTCAACTTTTCGCCGAACGCTACCTGCAGCACCTTTGCGGTGGCCGCGACCACGCCCGGATCGTTCATGACGGGCTTGGTGCCCGCGCTGATCTTGAACTCGGGTGCCGGCGCATCCGCCATCGCGGCTGCGGCCCTGGCGGTTCGTTCGATACCGGCATGCAGTTTGGCGCGGACCTCCGGCTTGTAGGAGCGGATGGTTCCGGCCACGTACACGCCGTCGGGAATGATGTTGGCGGCGGTGCCGCCGTGGATCGCGCCAATGCTCAGCACCCCGAATTCATTCGGGTCCTTTTCGCGGCTGATCACGCTTTGCACATCGGTGACAAAGTGTGCCGCGATCATCACGGGGTCGATGGTCCGCTGCGGTTCGGCGCCATGACCGCCGCGACCATTGAATTTGACCTCGAGAAGATCGGCATAGGATGAGCCGACGCCGCTACGATAGGAGACGACGTCGTAGGGGCCGGGGCCATCATGCAAGGCAAACGCAACGTCGGGCTTTGGAAATCGCGTGAACAGGCCGTCTGCCAGCATGGCCTGCGCGCCCCTGACCTCTTCTTCCGCTGGCTGGGCGATGAACATCAAGGTGCCGTGCCACTGGTCTTTCAGGCCGAGCAGCGTCTTCGCCGTTCCGACCCAGCTCGCCATGTGGATGTCGTGGCCGCAGCTATGGGCGACAAAGACCTCGCGGCCGTTCCAGTCGGCCTTGTCGTGGCTCGCATAGTCGAGGCCGGTCTTCTCTTCCATCGGCAATGCGTCGAGCTCGGTGCGCACCAGGATGGTGGGGCCGTCGCCGTTTTTGTAGATCGCGACCAGCCCGGTCTTGCCGACCTTTTCGGTGACGTCGAAGCCGAGCGCGTGCATCTCCGTGGCGAGCCGGGCTGCGGTTTTCACTTCCTGAAACGCCAGCTCCGGATGAGCGTGGATATCCTTGTAGAGCGTCTCGAGCGTTGCGTAGTTGCCGGCGACCGAGGACTCGATCGCGGCCTTCAAACGGACGACATCGAGTTCCGCGTGCGCCGGTAGCGGCAGCATGGCGCACAGGGAGACGGATGCGAGCAGGGGTCCGACGAAACGCATCATGGACAGCACTCCCGAATTCAACTCGGCCGATCTCGGTGTCACTTGCGCTTACGCGCCCAGTACGTCCTTCTGCATCTTGCCGCCGTAGAAGTGGAAGAACGGCACCGGGGCGTCGTGATGTAGCGGTCCGGTGGCGAGGCGGCGGTCGAGTTCGTTCAGCACGTTCTTGGTCATCGGATGCAAATCGGCCAGCGGCTTGGAGCCGATCTCGACCCAGACCAGTTCCACCAGTTCGGCGTCGGGATGGATCACACCTTCGACGCGATGGGTAATGGCAGAGGCGTCCGCGGTGAAGAAGCGGGTATCGAAGCGGCGGACGCGGCCGGGCGGGGTGATCGCGCGCGCGATCAGGAACAGGCTGGACGGATCAGGCAGCAGGCCGGCGTCCGTAAATGGCGCCCAAGGGCCTTCAAGCTTGACGGGCTTGTCGACCTTGCGGCCGAGACAAAGTCCGGTTTCCTCGCAGGCTTCGCGGATCGCGGCGACCGCGAGCGCGCGGGCCCGGGATGCCACGATCTTCGGGCTGCCCTTGAACAGGTTGGCTTCGAGTTCTTGGGTGATGGGAGCGGCAACGGGAACGCGGTTGTCTGATTTGTCGACGCGACCGCCGGGAAACACGAACTTTCCCGGCATGAACACCACATTGTCGTGGCGCTTGCCGACCAGCACCTTCGGCTTTTCGCTGGAGCGATCGATCAGGATCAGCGTCGCGGCATCCTTGGGCCGGAAATAGGGATGGTGATCGGCTTCTTTTTCTTCTTTTGGCGCGGTCGCTGCGTCGGTCATTCCATCCCCGTTCGTGCTTTTGTTGCTCTTGGTTTAACCATAGCGTTTTCGAGCGAAGTGGACACCGGTTCGCGTCAAGAAAACGCGTCAATCAAAAAAACCAGAGCCCGGTTCTGATGCAATCAGAACCGACAAGGCTCTAGACGGGAGGGATCTCGCTAGGGGCATTTTCGTCAAAGCCATGCATGCGCAGCGCCCATTGGAAGCCGACTACGGCGCCCTTCACCGGTTGCAGAAGCCCCAGCGATGCAATCAATGTAAGCGGCAGGTAGATCGAAAGCTGCAGCCAGATCGCCGGCGCGTAATCGGTTTCGATCCACAGGATGATCGGTATCAAGATGTGGCCGACGATGATGATGACGAGATAGGCCGGCAAGTCATCGGCGCGGTGCGGCGTGTAGTCGAGCCCGCAGACCGAGCAGTTGTTGTCCACTTTCAGGAAAGCGCGAAACAGCTTGCCTTCGCCGCAGCGCGGGCAGCGGCAGCGAAAGCCGCGCTTCATCGCGGTCCACAGGTCGCGCTTTTCGCCCTTCACGGCTTCCCGGGTCCAGACGGTCGTCGCTGTGCTTGCCGTTACCATGATTTGCCCTTTTTCGATTTGCCGGACTTCGATTTACCCGGCTTGAACTTCCCAGATTTGCCTTTGCCAGACTTGCCTTGGCTCGGCTTGCCAGCCTTGCTCGGGCTGCGGCCGGGATGCGCCTTCGTTGGCGCCTTTGAGCCATCGCGTTTTCTGCCGCGCGGAATGACCTGGCCTTCCGACAGCAGTTCGAACCGCAGCGCGCCGGCTACCGGTGCTGCTTCTACCAGACGCACGTCGACAACGTCACCCAGCCGGTGCATGGCACCGCTGCGTGTGCCGACGAGCGCATGGCGCGTTTCGTCGTAGTTGAAGTATTCCGTGCCGAGCGTGCGGATCGGAATCAAGCCATCGGCCCCGGTTTCGCTGAGCTTGACGAACAGTCCGGCGCGGGTGACGCCGGAAATGCGGCCCTGAAACGTCGCGCCGATGCGGTCGGCGAGGAAATGCGCGATCAGGCGATCCGCGGTCTCGCGCTCCGCCTTCATGGCGCGGCGTTCGGTGACGGAGATCTGCGCCGCGACTTCGCCAAGTGTTTCCAGCGTCTCGGTTTCCGGCAGCGCGCCTTCGCCAAGGCCGAGCGCGCGGATCAAGGCGCGGTGCACGATCAGATCGGCGTATCGCCTGATAGGCGAAGTGAAATGCGCGTAGCGCCGGAGGTTAAGGCCGAAATGGCCGTAATTCTCCGCGGAATATTCCGCCTGGGCCTGCGAGCGCAATACCACTTCGTTCACCAGCGGTTCGTGGTCCTCACCCCGGACCTGGCCCAGCACGCGATTGAACAGCGCGGGGCGCAACGCGCCGGCTTTCGCGAACGGCAGATCGAGCGTTTTCAGGAATTCCTGGAGGTTGTGAACCTTCTCCTGCGAGGGCTCATCGTGTACCCGATAGATAAGCGGCAACGCCTTCTTTTCAAGCATTTCCGCGGCGGCGACGTTGGCGAGGATCATGAACTCTTCGATGAGTTTATGTGCGTCCAGCCGCTCCGGCACGATGACGCGATCGACGGTGCCGTCGGGCTTCAGCAGGATCTTGCGCTCGGGCAAATCGAGATCGAGCGGATCGCGTTCGTCGCGCGCGAGTTTCACCAGCGCATAGGCCGCGTACAGCGGTTTCAGGATCGGCTCCAGCAGCGGGCCCGTGGTGTCGTCGGGGCGGCCGTCGATCGCGGCCTGCGCTTGCGCGTAATTGAGTTTGGCGGCCGAACGCATCAGCACGCGATGAAAGCTGTGCGAGCGCTTGCGGCCGTCACTGCCGATCACCATTCGCACCGCGAGCGCACCGCGCGGCTGGCCCGGCACCAGCGAACAGAGGTCGTTGGAGATGCGCTCGGGCAGCATCGGCACCACGCGATCAGGGAAATACACCGAGTTGCCGCGCGTCAGCGCGTCACGGTCCAGCGCCGAGCCCGGCCGCACATAGAAGGCGACGTCCGCGATCGCGACATGGACGATCATGCCGCCGCTGTTGTTCGGGTCGGGATCAACAGCGGCATGCACAGCGTCGTCGTGATCCTTGGCGTCGGGCGGATCGATGGTGACGAGCGGCAGATCGCGCCAGTCCTCGCGGCCTTTCAACTCGGCAGGCCGGGCATCCTCGGCCTCGCGCAACGCGGACGGCGAGAACGCTTGCGGAATTTCGTGGGCGTGGATCGCGATCAGGCTGACCGCCTTCTCGGTCGCGAGCGACCCGAGCCGCTCCTTCACTTTGCCAGATGCGAGACCGTAGCCGCGCGTGCGCACCAGATCGACGCTGACGAGGTCGCCGTCCTCGGCGCCGCCGGTGTCGTCCTTGGCGATGTTCAGTTCGCGGCCGGCCTGCTTCTTGTCGACGGGGACCAGACGGCCGCCGCCGGCGGGCAGCGCGCGGAAGATTCCAAGCAGCCGGGTGCGGGCGTGGTCGATGACCTTGATGACACGGCCGCGATAAAGCGAGCCTTCGCTGTCAGGAGTTTTCTCGATGCGCAGCAGCGCGCGGTCGCCGACGCCGGCAGCGGTGCCCGGCTGCGGGCGGCGTGGAACGTGAATGCGGATCTTTGGCGCGGGACCGTCCTGCTCGGTATCCCACTCGGTCGGGCTCGCGAGCAATTCGCCGTCGGTGTCGCGGCCGGTGATGTCGGCCAGCACGGTCGGGGGCAGGGCGGCCGGCTCCCGGATTTTTCGGCCTTGTTTGGCGATCGCGCCTTCGTCGGCGAGTTCACGCAGGATGCGTTTCAGTTCGACGCGGTCGGCGTTCTTGAGGCCGAACTCGCGCGCGATTTCGCGGGTACCGATATGGCCCGGATTCGCGCGAATGAAAGCGACGATGGCGTCCCGGCTCGGAAAACCATTGTCGTGTTTTGTCTTCACTTATCCCCGGGCCTTGCCCGCGCTCTTTTTCGCGGGCGGTTTGGATGCTGCCGGCTTGGCTGCCGACGTCTTGGCGGCCGAGGCAACCGGCGCGCGCGCCTTGCTCACGGCGTCTGCCTTCGGTTTCGTCGCCGCCTTCTTCACCGCCGCCTTCTTGGCGGGCTTCGGCGCGTCGGGATCGGCAGGCTTGGCGGCGGCCTTCTTTGGCGCGGCCTTCTTGGCGCCGCGCTTGGGCTTGCTGCCGCCCTTGGCGGCACGTTCGTCGATCAGGGCGATGGCTTCCGCCAGCGTGATGGTCTCCGGCGTCTTGTCGCTCGGGATCGTGGCATTGACGCCGCCTGACGTGACGTAGGCGCCATAGCGGCCGTTCTTCACGGCGACGCCGCCGAGGCTCGGATGCTCGCCGAGCGGCTTGCCGGGGTCGGCGCCGAAACGGCGTCCGCTCGGGCCCTTGGCGATTTTTTCGGCAATCAGTGTCACCGCGCGGTTGAGGCCGATGTCGAACACTTCGTCGCCGGCTTCCAAGCTGGCATAGGTTTTTTCGTGACGCACGAACGGACCGAAGCGGCCGATACCGGCCGTGATCGGCTCGCCGGTTTCCGGATGTTTTCCGATTTCTCGCGGCAGCGACAACAGCTTCAGCGCCAGCTCGAGCTCCATGTCGCCGGGCGAGGTGTTTTTTGGAATGCCGGCGCGCCGCGGCTTTTCGCCTTCGGCATAATCCTTCTGCTCGCCGAGCTGGATGTAGGGACCGAACCGGCCGGCCTTCACCGTCACGTCGAGATCGGTCTCCGGATCCTTGCCGAGCACGCGGTCGGCGCTGGCCTCGCCATCGGCGGCGAGCGGACGGGTGTGGCGGCATTCCGGATAATTCGAGCAGCCGACAAAGGCGCCGAACTTGCCGGCCTTCAGATTGAGCTTGCCGGTGCCGCAGGTCGGACACTGCCTGACGTCGCCGCCATCCGCGCGCGGCGGATAGATGTGCGGCCCCAGCATATCGTCGAGTACGTCGAGCACTTCGGAGACGCGGGTATCCTTGATATCGGCGACCGCGCCGGAAAAGCCGACCCAAAAATCCTTCAGCACCTGCTGCCAGGAAATCTCGTTGTTGGAGATGCGGTCGAGTTGCTCTTCCAGATTGGCGGTGAAGTCGTACTCCACATAGCGGGCGAAGAAGTTTTCCAGGAACGCGACCACGACGCGGCCCTTGTCCTCACCGTGCAGCCGTTTCTTCTCGAGCTTGACGTAGCCGCGGTCCTTCAGCACCTGCAGGATCGAGGCGTAGGTCGAGGGACGGCCGATGCCGAGCTCTTCCATGCGCTTGACCAGTGATGCTTCCGAGAAGCGGGGCGGCGGTTCGGTGAAATGTTGCGTGACGGCAAGATCCTGCCGCTTCAGCGCTTCGCCCTGGCTCATGGCGGGGAGGCGGCGGCTGTCGTCGTCCTCGGCGTCGTCGTCGCGGCCTTCCTGGTATAGCGCGAGAAAACCGTCGAATTTCACGACCTGGCCGCTGGCGCGCAGATCCAGCACGCGGGAGCCGGCTTTGGCCGCGATATCCACCGTCGTGCGTTCGAGTTCGGCCGATTCCATCTGGCTTGCGATGGTGCGGATCCAGATCAGTTCATAGAGCTTGGCCTGATCGGTATCGAGCCGGCGGCGCATCTCGGCAGGCCGGCGCGACAGGTCGGTCGGACGGATCGCTTCATGCGCTTCCTGGGCGTTCTTGGCCTTGGTCTGGTACTGGCGCGGCGCCTCCGGCACATAGGCGTTGCCGTAATCCTCGCCGATCACTTTTCGCGCTTGTGTGATCGCCGAGCCGTCGATCTGCACGCCGTCGGTTCGCATATAGGTAATGAGACCCGTGGTCTCGCCGCCGATGTCGATGCCCTCATAGAGCCGCTGCGCCACCCGCATCGTATGCGCGGGTGCAAAGCCGTGTTTGCGGCTGGCTTCCTGCTGCAGCGTCGACGTGGTGAAGGGCGCCTGCGGATTGCGGCGCGCAGGCTTTGCTTCCACGGTTGAAACCGTGAAGTTGGCGGCCTCGATCGCCTTCTTCAGTTCCTCGGCTTCCGCGCCGGAGCCGATGTCGAGCCGCTGGATCTTCTTGCCGTCGGCGCCGACCAGGCGCGCCTCGAAGGCGTCGCCGCGCGGCGTCGTCAGCGTCGCGACCAGCGACCAGTATTCGCGGGCGACGAATTTCTCGATCTCGAGCTCGCGGTCGCAGACCAGCCGCAGCGCCACCGACTGCACGCGGCCCGCCGAGCGCGCGCCCGGCAGCTTGCGCCACAACACCGGCGACAGCGTGAAGCCAACGAGATAGTCGAGCGCGCGGCGCGCCATATAGGCATCGACCAGCGCGCCATCGATCTGACGCGGCGACTTCATCGCGTCGGTCACCGCCTGTTTGGTGATGGCGTTGAACACCACGCGTTCGATCTTGTGGTCCTTGATCGCGCGCTTCTCTTTCAGCACTTCGAGCACGTGCCAGGAGATCGCTTCGCCCTCCCGATCAGGGTCGGTTGCCAGAATCAGGCGGTCTGCGCCCTTCAAGGCCTTGGCGATGTCGTTGAGGCGCCCGGCGGCCTTGGGGTCGATCTCCCAGATCATCTGGAAATTGGCTTCCGGATCGACCGATCCGTTCTTGGCAGGCAAATCGCGGACATGGCCGAAGGAGGCCAGGACCTCGTAGGAGGAGCCCAAATATTTGTTGATCGTCTTGGCTTTCGCCGGCGACTCCACAATGACGATATTCATGTCATTCCAATGGCTTACGGGAAAATATAAAGGCCGGTATCGCGAGACTCGCGCCAGCCGTTTCGACCCGAACATGGGGTGGTGAGGCCCCCCTGTCAAATCGGCAGATCTTGAGCGGGGGCCTGCGGGGTACGACTTTGTATTTATAGTGTTGCGAAATGCGTCCTAGAGTTGCGCCGATAAACCAGATATTTCTGTGATATATTATGTTGGATTAGGTGCAAATTTTTTGAGCAAGCCACGGGTTGGCCGGAAGCGGACCGCTTCCGGCAAGGAAAAGCGATCCCCAACGGATGAACGTGGTGGGGAAGGCGGCCCGGACGAGGCCGTGGCCTTCATCGCGGAGACCGTTGTCGAGTTGGTCAAGCTGGCCAAGCGGCACCGGCTGGTGGTTCTCGGTCACCTGCTTGGCATGGCGCAACTGGAGGCGGAAGAACACCTGCGGACTCGCAGCAAGCGCAAGCTGTCGTGAGCAACGGGAGCCCGACACGCCTTACCCTCGATCCGTCACCGTGAGGAGGCCGCAACGCGGCTGTCTTGAAGGGCGACGGTCCGCCGTGGCCGCGCATCCTTCGAGGCTCGCTGGGGATAACGGGCTGGCGGAATAAAGCGATTTAAGCTGCCATTAGGCTGTCACGCGCTTTGCCGCCGGCCGCGGCTTCAGCGCGGTATCCGCAGGCGTCAGCAACCGGCCGTCCTCGGAATAGAGTTCCAGCTTGCGCACCGGCCGGCCGGTTTGCTTGTCGACCAGGATGGTGGCGATCTCCTCCGGCCGCGCGTCGAACTCCTCGCTCCACTGCCGCAGCGCGACCAGGATCGGGAACACGCCGCGGCCCTTCGGCGTCAGCAGATATTCCAGGTAGGCGCTGCCGTCGGAGGCGGGCGCCGTCGTCAGGATGCCCTGATCGACCAGCGCGCGCAGCCGCACCGTGAGGATGTTCTTGGCGAGCCCGAGCTTCTTCTGGAATTCGCCGAAGCGGCTGTTGCCGAACCACGCCTCGCGAATGATCAGCATCGACCACCAGTCGCCGATCGCGTTGAGCGACCGCGCGATCGGGCACTCGTCGTGCTCAAAACTCGTTCGTTTTACCATAGCAGTCTCCCATCGGCTTACAGGGCGATCACGGCCTTGTGTAGTTGCATTATAAAACCAGATGCCCTAGGTGGGCAATCTAGTTTAATAATGCAACTAAGCGGAGGCTATCATGAGGCTGGCAGCCAAGACGGCGTGGATTACCGGGGGCAATGCCGGCATCGGGCTGGCCACCGCGCGGGTGTTCGTGGCCGAGGGCGCCAAGGTCCTCATCACCGGACGAAACAAGACGACGCTGGAAGCAGCGGCCAAGGAACTCGGCCCGAACGTGCTCGCCATCGTTGCGGACGCGACCGACACGCCGCCACCGAGGCGGCGCTGAAGCAGGCGGCCGCAAAATTCGGCAAGCTCGATATCGTGTTTGCCAATGCGGGCATTGCCGGATCGTCGCCGCTCGGCGGCACCACGCTGGAGGCGTTCGAGAGTGTGATCCGGACCAATCTCACTTCGGTGTTCTTCACGGTGCAGTCGGCACTGCCTCACCTCAACGACAACGCCTCGATCATCCTCAATGGTTCGGTGATCTCCGTGCTCGGCATGCCCGGCACATCGACCTACGGCGCGGCCAAGGCCGGCGTTCGCGCGATGGCGCGATCGATCGCGTAGGAACTCTCGCCGCGCGGCATTCGCGTCAACGTCGTCGCCCCCGGCGCGATCCGCACCGCGATCTGGGGCCCTGCGGTGGCGACGCCGGAAGCCGAGAAGGCGTTCGAAAGCGGATTGGGTTGTCGACCCCGCTCGGGCGGCTTGGCGAAGCCGATCAAGTAGCGAAGACGGTGCTGTTCCTTGCTTCCGACGATGCCTCGCACGTCCAGGCCCAGGAACTGTTCGTGGACGGCGGTGCGACGGCGTCTCCGTTCGGCGCGCCGATCTATCGCGGATAGAGAGTTTCGAAATTATCGAATCCGGTCAGTGCCATCGGGTGAAATTTCTTTCACCGATTGTGCTGGCCGGTTCCGTCGTCTTGAGCGCGTTTTTTCGCGCGCGTGCGAAAAACATTGAACCTTCGTCGTAGCTGCGAAGACTTTCTAATGGGCCGGGATTTTTTTGACTACGAAATCATTGGAGAGCAGCCATGCCGAAAGCCGCCCGCGTCTCTAAGTCCATTGCCACTTCGTCAACAACAGAGAATTTAGCCAGCGCTGAACTGGTTGCGATCGCATTGTTTTCAGGTATCGGCCTTTTGATCTCGCTGGTCGCCGTTATCTCGGGCGTGCAGGGCGCCTGGTACTAGGACTTCTTCGTTCTGTGTGGCACCAGCCTGTCGCGACCATGAGGTCGCGACAGGCTGCGCCTGCGCTTTGTGCGCCGCTACGCGGCGTTGAGGCTGCCCGCGGCCCTCAAGGCGTCTGCGACTGCTTTTTCGCGATGCTCGGGACCGACCTGGATTCCATCGGCGGAAATGAATTCGGGATTGGTCACGCCGATGAAGCCGAACACCCAGCGCAGATAGGTTTCCAGATGCTCGCCGACGGCGGCCGGCGTGCCCGCGCCGTAGAATCCGCCGCGCGAGATCGCGACGATAACGCGTTTGTTGCCGGCGAGACCCTCGACACCCTGCGCGCTGTATTTGAAAGTCTTGCCCGCCACCAGAATGCGGTCGATCCACGCCTTGAGTTGGCTCGGGATCGTAAAATTGTACATGGGCGCGCCGAGCACGACGATGTCGGCGGTCAGAAACTCTTCCAGCACGGCCTGGCCGGCGGCGATGTCCGGCTGCAGCGAGGCCTCGGGCACCGCGCCCTGACCGGCGGCAAGGTGGGGGCCTGAGAGATGCGCCAGCGGCGTCAGCGTCAGATCGCGGTAGCTGACGTCGAGGCCCGGGGTCGCCTGGCGCAAGCGATCCACGATGGCGGCGGAAACCTGGCGGCTGACGGAGTGGGGGCCCAGCACGCTGGAGTCGATATGCAGAAGTTTCATAGCGGTCACCCTTGTTGGTATACGTTTGTAACTGGCGCTATATGAGTGACCGTCTATAACTCCCGCAAGAACGCACATTTTTGAAACCCGAGCACAGAATTGAAACCCGAGCACACCCATGTGCCTGTCCTGCCGCCCAGCCCGCACCTCGACGGCGACTGCCGCGGCGTGGCCTCGATCCTGGCGCGGGTCGGCGACAAATGGAGCGTGTTCGTCATCATGATGCTTGGTGGCGGCCCGAAGCGCTTCAACGAGATCAAGCGCATGGTCGGCGGCATTTCGCAGCGGATGCTGACGCTGACGCTGCGCGGCCTGGAGCGGGACGGCCTGGTGACGCGCACTGTATTCCCGACCATTCCGCCGCGGGTCGATTACGAACTGACCGATCTCGGACGCGGTCTGTCGAAGCCGGTCGAAGCGCTCGGCAAATGGGCGTTCGATCATCGGGTCGAGATCGAAAGTGCGCGCACAAAGTTCGACGGGCGTAATGAAGATCGCTAAATCAGCGATACCATCCCGCCGCCTTGGCGCTCCAGCCGTCCCGCCAGTTCGAGTTCGAGCAGCACGCTGCGCACGATCGAGGGCGAAGCGCCGGACATCCGGATCAGATCGTCGAGGCTGACCGGGCTAGGTCCCAGCAAATTCGTGATGCGCGTGCGTTCGCTCGCGCCGGCGTCGAAATCCAGCGGTTCGCTATCGGGCTCGCTGGCGCCCGATGTCATCGGCCGCTCCATGATCGGCGCCACCGCGTTGATGACGTCGGCGGCTTCCGTGGTCAGTGTCGCGCCCTGCTTGATCAGGTCGTTGGTCCCCGCGGCACGCGGGTCGAGCGGCGATCCCGGCACGGCAAATACTTCGCGGCCCTGTTCGGCCGCCATGCGCGCCGTGATCAGCGATCCCGAACGATGCGCGGCTTCGATTACGACGACGCCGAGCGAGGCGCCCGAGATCAGCCGGTTGCGGCGTGGAAAGTCGCGGGCGCGCGGCACATGGCCGATCGGCATTTCGGAAATCGCGCCGCCTTGCTCGAGCAGTACGGCCAGCAGATCTTCGTGCTCGGGCGGATAGATCCGGTCATGGCCGCCGGCCAGCACCGCAACGGTGCCGCTCTGGATCGTGGCGCGATGCGCGGCCTGGTCGATGCCGCGCGCCAGCCCCGATATGACGACAAAACCGGCGTCGCCGAGATCGCGCGCCAGCTGGCTGGCAAATTTCAGTCCGGCGCCGGACGCGTTGCGGGAGCCGACGATGGCGATCATCGGGCGGGCCTGGACGTCAGGTGCGCCGCGCACACCGAGCAGGGGAGGCGCATCGTCGAGCGTCGCCAGCCGCGGCGGATAGGCGGCTTCGCCGGGGGCGACCAGCGCGACGCCGAGTTTTTTCGCGGCCGTGAGTTCAGCCCGTGCGTCGTCCTCGCTGCAGATACGTCCCGTGCGGGCCGCGCCGCCGCGTTGCGCCAGATCGGGTAGCCGCTCCAGCGCGGTGCGCGCATCGCCGAAATGGTTGAGGAGCGAGCGAAACGTGCGTGGGCCCGGTATTATGGCGCATCCGCCACAAGGGGCGGAAAGCGAGCGCGCTCGCGGTTTTAGCCGCGCTCATCCTTTGCTCAAGTAACCTTTCCGCTCATGACCGTTTGAACCAGCTTGAGGTAAGCCAGCCCGGTTTCTCCTTCGCTTCCATCCCAACCCAGATGGAAGCGCTCGATATGATCGACTTGGTACAGCATGACGGTGTGGCGAACACTTCGGCTGCCAGAGAGTCTATACGCAACGCAAACCATGATGCCGGGATTTGCGCTCGACCCACTCGTTTCTTGAGCAACGACCCGGAATCGATCTGTAGGCATTTTCAGTCCCGGTCTGTCATCTTCCCGACGCTCCCCCGGAAAGAGGACACAGCCGAGATCGAGCAGACCGACCCTTGTTATATCGGCATATTCGTCGCCACGGTTTTTTGCTTCGACGATATCAGGACAAAGCTCGGCCCACATTTCGACATGCGTAGCCGGGGACCTTCCAATGTTGACCATGTTGAAACCTATGCCAATGTGGATTCGATCCTTCTCGAATACGAGAGGCCCAATAACTTCGGCAGATACAGAGATCCAAGCCCTATCGGTCTCGGCGATGGTCTTTTCGGCGACGTCAGCGGCGCGTTTGGCGGCTTTGGCAGAGTCCTGAGCGACGGTAATAGAAGCCTGCATATCGCGGGACTGAGCGGCGGCGGTTTCGGCCAAGAGGCCAAACTGCTTCTCTCCGGCGGCCCAAAGCTTGTTGGTGGCCAGCCACAAACCAATGGTGGAGATCGCCAGAACTATAGTGAACCCACCGACAACGCTTTTGTCGTGAGCCTCAAGGAAGGCGTTGGCCTTTTCGAAGACAAGCGCCGCTCCAACGTGGAAGGCGGGGCAGTGTTTTTTATCATCGTGATCGGCGGATTGCTGACCGTGCTCTGGCTCTATCAAGCACAGCGCTAAATCTGGAACGGGTAGCCAGCTCAGACTTTCTGCGAGTACCAAATAGACGAGCGTGATCAGAACCCACGTTCTCTTGAGCATCTCGCACTCGCAAAACGATTAAATATCCTCCAAAGCTACTCCGCCCAGTTCCATGGCCGCAAGACACGCGAGGAAGAATGCGGCGGGTAACGAGGCCCTAGCCAGCTTGTTCGCAATGCTGGCCTTGGTCTCTTTAAACCCGTGTTTCTTGAGCCTTTCGGCCAAGTCCTCATAGGTTAGATCAGCCCGTTTCAGCTCGGCTTTGATATGCCGTGCAGCGCGCTCCCCCCATTCGTCCTCAGTCTTTGCCAAAGCCATGCAATATCCTCATATCGGTTCCGAACAAAAGATATCATATCCGATATTTTGATATTGACAATGATATTATAAGCGATAGATTGTTCTCACAAACGAGAACATCATGTCGCAGCATTTCCTCCTTTCCAGATCGGCAAAGACCCTGAGCCTCGCTCAGGTCTTCCGCATGACTGTTGAGGAAGGCGAGCGAGCCTTCTGCATGATCCGGTGGCCCGATACGAACGGTTCGCCGGTTTGCCCGATCTGCGGCTCGCTTGATGCCTATGAGGCACGCCGGCCGAACGGTTCGCTCCGCTTTCGCTGCAAAGGCTGCAAAAAGGACTTCACCGTTACCAGCGGGACGCTTTTTGCCTCGCACAAACTGCCCCTCAAGAGCTATCTGGCCGCCATCGCGATCTTCTGCAACGAAGTGAAGGGCAAGTCCGCGTTGGCTCTCAGCCGCGACCTGGGCGTCTCCTACAAGTGCGCATTCGTGTTGCAGCACAAGTTCCGCGAAGCGATGGCTGAGGAAATGAAGGGCCGCGTTGTTGGCGGTGAAGGCAAAGAGGCTGAGGTCGATGGCGGCTATTTCGGCGGCTACGTGAAGCCCGCCAACCGCAAGGAAAAGCGCGTTGATCGCCGCTTCGCCGAAAACCAGAGCGGCAAGCGCAAGGTCGTCGTCATCATTCGCGAGCGCGGCGGCAATTCGGTTCCGGCCGTGTTCAACACTGAGAGCGCCGCCGCTTCATTCATCAAGGCCCGTATCGCCAAGGGCACCGTCGTTCATGCCGACGAAGCCGGTTCTTGGGATGGCCTTCACGAGCGTTTCGAAATGAAGCGCATCAACCATCAAGAGGCGTATAGCCTTGACGGTGCCTGCACCAACCAAGCCGAGGAATATTTCTCCCGCCTGCGTCGTGCCGAGATTGGCATTCACCACCATATTGCTGGCGCGTATCTGCTCCGCTACGCGCAGGAATCGTCATGGCGGGAGGACAACCGCCGCGTCTCGAATGGCGATCAGGTGAGCCGCGTAACGGCCCTTGCAATGAAGCGCGGCAAGTCGGTAGACTTCACTGGTTATTGGCAGCGGCACATCCAAGGTGAGTAATGGAAACCACACACCCGTTTTCTGAAGCCGTTCGAACGAATGGAAATCCGATGCCGTTCTTCATTAGATCGGTGGAGGAAGCTATTGATGCCATCCAATCCCGACCTGATGAAGTTCGAGATCGTCCACACTGGAAACAAGCCGAGGAATCTCTTTTCGAAGTAGTAGACAGTGGTGATCTCTCGGGGATTGAGACGGCCCGTCAGCATCTTGTACAAGCCCTTTCGGAAGAGAAATGGCTGCATAAGCCATAGCTTAAAAAAAGCGGTTCAATCCCGGCCTTTTACGCTGCACCGCAGCTTGCAATCCTCCAGCTTTCGCGCCCAAGATGCGATTAAACCTCGGAGAGGCACAATGTTGGTCCAGTCAGCAAAACTTAAGTGGATGTGGATTGGCGCTTCAGTTGGACTGATTTCAAAGCTCTCTGACTTCGCCGAATGGCGGGGTCCGAGATTCGCCGCTTGGTACGGTGAAGGAATTAGTTACAATCTGAGTATGATCCTCGGGTCAATTCTCGGCGGAGCAATCATCGGATTCATCGCTGGAGCGATTAGGGATTCGTTTGCGCGCCGGTCGGGGAGAATGATGTGAGACTGCTCTGTTCGCGGGTTTCTTTCAACTTCTATCGAGTCCGCCTTTAGATAGCGGACTCCTGCAACCGCCACTGTTGCGGCACGGTATCGCCGCCCGTCACCGCGCCACCATCCCGCTTCCGCAGCACGGCCAAGACGGCCGCTTGCAGTGTCATTAATTGAAGCCTTGTAGCCTTTGGATCCTTGCCTGCTAACAGGGCGTCCGTGATCTGGCGCGTTGTCATGGACACTGGCGACCGCCGTAGCGTGTCTATGACGGCCCTCGATAGCGTCCCGCGCTTGAACCACGGATTGCCGACGTTGCGCCGCTTGGGCGCGATGAGCCGGAGATTCACTTCCGGGCTCAGCATCTTCATGACGGCTTCCACCTGGAAGATAGCCAGCCGTAGCCGCTTGGTCTCCCGCTGGTTGGCGCTGAGCTTGCCGGCCAACTCGCTATGAAGCTGGCTGAGTGTGTAGAGGGCCTGTTTCGTTAAAATTTTGGCGTGGGGCATGCCCCACGATATGAGGTAGGGCTGTTCAAATTACTTGTGGCGTTTGCGCCATAATACCGCGTGGGCCGACATTGTCGGACCGGATCAGCCGCAACCGGTCGATCCGGTCGGGCTCGGTGAGGCGCGGTGCTTGTGTCCGGTCGTGCATGCCGACACAGCTTTGCCCAACCGGAGATTGCGATCAACCATTTTTGGGATCTCCGCTGTCATGGGCGGGCTTAATGTAAGGCCCGGACACGTCACTGACGGATGTTCGGAGGCATAGCTGACACGTCAGACCGCCGCTTGCCCCATCCTAACGCGCTCCGTAAAACCGGGTTCGTCATTGCAGGGGAACGCCGCCCATGATCTCGCTCGCCGATCTTCAACGCCGCATCGATGCCGGCGATCTGTCCGCCGATGCGGCGATTGCCCAGTCGCTGGAAGCCATCGCGGCGCAGGACAAGACCATTGGCGCCTTCGTCTGCCGGGCCCATCGTTTGCGCGCGGCGAGTGCCGGCCCGCTGCGCGGCATCGCGGTCGGCATCAAGGACATCATGGACACCTCGAACTTCCCGACCGAGATGGGGTCGCCGATCTACCGCGGATATCGCTCGCGCGGCGACGCGGCCGTGGTGATGATGCTGAAGCAGGCGGGCGCCAGCATCGCCGGCAAGACCACGACCACGGCGTTCGCCTCGACCGATCCGACTGCGACACTCAATCCGCACAATCACGGTCACACGCCCGGCGGATCGTCATCTGGTTCGGCGGCGGCGGTCGCGGCCGGCATGATCCCGCTGGCGCTGGGGACCCAGACCGGCGGCTCGGTGATTCGCCCGGCGTCTTTCTGCGGCGTTGCGGCGATCAAGCCGTCCTATCGTTTGCTGCCGACGGTCGGCGTCAAATGCTATTCGTGGACGCTGGATACGGTGGGCCTGTTCGCGGCCGGCGTCAGCGACGTCGCGCACGGGCTTGCGGCCATGACCGGGCGGCCGGAATTGTTGCCGACGGCGGCGATCACGACGCCGCGCATCGGCATCGTGACCCAGGATTTTGCAGGTGCGCCGGAGACATCAGGCGGGGAGGCGTTGCGGATTGCGACTGGGGCTGCCGAGCGCGCGGGGGCTGCGGTTCGTGCGCTCGAGTTGCCCGAGATCGTCGCCGAAGCCTGGCGCCAGCATCCCGTCGTGCAGGAATTCGAGGCGCATCAGGCGCTCGCGTGGGAATACCGCGAAAATTACGACGCAGTGGCGCCGAACCTTCGCGGCCGGCTCGACGAAAGCAAGGGCACGCCGCCGGCCGCCTATGATGAGGCCATGCACATCGCCAGCCGCGCGCGACACGCGCTGGCAAAGGTGTTCGAACAGGTCGACGTACTGCTGACGTTGTCCGCGCCCGGCGCCGCGCCGAAGGGATTGGGCTCGACGGGCGATGCCCGTTACAACCGGCTGTGGACGCTGATGGGCGTGCCTTGCGTGAATATTCCCGCGTATGTCGCCGAAGGCGGGTTGCCGGTCGGCGTGCAGGTGATTGCGCGCTATGGTGCGGACGCGGAGGCATTGGCAGCGGCCAGGTTCGTGGAAGAGGCATTGAGGCGGAAATGAACTGTACGTCATTCCGGGGCGATGCGTAGCATCGAACCCGGAATCTCGAGATTCCGAGTTCGATGCTACGCATCGCCCGGAATGACGATTCCGTCACTTCTCCCCGATCTTGCCTTCCGTTCCCGCCTGCAATCGCTTGATGTTCTCGCGGTGCGCGTAAAACATCAGCAGCGTCATCACGACAAGCAGTGACGCCAGTGCCGGGTGGCCGAACCACCACAGGAACAACGGTGTAACAAACGCCGAGACGAGCCCCGCCACCGACGAGTAGCGGGTGGCGAAGGCGACGGCGAGCCACATCACGCAGAACACGATGGCCGCCGGCCAGAACAGCCCGATCAGCACGCCGATATAAGTCGCGACGCCCTTGCCACCCCTAAATTTGAGCCAGACCGGGAACAGGTGGCCGAGAAAGGCGCCTAGCGCTGCCAGCATCGCCGCGTTGGGGCCGGCGTAGTAGCCCATGATGACGACGGCGACGGTGCCCTTGAGCGCGTCGCCGAGCAGTGTCCCCACCGCGAGGCCCTTGCTGCCGGTGCGCAGCACGTTGGTGGCGCCGATGCTGCCGGAGCCGATCGAGCGCAGATCCTGGGTGCCGGCGATTTTGGTCAGTATCAGCCCGAACGGGATCGAGCCCAGCAGATAGCCGAAGCCGAACGCGACGACGAGAAATGCGTCAGACGTCATCGTCGTTGCTCCCACCGCGGCAAACTTCGCGCGCATTCGAGGCTCTTTTTTTCGCGTTTTCTTGACGCGAACCGCTGCCCACTTCGCTTGAAAACGCTCTGCTCGAATAGGCCCTAGACATGCTCATAGACCGTCCGTCCGCCCACGATAGTACGGACGACGCGGCCCGAAAAGCGGGCATCGTCGAACGGCGTGTTCTTGCACTGCGACTTGAGGTCGGCGGGATCGAGCACCCAGGGCGTATCGGGATCGATCACGACGAGGTCGGCCGGCGATCCCGCGCGCAGCGTGCCGCCGGGGAGGCCGAGCAGTTCGGCGGGGCGGGTCGACATCGCCCGGATCAGCGTCTTGAAATCCATCTCGCCGTTATGAATGAGCCGTAGCGCCGCCGGCAGCATGGTTTGCAGGCCGACCGCGCCGCTGGCTGCTTCCGCAAACGGCAGCCGCTTCACTTCGACGTCCTGCGGATTGTGGTCGGACATCACGACGTCGATCAAGCCGGAGGCGACGGCTGCGACCAGCGCGAGGCGGTCCTCCTCGGTGCGCAGCGGCGGCGACAGTTTTAGAAAGGTGCGGTAGGGGCCGATGTCGTTTTCGTTCAACGTCACGTGATTGATCGACACCGAGGCGCTGACGGCGAGCCCGGCGTCGCGGGCACGCTGCAGAATTTCCAGCGACTCGACGCAGCTCAGCGAGGCCGCGTGATAGCGCCCGCCGGTCAGCGCCACCAGGCGCATGTCGCGCTCCAGCATCACGGCTTCCGCGGCGTTGGGAATGCCGAACAGACCCAAACGCGAGGCGAATTCACCCTCGTTCATCACGCCTTCGCCGACCAGATC
>JBBRSX010000117.1:0-20865 GCA_038244925.1 Hyphomicrobiales bacterium | reverse complement strand
TGCGTGCCCGGCACCATCAAGGTTCTGGCGCGGCGCCAGATCGAAACCTACTCAAAGCTGTTTCACACCGTCGATCATGTCGAAGGCATCTTGCGGCCCGGCTTCGACTCGCTCGATGCGTTCCTGACCCACGCCTGGGCGGTGACGGTAACCGGCGCGCCGAAACTGTGGGCGATGCAGTTCGTCGAGGACAACGAGCGCTCGTCGCGGCGCTGGTATGCCGGCGCGATCGGGGCGGTGAATTTCGACGGCAGCATCAATACCGGTCTGACCATCCGCACCATCCGCATGAAGGACGGCCTCGCCGAAGTTCGCGTTGGCGCCACGTGCCTCTTCGACTCCGATCCCGCGGCCGAAGACAGGGAATGCCAGGTCAAGGCGGCGGCTTTGTTCCAGGCGCTGCGCGGCGATCCGCCAAAGCCGCTGTCGGCGTTCGCGCCCGACGCCACCGGCTCGGGCAAGAAGGTGCTCTTGATCGATCACGACGACAGCTTTGTGCACATGCTGGCGGATTATTTCCGGCAGGTCGGCGCCGACGTCACCGTGGTCCGGCATATCCATGCGCAGGACATGCTGAAGAAGAAGTGGGATTTGCTGGTGCTGTCGCCGGGACCGGGACGGCCGGAGGACTTTTCCATTTCGAAAACTATTGCTACGGCGCTCGACAACAATCTGCCGATCTTCGGCGTCTGTCTCGGCGTGCAGGCGATCGGCGAATACTTTGGAGGCCGGCTCGGTCAGCTCGGCCAGCCCGCGCACGGACGGCCGTCGCGCATTCAGATCCGCGGCGGGCGGCTGATGCAGAACCTGCCCAATGAAATCGTGATCGGCCGCTATCACTCGCTCTATGTCGAGCGCGACAGCGTGCCCGAAGTGCTTGAGGTCACCGCGACCACCGAGGACGGCGTCGCGATGGCGATCGAACACAAGTCTTTGCCGGTCGGCGGCGTGCAGTTTCATCCGGAATCGCTGATGTCGCTCGGCGGCGAGGTGGGCCTGCGCATTGTCGAGAACGCTTTCCGGCTGCGCGTGCCGGCCAACTGAGGATTGCGAGACCTATGACATTTGACCACGACCTGAAGGCCACCGTCCGTACCATCCCGGACTATCCGAAGCCGGGCATCCTGTTTCGCGACATCACCACGCTATTGGCGGACGCGCGCGCGTTTCGTCGCGCGGTCGACGAACTGGTGCAGCCCTGGGCCGGCAACAAGATCGACAAGGTCGCCGGCATCGAGGCGCGGGGTTTCATTCTCGGCGGCGCGGTGGCGCACCAGGTCTCGGCCGGCTTCGTGCCGATCCGCAAGAAAGGCAAGCTGCCGCACACCACGGTGCGGATCGCCTACTCCCTGGAATACGGCCTCGATGAAATGGAAATGCATGCCGATGCCGTTCTTCCCGGCGAGCGCGTCATCCTCGTGGACGATCTGATCGCCACCGGTGGCACCGCGGAAGGCGCGGTAAAGCTGTTGCGCCAGATCGGCGCCAACGTGGTCGCGGCCTGCTTCATCATCGACCTGCCGGATCTCGGCGGTGCCGCCAAACTGCGCGCGATGGACGTACCGGTGCGCACGCTGATGACGTTCGACGGGCATTGATCACCGAACTCGTCGTCCCGGCCTTGAGCCGGGACCCAGCCACCGTCGGTTGGTGTTAGAGAAGGTGTCGGCCACCTTGTCTCGGCCGTGAGAGCAACGCGGTATGGTTCCCGGCGTTCGCCGGGACGACGGAGGTGTCAAATCGCCTTGGCGCCGAACTGTGACCGCCAATGCGCTGCGCGCTCCTTCAGCAGCGCGTCGCGGATGTAGGGCGTCTCTTCCTCTTCCAGCCGTTCGCATTCCCCGAACGTCAAGGCGTCAGGGCCGTGCGCGGTCCAGGCCGCCTGCAGGCTGCGGCAGGTGTGGGCGCCCTGGCGCAGCGAGAACCAGATCCGGTTCTGGATTTTCTCCAGGTTGGGCGATGGGCCGACCCACGTTTCCGACGTGGCGCTGCAGCGGATGACGTAAATCCCCGCGATGCTCTTGCGCTCCTTGTAGGCGGCAATCGCCGCCTTTCGGTCTGTTGTCACGGCTGGCCTCGCGGGGGTTTCAGGTTCGGGCGAGGCGATAACAAGCCAGACGGGTCAAGTCAATATTACCCGGGTAATATTTACGGTGATCCCGAGAGCTGCCCTACGACCCCTGCAGCAGCAGGCTGAGTTCAAGGTCCCTGAAGTGGCTGTAGTTGCGGCGGATCCATTGGTGCAACTCGGTCGACGAATCCCGCTCGTTGCGCAGATATCCGGTGAACGAGAAGGTGAGCCGGTCGACATAGGTTTTCAGGAACGTCGGCAGCGCCGAGATCCGCATCACCTGCCCCTGTTCCATGGCCTCGGGCAACTCGCCGCGCACGACGTACTCGTTGTCGATCACAATCAGCGCGTTCGGCGGGATCTGCTGCTGCAGCATCGGAAACGCGCGCGCGGAGACGCGGTCGGTATCGGCCACGAACAGGATGACCGGTGCGACGTGGCGTCGGGCGGCTTCCTTCAGGAAACCGATTTCCCCGGTCATCTTGAAAAACTCGTCGAAGGCGTGGAAGCCGAGGTCGATCACCTTGGCGATACCGTCATCGATGATGAGGCGGTCCATCAGCTGCATCTTGCCGTAGGTGTCGATGACGTCGGCGGTCTCTGTCGTCTGCGGCAGATATTCGAGCAGCGACGGCTCCTTCAGATTGATATCGAAGGAGTTCACCGTGCCGTTCTTCAACAGCAAAAATTCGCTCAATAGCCGCGCGATCAGCGTCTTGCCGACCAGCGGACGGGGCGAGCAGATGATGTAAACGGGCGTGACAGGCATCACGCGCTATATCAGTGGATTTTTTCGCCTAATCCAGTCCAATCACGCTTGGGATGCGACTATTTTTCGCCGCCCCTCGTCATCGCTTTGCCGGCGCCGACGAGGTCGGTCAGCTTGATGCGGTCGAACTCGCTCCAGACGTTGGCAAGCCAGTGCCGGACATAGCCGCGCAGCACGAAGGAATAGTTCGCCGACTCGTCATTTATCCCCTTGTTGGCGACAAATTTGAGAAACGGCACCGAGGAGACCTCGACCTGCTCATAGGCCATTTCGTTGAGCTTCGGGATGGTCAGCTCGGTGGCGTCCTTGATGCGGTGGAAATAGGAATTGTAGGTCGCCTGGTCCCACTGGAAGAACTGGGTGTCGTTGATGAAGTTCTTCACCAGGAAATACTTGGCGCCGATCATGAAGTTCGCGGTCTCAGCGATTTCGTCCAGTGAGGCGATCGAGGGGCCCAGTATATGGAACACGGCAAAGGTGATCTGGCCGGATTTCGCCGCGTCGAGAAAGCCGATGTCGCGGAGCGAGGCCAGCGCCGGCGACAGCAGTCCGGCGCGGACGTCGATCACGGTCACGGAGGGGCTGGCCGCATTCAGCGTATCGAAGATCTTCATCTGGTCCGCGGTCGTCGTCATGTCGACGATCTCGGTGATGTCAGGGTGGAAACGCTTCAGCGTGCCGCGCGGCGACTCGGTGTCGAAAGCCCGCGTCGGCACGTTGTTGGCGCTGAAATAATCCAGCAGGGTCCGCGACACGGTCGTCTTGCCGACCCCGCCCTTGTCCGCGCCCACCACAATCACGACCGGCTTTGCCATGGAATTCCCTTGAACAGCGCCTCCGACCGCGGGAGCGATCGGCAGGTCCCCATTCCCTGCTTTGGGCGCGAACATGGCAGAAACAAGGGAGAATTCAATTCCTTAGACCGCCGCTTGCGTTATTCCTCCCAGATTCCTTCGCACCGCACCGGGCGGAACGCCGGGGGAGTTCAGCCGTGCCGACCCCACGGACCGGATGGCGGGAGCGGCGGCGGGCTTCCGGCGGGTTCACCGGCATTGCTCCAGGGGCCGCGGGGCGGCGGGGGCGGAATCTGGTCGGAGGCGGGTTGATCCGCCGGATTCGCTTGATCGTCCGGCGCGTCGGCCGAATCCGAAGGCAGCGCCAGCGGGCCCGGATCGTGGCCGCCGGCGAACTGCACCAGCGCCTTGACCCGCAAATCCACCGACGGATGGGTCGCAAACAGATCGGCAAAGCCCTCGCGCGGATTGTCGAGGCACAGTTCCATCACCGCCGACGTCGCGCCCGGCAACTCGCCGCGATTCTCGATCTTGCGCAGTGCCGAGATCATCGCGTCGGGGTCCTTGGTCAGTTCGACCGAGCCGGCATCCGCCAAAAACTCACGCGACCGCGACAGCGCCAGTTTGACCACCTGCGACAACAGCCAGGCCACCACGATCAGCGCGATCGCAATGATGACGACGATGACCGCGCCGCCGCCGGAACTCTTGCTGTCGCTGTCCGAGGAGGACGACGAGGATCGCGACGAGGAAGACGAGGATCCCCAGCCGCCACTCCAGCTCAGATTGGTGAACATCCGGAAGAACAGTTCGCCGAAGAAGCCGACCACGCCGGCGATGATGACCGCGACCACCATCAGCTGCACGTCGCCGTTGCGAATATGCGTCAGCTCGTGGCCCAGCACTGCCTCGATCTCGTGGTCGTTGAGCGCGTTCAGCAGGCCGGTGGTCACGGTGACGGAATATTGCCGCCGGTTGAGGCCGGCCGCGAATGCGTTCAGCGCGGGGCTGTCCATCACCTTCAGCTTCGGCATCGGGATGCCGCGCGAGATGCAGAGATTTTCCAGGAGATTATAGAGCCGCGGCTGCTGCTGCCGCGTCACGTCCTCGCCGCCGGTGACGGCGTCGATCATGTTCTGGTGAAAGAAATAGGCGATCACGATCCAAAGTGCTGCGATGACGGTGGCATAGGGCGCGGCCGTGATCAGGTCGCGGAACGCGGCCCGCAGATAATAGTCGACCGAGCCGTTGCTGTTGATCAGGACTTCGGCAAGCAGCGCGCCGGCATAGACCAGCACGTAGACCAGCAGGAACAGGCCGGCGAGCAGCAGCATCGAACGAAACTTGTTCGATGCGATGTGCGTGTAGAGACCATACGCGGCCATGATGGGCTGCTCTGCCGGGCGCTTCGGGCGTTAGAACTTGACCGTCGGCGTCGCTTCGACTTCGGTGCGGCTGGCGCCGAGGTCGAAGAAGTCCTTGCGGGTGAAGCCGAACATGCCGGCGAACAAGGCCGCGGGCATCTGCTGGATTCCGGTGTTGTATTCCTGGACCGCGTTGTTGAAGAAGCGGCGGCTGGCCGCGATCTTGTTTTCGAGATCTGAAAGCTCGCCGGCGAGCTGCTGGAAGTTGGCGTTGGCCTTGAGGTCCGGATAGGCCTCCGACAGCGCGATCAGCTTGCCGAGCGCGCCGCTGAGCTGGTTTTCGGCGGCACCGACCTGGGCCGGTCCCTGCGCCGACATCGCGGAATTGCGCGCCTTGATGACGTCGTCGAGCGTGCCGCGCTCATGCGAAGCATAGCCCTTCACGGTCTCGACCAGGTTCGGGATCAGGTCGTGGCGCTGCTTGAGCTGCACGTCGATATCGGCAAAGGCCTGGCCGACACGCTGGCCGAGCGCGACCAGCCGGTTATAGGCGCCGAAGGCGAACAGCACGATAATGACGATGACGCCGAGAACGATCCAGCCGGTCGACATGGCAAGCAACTCCTGTGAGACGACAATCCGGGGAAACTAGACGAAAAACCGGGCGCGCGGCACCCCGCCGCGACTTGGGGCACACCGTTAGTCGAATCTAAGGCGGGATAAGTTCAAGCTGTTGTCGTCCCGGCCTTGAGCCGGGACCCATACTCCGTGTCGTCCCCTTTGGGCAGCTAACACCTTCTCCAACAAACGATGGCGGTGGCTATGGGCCCCTGCCTTCGCCGGGACGACCCGAGGATGCATCCACCACCGCGTCGCCCCAGCGCCAGCGCCGGGCGAGGGCGTAATCGGCCTTGGCGCGGCGCGAGGTTCGCGTCCACGCGAGACCGTCGGCGGTACACAGCTTTGCTGATACTTCGACCTTGCTGACCTCGGGCTGTGCCAGCACCCGGGAAGGGCGCTTTGCCAACGGCGCACGCGTCAGCGCGACATAGGCGAATTTTTCGTCCTCGTAGGGCAGTTCGGCGCCCTTGACCTGCTTGTGCGCGCGCGAGCGCTGCAGGCGCTGGGTGAAATGGCACCAGTCAGGCGGTTGCAGCGGACATTTGCCGTCGTGCGGGCAGGGGGCGGCGACATGCGCCCCCAACGCGATCAGCCGCTCACGCAACGCGATGATCCGCGCATAGCCCGCGGGCGTGCCGGGTTCGATGACGAGCAGCGTGTCGCGGGTCTTTTCCCACATCAGTTCGGCGAGCGCGTGCTGTTCGGCATCGCTGATTTCGCCGATCATGTAGCTCGCCACGACGAGGTCGGCTGTATCAGCCTTGGTCAGCGCGCTGCGGGCTTCGCCGCGTTCGTAGCTGACGTCACGCAGGCGAAAGCTGTCGGTGACGAGGCCGAGCGCCAGCGTGCGCAGGGCGTCGTTGGCGTCCAGCAGCGTGAAATCCTGCAGCGACGGAAAGGCTTCGGCGGCCGCCCATGTGGCGGTGCCCGGTCCGGCACCGACATCGAGCAGGCTGTTCGGCGTAAAGTCCGGTCTGATTTCGACAAGTGCGTTCAGGCTGGCCGTGACCGCCGCATAGGTCGCGGGCATCCGCGCCAGCGCGTAAGCGAGCGCATCGGCCTCCGACCGAATCGCGCCGGAGCCACCTCCATCGCGATAGGTTTTCGAGATCGACGCCGCGCGGCCGGCGGCGTCGGTGCGCGAAAAACCCCGCAGCTTGCCGTCGAGCGCGGCTTTCAGTTCGGCGGGGAGGTCGGGTGAAGTCATGTCTCGATCGTCATCCTGAGGTGCAAGCGGAGCGAGCCTCGAAGGATGACAGTCACGGGGTGCTGCCCATCCTTCGAGACGCCGCGCCAAAAGGCGCGGCTCCTCAGGATGACGGCTTTACGCCACGATCTGATCGAGGATCTTCACCGCGTCGTCGAGGCCGACCGAGACCAGTTGCGAGACGCCGCGTTCGGCCATCGTGACGCCGTACAGCCGGTTCATCCGCGCCATCGTGATCGGATTATGCGTGATGATGATGAAGCGGGTTTCGGTCGACGAGGTCATCTCGTTCAGCAGGTTGCAGAACCGTTCCACGTTGTGATCGTCGAGCGGCGCGTCGACTTCGTCCAGCACGCAGATCGGCGACGGGTTGGTGAGGAACACCGCGAAAATCAATGCCAGCGCTGTCAGCGCCTGCTCGCCGCCGGACAACAGCGACAGCGTCTGCGGCTTCTTGCCGGGCGGCTTGGCGATGATTTCGAGGCCGGCTTCCAGCGGATCGTCGCTCTCGATCAGGTGCAGTGCCGCTTCGCCGCCGCCGAACAGTTCGACGAACAGCCGCTTGAAGTGCGCGTTGACGGTTTCGAACGAGGTCAACAGCCGCTCGCGGGCCTCCTTGTTCAGGCTCTGGATGCCCTGGCGCAGCCGCTTGATGGCTTCGACCAGGTCGTCGCGTTCGGTGGTCAGCGCTACGTGCTGGGTCTAGACCTCGCGCAGCTCTTCCTCGGCGCGCAGGTTGACCGCACCGAGCCGCTCGCGGTCGCGTCGCAGCTTTTCGAGGTTTTCCTCGATCTCGTTGAGCGGCGGCAATTCCGCGCCGGGTTCGATCTCGGCGAGCGCCGCCACTGCATGCGGCTCGACTTCGAGCATGTCGTGGATTTCGCGCTCGATGTCCGAAAGCCGGCGCTTGGTGCCCTCCATGCGTTCCTCGGCGCGGGCGCAGGCCTCGCGGGCGCTGGACAGCGCTTCGAGCGAAGCTTTGGCTTCGCGATCGGTTTCCGCCATCAGGCTCTCGGCGGCGGCCAGCGCGTCTGCGGCGACGCGGCGGGCGCTTTCAGCGGACTCGATTTCATTGATCAGCGCGCGGCGCTTTTCGGCGTAGAGTGCCGGCGCATTGTCGAGTTCGGCGCGCTCGGCGGTGACTTCGGTGATGCGGGCTTCGACGGTGGCGACCTGTGAAGCCGCGCTCTGCTTGCGGTTCTGCCACTCGGTGCGCTCGGCCAGGATCGCCTGCACGCGGCGGTCGGCCAGCTCAGCCTCGCGCGCCAGCGCCTGCGCTTCGGCGCGCACTTGCGCCGCGAAGCGTCGGTGGCCCTCGATGTCGGAGCGAACGGCGCTAAGCCGGGTTTCGGTGTCATGGGTCGGCGGCAGTTCTTCAAGCGCCGCGGTAGCGGTCTGGTGCGCGCCATAGGCCTCGGTGAGGTCGGCATTGAGGCGGGTGTGCGCTTCCGTCAGCGCCGACTTGCGCGCGCTGTGGCGGTTGATCTCGCGTTCGGTCGCGGCATGGCGTTCGCGCGCCGAATCCGCCTCGCGCTGTGCGGCACGCCACGCCTCGCGGGCGGCGGACTCGGCGCTTGACGCCATCTTCAGCTCGGTCTCGGCGTCTTCCAGCGCCTGCCGCTTGGCGACAGCGTCGGTGCGGGCCTGCTCCAGTTCATGCTCGATATCGACCAGTCGGGCGCGTTCGGCCAGACGCCGTGCGGCGCCGGTCGGGGCGTGGGCGGCGGCGACAAAACCGTCCCAGCGCCAGACGTCGCCTTCCAGCGACACCAGCCGCTGGCCGGTCTTCAGTTGCGAGACCAGTTCCGCACCGCGTTCCTTGGAGACGACGCCGATCTGGGCCAGACGGCGCGCCAGTTCGGGCGGCGCCTCAACATGGGAGGCGAGGGGTTCGACGCCGGCGGGCAGCGCCGGATCGTCGAAGGCCGCCCCCGCATTGGTCCAGCGCATCGGCGCGGACGGATCGACCGGCGCGTCGAGATCGTCGCCGAGCACGGCGCCGAGCGCCTTTTCAAAACCCTTGGCGACGGTGACGCCGTCGATGATCGGCGGCCACAGGTTCTTGGTCTCGCCATTGACCAGCTTTGAAATGGTGCGGGCTTCGGTCTCCAGCCGCTGCACGCGCTTGTCGGCCTCGGCAAGCGGCGCGCGGGAAGCTTCGAGCTTTTGCCGGGCGGCGACATGGCCGGTCTCGCTGGCCTGGGCTGCGTCTTCCGATGCCGCGAGGCTTTCCTGCGCGGTCTCCATGGTGGCCGCCAGCGCGTCGATGTCGCCGAGATTGCCGGTCTCCTGCGCGAGCTTCTGCTCCTCGCCGACGACGTTGGCGATGTCCTGGTCGAGCTTGGCGAGCCGGTCGCGATGGGTGCGCACGCCGGCTTCAAGCTGGTTGCGTTTCGCGGTGAGGTCGGCGAGCGCCGTCGTCAACTCGCCGAACATCTGTTCGGCGGCAGCGAGCGTCGCTTCGGCTTCCGAGACGCGTTCGTCGACGCCGGAGCGCTTTTCGACCCGCGACTTGATCTCTTCCTTGATCTCGGAATCTTCGGTGTCGAGCCGCTGCAGCGCGATCTCGGCATCCGAGGTCTGCTGCTGTTCGCGGGCGATGTCGGCGGCGAACTGGGTCAGCCGGCGGTCGAGTTCGTTGACGCGCTCCTTGGCGCGCGCTTCCTCGCGGTCGAGCAGTTCGCGCGCATTGGTGAGGCGCTGCAGCCCTGCCGCGGCGCCGGCTTCGCCCTCGCGCAGCGCCGGCAGTTCGGAAGCGCGGATTGCCTGGATGCGTGCCGCTTCGGCCTGCTCGCGGGTGCGCTCGGCCATCTCGCGGACGTTGAGGTCATGGGTGTGGCCGGCTTCCGCCACGCCGGCATGGGCTTCGAGCCAGCGCAGATGGAACAGCGTGGCCTCGGCCTTGCGCACCTTGGCGGCGACTTCGCGGAAACGGATGGCCTGACGGGCCTGCTTCTTCAGGCCGTCGACCTGGCCGGCGAGCTGGCCGATCACGTCCTCGACACGGAGCAGGTTGGTCTCGGCCGCCTTCAGTCGCAATTCGGCTTCGTGGCGGCGCGCATGAAGGCCGGCAACGCCGGCGGCGTCTTCCAGCACGCGGCGGCGCTGTTCGGGTTTGGCCTGAATGATTTCGCCGATTTTGCCCTGGTGGACCAGCGCCGGCGAACGCGCGCCGGTGGCGGCGTCGGCGAACAGGATCTGGACGTCACGGGCGCGGACGTCGCGGCCGTTGATGCGATAGACCGAGCCGGACTCGCGCTCGATGCGGCGCGAGATTTCCAGAATCTCGCTGTCATTGACGGCAGCGGGCGCCGAGCGATCGGCGTTATTGATCGTCATCGTCACTTCGGCGTGGTTGCGCGCCGGACGGTTGCCGGAGCCGGCGAAGATCACCGCGTCCATGTCGGCGGCGCGTAGCGACTTGTGCGAGGTCTCGCCCATCGCCCAGCGCAGCGCCTCGACCAGGTTGGATTTGCCGCAACCGTTCGGACCGACCACACCGGTGAGACCGGGTTCGATCATGAAGTCAGTGGGTTCAACGAACGACTTGAAGCCGTGGAGGCGGAGGCGCGTGAGTTTCATGAACACAGATCTCGCTTGGCCGGGCGCGAATCTCCCCGCCATGACAATACCATAGAAGGCAATGTCGGTGTGTGGACGAACCGCGCCGGGCGGCTCTTATGGCCGGCGACAATGGCGAGGCCGGGGCCGGAGGGCAACGGGCCCACCGGGCTTTTCCCAAGGGTTTTATAGGGATTTTGTCCAGTCTTTTGCTGGACTTATCGGATCGCCTGAATCCGATTCGGCGAATCAGCTTTTCAACAGCGTTTTGATCCGCTTTTCGAATTCCTCGAAGGCGGCTTCACCGACGATTTCGTCGCCATTGATGAAGAAGGTCGGGGTTCCCTCGACCTTCAAGATGTCCTCGGCATATTTCTGCCCGGCGCTGATCTTGTCCTGCATCGCCTGGTCCTTCAGGCAGTCCTCGACCGCCTGCGTGCTCAGCCCTGCCTGCCGTCCGATCAGCCGCAGCGTGTCGGAGGTCTTCTCCACCAGCCGGTCCTGCTGCTTGAACATGATATCGACGACGGCGAAGTATTTGGTCGAATCCTCACCGGCGATACGCCGGCTCAGCATCGCGCAGGCGAGATCCTTGATGTTGAGCGGGAACTCGCGGAACACGTAACGCACCTTGCCGGTGTCGATGAATTCCGACTTGATCCTGGGAAATACGTCCTTGTTGAACGCGGCGCAGTGCGGACAGGTCGGTGCCGCATATTCGACGATTGTCACCTTGGCGTCGGCTGAGCCGAGCGCCATGTCAGGCAGCGGCTGCGGTTTGGTGACCTCGCTGGCGGACACCGCCATCGCTTGCGTGATCAGGCGCAGCGGCGAGAAGCCGGCGAGCGCAGCAAGGCCGGTCAGCGACAAAGCCGAGGTCAAGGCGCGGCGGGTGATCAGCAAGGCGTCCTCCCGGAAATAAACCGATCAGCTCTTCAGCTGGGCGTTGATGCGCTTCGAAAATTCCTCGAATGAGGTCTCGCCCTTGAGCATCTCGCCGTTGATGAAGAAAGTCGGTGTCGAATTCACCTTCAGCACGTCGGCGGCGAATTTCTGGTCGGCGGCGATCTTGTCGAGCAGCGCCTGATCCTTCAGGCAATCCTCGACCGCCTGCTGGGTCAGCCCGGCCTGCTTGCCGATCCGGGTCAGCGTTTCCGTCGTGTTCTTCACCACCCATTCGTTCTGCTGCTTGAACAGCAAATCGATCACGGCGAAATATTTCCCGGCATCGTCCTTGGCAATGCAGCGCGCCAGCATCGAGCCGGCGGCGGCCTTGATGTCGAGCGGGAATTCGCGGAACACGAAACGGATCTTGCCGGTGTCGATGAATTCCGACTTGATCTTCGGAAACACGGTCTCGGTGAACGCCGCGCAATGCGGGCAGGTCATCGAGGCGTATTCGGTGATGGTCACCGAGGCGTTGGCCGGGCCAAGACCCATGTCGGGCAGCGATTGCGGCTTGGCGACGTCAGCGGCGCCTTGCGCCATCGCCTCCGAGATCATGGCTTCGGAGATCAGGCGCAGCGGGGAGAAACCGGCGAGGAGACCGAGGCCGGTCAGCGACAAAGCGGCGGTGAAGGCGCGGCGCGTGATCATGAGAGGTCCCCGAATGGCGCGTTCACGCCCGATATTGCGAAAAAGAAGCCTTCGCTAGCTTGAAACGATAATTGTGGCAATGGCGGGTTGCGGCAGCCAGGCCGTGTGACAGGCTCAATTTCGCTTGATCGAGGCGCCCAGCCGCGCCAGCGCGGCACGCAACTGTTCATCTTCCACCGCCGACAGGGTTTCGGCGACCTCGGCCACCGCCTTGGCGTCGGGCGCGCGGGACGCGGGTGGGGCCTTGCGGCGCGTCAGCGGCGCCTGCCGCAGCGCCAGCCGGCCGACCGCGCTCCAGCCGAAGAAGCGGTTGACCCGCGCCAGGATGACGTCGGAGGAATGCTGGATCTCCAGCGCCATCGGCCCCTCCACTCGCAATACCAGCGTGGCCGGTTCCTGCGGCTGGCCTTCGACCGGCCGCGGCCATTGCATCTTCAGGGGCTGCGAGTGGGCGGCGATTTCGGCTCCCGCGATCTCGGCCCAGCGCGTCACCAGCTCGCGCGCGGCAAACCCCTGCTTGGCATAGGCGTCCGAAAACACGTCGCTGAGCAGGACGGAGAGCGGTTTGGCGCTGATGAAGCCGGGTTTTGCCATGGGGGCTTATACCACCTCGTTCGGCGCGGACGGAACCATCTAGGCGTCTTGGCCGGGCTTGGCCGTCCGTAGGACGGTGTCGCTGCCGCTCGCCTATGACCCGGCCATCCACGTCTTTTGCCGATCGCAACGAAGAAAGACGTGGATGCCCGCGACAAGCGCGGGCATGACGTGGAGAGATCGGAATCCCGACACTAAAGTGCCTTCATGAATTCAGGTGCCGCCAAGGCTAAGCGACGCGTAACGGAGCCATCCGCCCGCCCCGCGTTGCTGCTCGACTGGTACGACCGTCATCGGCGGCGGCTGCCGTGGCGGCCGCCGGCCGGTGAGCGCGCCGATCCGTACCGGGTCTGGCTGTCGGAAATCATGCTGCAGCAGACCGGGGTCAAGACGGTCGGACCGTACTTCGAAAAGTTCGTCTCGCGCTGGCCCGATGTCGCAGCGCTCGGCAGCGCGTCGCAGGACGACGTGCTGCGGATGTGGGCCGGGCTCGGTTACTATTCGCGCGCGCGTAACTTGCATGCCTGCGCGGTGGCGGTGCTGGGCGAGCATGGCGGGGTGTTCCCGAACACGGAGGAGGGTCTGCGCACGCTGCCGGGGATCGGGCCGTATACGGCGGCGGCGATAGCGGCGATCGCGTTCGATGTCAGAACCATGCCGGTCGACGGCAATATCGAACGCGTGGTGTCGCGGCTGTTTGCCGTGGAGGATTCGTTGCCGCAGGCGAAGCCGCTGATCGGCGAATTGGCGGCGACGCTGCTGGGTCCTTCTCGCGCCGGCGATAGTGCGCAAGCTTTGATGGATCTCGGCTCCTCGATCTGTACGCCGAAGAAGCCGGCTTGCGCGCTGTGTCCGCTGAATGAGGATTGCGTCGCTCGCGCGCGCGGCGATCAGGAGGCGTTTCCGCGCAAAGCGCCGAAGAAGACGGGAATGCTGCGCCGCGGGGCGGCGTTCATCGTGACGCGCGGCGAGGAGCTGTTGGTCCGCACGCGGGCGGAAAAAGGCCTGCTCGGCGGCATGACCGAGGTACCGGGCTCGGACTGGCTCGCCGGCCATGAGGACAAGGCAGCGCTGAAGCAGGCCCCCCCGCTCAAAGGTGCCACACGCTGGCATCGGAAGGTGGGCGTCGTCACCCACGTGTTCACGCATTTTCCGCTGGAGCTCGTGGTCTACACCGCCAAGGTCGCTGCTCGCACCCGCGCGCCCGAGGGCATGCGCTGGGTGCCGGTTGCGACCCTCGCCGATGAGGCCTTGCCCAACGTGATGCGCAAGGCGATCGCCCACGGGCTGGATATCTGACGCTGCTCCGCCGCTGCTGACACCATGCTGGCAGCAGCGCTGGATTAGGAAGGAACCTCACGGAGGTTCCCATGATCAGCACCGCCCTCGATAACTTCACCGCGCCGCCGTCTTCCAGACTGCTCGGCTGGCATCTGCTCGATGCGCGGCCGAAGGACGGCTGGATCCGGATCGGATTCGACGGCAAGAAAGATTTTTGCAACCCGGCCGGCTTCGTGCAGGGCGGCATTCTTTCCGCGATGCTCGACGACACCATGGGTCCGGCCGTCTTCGTCATGACCGACGGCAAACTCTACACGGCGACCGTCACCATGACGGTGAATTTTCTGGCGCCGGCCAAACCGGGAGCGATTACAGGCGAGGCTGATGTCACCCAGCTCGGCAAGACCATCGCTTTCATGGAAGGGCGGTTGACGGCGGCGGATGGCACGCTGCTCGCGACCGCCACGTCCAGCGCGCGGCTGGTCGAGACCGCCAAAGCTATTCGATAAAAGGCGATACGATAGGGCTTAGCCCGCCTTGTGCTGCACGATCGGCGGTTTGGCGTTGAGGCCCTCGACCTGAAAACCGGCGACGCGCTTGTAGTTGGCAGCGATGTCTTCGAGCTCCTTCAGCGACAATACATCCGTGACGACGTCGTATCCATCGGGCGCGCGCTCCTCGACCATCTGCATCACCTGCTCCGGTCCGTTACGGCGGTTGAGCATCACGAGATCGGTGGTGGCGGGACGGCGCTCGGCCTCATAGGCAACCAGCGCGGCGTTGGTCGGGCCATGCGCCAGAATCTCGCGCGTGATGACGCGGGCATCCAGAATTGCCTGCGAGGCGCCGTTAGAGCCGATCGGGTACATCGGATGCGCGGCATCGCCCATCAGCGTGACGCGGCCAAAGGTCCATTGCGCAACGGGATCGCGATCGACGAGGGGATATTCGTAGGCGTGGAAGCAGTTGCGGATCAGGCCGGGGACGTCGAGCCAGTCGAATTTCCAGTCCTTGAACCAGGGCAGAAATTCTTCGAGGTTCGCGGTCCGGTTATAGTCCTCGCGCCGCCACTGATAGGTTGGCGGCATGTGGCGCTCGGCGATCCAGTTGATCCTGAACTTGCCGTTGCCGTCTGGTGCATTCGAAATCGGGTAGCAGACGAATTTCAGGATTTCGTGGCCGGCCATGATCATGGTGCGGCCGGACAGGAAGGCGTCGCTGTCGGTAATGCCGCGCCACAGGATGCGCCCGTTCCAGATCGGCGGGCCCTCGTTCGGATAGAGTTTTTCGCGCACGGCCGAATGGATGCCATCGGCGGCGATCAACAGCGCGCCTTCGTGGTGGCCCGCCGGCTTGCCGGTGACCTTGTCGATGAATTCGGCGCGGACGCCGTTTTCCATCTCGGTCCAGCCCGAGAGATGGTGGCTGGTAAGAACGTTGTCTTTCCCCAGCCGCTCTATCGCGGCGTCGAGCAGGATCTGCTGCAGCGTGCCGCGATGGATCGAGAATTGCGGCCATTTGTAACCGGCCTCGATGCCGCGCGGCTCGCTCCAGATCGGCTTGCCGTGCTTGGAAAAATACGCGAGCTCCCGGGTGCGCACGCCCGCCGCGTCGAGCCGGTCTTGCAGCCCGAGCTCGATCAGCTCGCGCACCGCATGAGGCAGCACGTTGATGCCGACGCCGAGCGGCCGCAGTTCGGGCACGCTTTCGAAGACTTTGGCTGATACGCCGATCTGGTGCAGGCTGAGCGCCAGTGTCAGCCCGCCGATACCGCCGCCCGCGATCAGAACCGTCATGATACGCCCTTGGTCCGCCCTTGATGTTTGACATGGTCATGACATGGGAGCGCCGCCGTGGGCAACCGCGAAAACCCCGCGATGCCGGCGGGGGACCGGGATGGACGGCGGCAGGCTGCGCCGTTAACGTGGCGCTTTCCCAAGGACCCGAAAAGAGGACCCGAAATGCTCAAGCTCTATTTTTCGCCCGGCAGCTGCGCGCTTGCCTCGCATATCGCGCTGGAAGAGGCCGGAGTCGCCTACACCGCGGAGCGCGTCGACTTCAAGAACGGCCAGCAGACCACGCCGGAATATCTCGCGATCAATCCGAAAGGGCGGGTGCCGGTGCTGGTGACCGATCGCGGCGTCTTGACCGAGACCCCGGCGATCCTCGCTTACGTCGCGCAGAGCTCATCCAAGGCAAAGCTGATGCCCGACGATCCCTTTGCATTCGCGCAGGCGCAGTCATTCAACAGCTATCTCTGCTCGACGGTGCATGTAAACCACGCCCACAAGGGCCGCGGCCCGCGCTGGGCCACCGAACAGAGCTCATTCGACGACATGAAGCGCAAGGTGCCCGACAGCATGAGCGCTGCCTTCGCGCTGATCGAGCGCGACATGGTGAAAGGCCCGTGGGTGATGGGCGAGCAATACACGGTCTGCGACGGCTACCTGTTTACGCTCACCGGCTGGGCCGAAGGCGACGGCGTCGATATGGCGAAGTTGCCGAAAGTCACCGCCCATCGCCAGCGGATGTCGGAGCGCCCCGCCGTGCAGCGGGTGCTGGCGGACGAGAAGGCCGCTTAGTTTCTGCCCTAAGCCGCCTTCTTCCCGCGCTCCATCTCGCGGCCGATGCCGAGCATGACCTGACGCAGCCAGATCGAGCCCGGGTCCATCTGGGCCCGGGTCGGGTAGAACATGAATTGCTCGTCGATCCCGGGATCGAGTGGCGGCGCGATCGTGGCGAGCGACAGTTGTTTCGACAGTGCTGATATCAGCCGGCGCGGCACGAAGGCGACGAGGTCGGTGCGCGCGGTGACGTGCAGCGCTTCGATATAGCCGGGTACGACCAGCGCGATCCGCCGCTCGATGCCCTTGCTGCGCAGCCAGCCGTCGATCAGATCCTCGCTCTGGCCCCGGATCACCACCGCGACATGCCGCGCGTCGAGAAACGTTTCGGCCCGCTTCAGTCTGGCGCCGACGGGATGGCCGCGCCGCACGGCGAGCGCGTCGCTGTCGGTGTAGAGCCGCTGACGGTGAAACCCGGTGAAGGCGTTGCCGATGCTGATCACGAGATCGATGGTGCGGGCGAACTCGGCGGTGAAGATCGCAGGTCCCCGCCACGGCACCACGTCGATCCGCACGTTCGGCGCCGCCTTGGTGATCTTTTCCATCAGCGGCGGCATCAACAGTTCGACCGCGAGGTCCGGCATCATCAGGCGAAACTGGCGCTCGCTTCGCAGGGCGTCGAAACCATCGGGAACGAACAAGGCGCGCACCTGATCGAGCGCCTGAGGCAGCGGCGCGCGCAATGCCTGGGCCCGCGGCGTCAGCTCCATGCGCGCGCCGTTGCGCACCAGAAGCGGATCGCCAACGAGGTCGCGCAGCCGCTGCAGCGCGTGGCTCGCGGCCGGCTGCGACAGCCCGATCCGCATCGCGGCCCGGCTGACATTGGCCTCCTTCAACAGCGCGTCGAGCGCCACCAGCAAATTGAGGTCAAGCGAATTCAAATTCATGAGATGAATATATATCATACCCACTATCGATTGGAAGAATGCCGCGCGCGACGCGATGATCTGGCATCACAGATCAACGGAGAAACCGCCATGAGCGCCGCAGCGAACAAGAAACTGGTCCAGCAGGTCTATACGGATTCCGCCAACCGCAGCGGGACGACCTTCGCCGACAACCTCGCCGAGGACGCGATTTGGGTC
Organism: Hyphomicrobiales bacterium; assembly: GCA_038244925.1. Taxonomy (GTDB): domain Bacteria; phylum Pseudomonadota; class Alphaproteobacteria; order Rhizobiales; family Xanthobacteraceae; genus Bradyrhizobium. Next base: position 3,298 of record JBBRSX010000117.1, on the reverse strand, counting down.
GTAACCGGGCAATATTCCTGGTCGCACGAATTTCGCGGGCGTGAGGCGATCCAGAACGGCCTGATGGGCCATTTCCGCTCGTTCTTCGCGATCCGGCCGCGCACGGTCGCGTTCAACTTCATCGCCGAAGGCGATTACGTCGTGGTCGAGGCCCGTGGCGACAACGTCACCAAGGCCGGTGTTCGTTATGACAACCAGTATTGCATGGTCTACCGTATCGAGGACGGCAGGATCAAACAGATCAAGGAATATTGCGACTCCACGCTGGTCGAGCGCGTGCTCGGGCCGTTTCCGGAGGAACGGAAGCTTGCCGCCGCGGAGTGAGACCGCGAGGAGCGCGTGCTATGCTCGCGAGCCTCAGAAATAAAGGGAGATCAGGATGAGCAAGGAGATTTTCAGTCCGGCGACGCTGCCGCCGCCGGTCGGCTACTCGCATGTCGCCAAGGTCAACAAAGGCACGTTGATCTATCTGGCGGGGCAAGTGTCGAGCGACGCGTCCGGCAAACTGGTCGGCGAGGGTGATTTCGAGGCCCAGGCCGAGCAGGTGTTCCGCAACATCAAGCTCGGGATCGAGGCGGCTGGCGCTGCCATGGCCGATATCGTCAAGCTTAACGTCTACATCGTGGCCGAAGTCGACCAGGCCGAGGTGCCGAAGTTGCGCGCGGTCCGCGACCGCTACGTCGATAAAGCGAAACCGCCGGCGAGCACGCTGGTGTTCGTTACGCGCCTCGCCCGGCCGGGCTGGTTGATCGAGATCGAGGCGATCGCGGCGATCGATTAGGGCGCGTACTCATAAAATCGTCTGAGAAGCACATCAAAGGCCGCGATAGCCGATGTCCGCTGTCGCGGGGCAAGCGGACCTCTACGGCCGGGATCGGCCTTGTCTGCTAATGACCGTGGCTGTGTGAAAACTCGCTGGAGGGTGAAGTGCGCAGAATGGTTTTTCTCAATTCGCTTCTTCTGATAGATAACGCCAAATACAATATTCTTTGGTAGCGGCGAAATCGAAAAGAAGCTTCTGCGGCCAAATCGAGTTTGCGAGTTTTCACACAGTCTGGACCCGTAGCGGACGTTCAGCGCATTTCTTCCAGCAATCTCCCAGCTCAGTCGTCGCACACGACTACGCAGTAGCTGTCGTTGGTAACGTGTACCCACCCTGATGTGCCCGGAGAATTCGTAATACTAGGCGGGGGAACATTTGGAAGTTCGCATTTCTCAAGTCGACCATGAGAGAAATCCTGCGTTTCAAACTTCGAAATCTGGTCTCTGGCGAACCGACAGTGTTTGCCGCGAGTTGGAGTGTAGTACTCGCCAGTTCCTCGTCCGCAAATCACGGAACTGCGACCTCGTGCTTCGTCGCCATGCATCACTTTGACATAACGAAGCCCTGGGCTTGGCTGAAAACTCCATTCCCGACTATCCAGACTAAACGATGCTTGTGGAATTTGCTGGTCGGTCGGACACCGCAGCTCTCCAGCGGCCGCAGAAGTTAAAGTCATAAGCAGTATCAACAGTGGCCTCATCGCAATCTCCTCAGACTAGTCTTGCGAAATTTCTAGCCATGATAACCTGTACGGAGTGATCGGGGCAGTCGACTTACGTCGGCTGCTGGCACTTTCCGACATGCCGAGTGCGCCCCGAGGATGTCCGGTATCGGAGACGAAGCAGAAGTGGCTCGGGCCAACGGCGACTTGCGCTTTTGACCCACAGCGGACATCGGCCAAAGAAACGTTAACGGCAGGATGATGTTTGCAACCATTAAGGCGAATGATTTTTCAAGCGTGTCGTGTCATTCAAGTAGCTTGGCTAGGGCATGTTCACAAATAGCGAGTGACGGGTACGAAATTGAGAAAGTGGCTCGGACTGTCAGTTTTGCTGGGCATCGCGGGAGTATACTGCGTACCCGTCCTGCTCACGTATATGGCGAATGGCGAACAGGACCAATGCACGTTTGGCCCAGTGTCTAACGAGCGGTATCGCGCTTACTTGCAACAGGCAACAGTGCTGTCATCAAAGACCCCCGGCAGGTTTTCGTGGGATGATCACGAAGCATCGGCTCGTTTCGATGAGCTATTTGAAAAGATGATTGATGGTAACCCGTCCGTTTACGAAAGAGTGGCCGCGTTCCACGCGTTACTTCGTTCGTTTGGGGCTCAATATCGAAACACCAACGATATGCGACCGGCGCCTTACGAAACGGTTGCCAGTACGGGCGGGTTTGTCAGTTTTACTTACTACCTGAGTGTCAATCGGCTGGGCCTCTTCCACCCTCTTTTACCGTTCTTTCGTACGACGTATGTCGTTGCACTTTTGACGGGGCCGGGCAATTTCTACACCGGGCTGATCCCGTCAATTGCAGGGGACATTCGCTTTCATGTGCAATACCCCGTGCTCGACAATAGTCGCCCTGTCGATGAGCGTGCGCCCGAAAATTGTCCACTCGTTCCAAATCTAGCCCTGTCCGACAGCTTTTCCCGGTTAGCAAAATAGAACGCGGACTGTTTGCTTCTGCAAGCCTGCTATTGGCACTTAACGGACATGCCGACCTGTTCGACTGGTGTCTGCTTTCGAGGTGCCGGCTCAACCGGTCGACGCAACACAGGCATTAAATCTCTCTGCTGGCGTTTCAAATTGCAAGGTCTCACGTGGTCGCTCGTTTAGCTGACGAGCCACTTTGTTCAGATGGGCTTGCGAATGCACCGACAAGTCGGTGCCCTTTGGAAAGTATTGTCTCAGCAGGCCATTGGTATTCTCGTTCGAGCCGCGTTGCCACGGACTTTGCGGATCACAAAAATAGACGTCGATTTTGGTCGCCAACGTAAAGCGACGGTGATCCGTAAGTTCCTTGCCCCGGTCCCAGGTCAGGGATTTGTACAGCTCTTTTGGTAGCTTCTTCGACTGTTTGATGAGCGCGTTGACTACAGTCCGAGTGTCCTTGCCTGCTACTTTGGCCAACATCACGTAACGGGTATGACGTTCGACCAAGGTCGCGATGTAGGTGTTGTTCGGCCCGGACAACAGATCGCCCTCCCAGTGACCAGGTACCGCTCGATCTTCAACCGCCGCCGGTCGCTGACGGATTGAGACGGCATCCTTCATATGTCCCCGTCTATCGCCATTCGGATCAACCGGTCTGGAGCGACGCATCGAGCGCTTCGATCGAAGATGGCGAAGCAGCTCTTTCTTGAGCACGCCGCGCGCTTGAACAAACAGGCTGCGATAGATGGTCTCGTGTGACACCTGATTATACTCGTCCTCAGGATGCGTTCTCTTCGGCCAACCGGCTATCTGCTCGGGT